>NZ_JBEZDY010000039.1:0-51427 GCF_040648555.1 Actinoplanes sp. NPDC049118
ATGTCGGCCCAGGCGGCCACCGGCTCCGCGCCGTAGCTCCCGCGACAGCGCGGGGCGGGGGACCGGGCCGTCGACCGGATCAGAGCGAGATCCGGCCCGCACCCGCGTTCGCGGTCACGATCGACTTGACGCTGCTCGCGGCGTCCAGCGGGTAGGCGTACGGGATGCTCTTGACGCTGCCGCCGGTCTGGCCCGAGCCGGAGCCGACCAGCTGGTTGCCGCGGGCAACCAGCGTGCCGGGTCCGGAGTCGCCCTCGCCCAGGTGGAACGGGTCGGAGACGCTCTCGAAGGAGTTGTTCTCGACCAGCACGCCGGCACCCTCGGTGGAGGCGACGCCGTAGCCGGAGTTCCGGTAGTAGTAGTTGTTGTACACGTGCACCGGGTTGCCGAAGCGGACCCGCGGGTGACGCTGTGTCGACGCGTCGAACCAGTTGTGGTGGTAGGTCACCCGCAGGTGCCCGGTGTCCTGGCCGGCGTTGTCGTCGCTGTGGCCCAGCAGCATGGACTTGTCGTGGCTGAAGACGCGGTTCCACGACACGGTCACGAAGTCGGAGCCGCGCTTGATGTCCACCGCGCCGTCGTAGCCGTTGCTGAAGCTGTTGTGGTCGATCCAGATGTTGGTGGCCGACGTCTGCACGTTTATCGCGTCGTCATTCCAGTTCCGGAAGCTGAGATTGCGGATGATGACGTTGCGGTCGCCGTTGATGTTCAGCCCGCAGCCGACGATCGCGGCGCCGGAGTTGCCGATGATGGTCTTGTTGGACCGCACCCGCAGCATGCCGGAGCAGGAGATCGTGCCGGAGACCCGGATGACCGCCGCGGAGGTCGAGCCGACCGCCGAGGTCAGCGCCGAGGCGCTGGTGACCGTTGTCGTCGCGGCGCTGCCGCCGCCGGTGGTGCCGCCGTTCTGGGTGGCCCAGCCGACCAGCTGGTCGACGGCCGCGAGCGGGCTCACCGGTGCCGCGGCGGCGCCGGTCTCGGCGGCGGACGCCGCGTTGGTCGCGACGAGGCCGGCACCGGCGAGGGCGAGGGCGGTCGCGCCGGCGGAAGCGCCCAGCACGATGTGGCGCAACTTCTTGCGCATGGTTGTCTCCTTGGAATTCTGTGGTCACCGCGTGATGGATCGCGGCGCCCGAGGACGGTTGGGGTGCCGCCCGGACCGGCACCGGCAGCCCGCCGGCCGTCTGCCGGCGGAGCCGCGCTTCTGCAGGTGTTGCTGGCTCCCGCGCCCGCTTTGCCCGAAGCAAGCGCTTTCCTGTTACAGAACAACACAGACGGATGTCAATGTGAAGACAAATGTGTTTGCAGGTTATTTGCAGCGCCGCCCGGTCAGTAGACGAACGGCCAGCCGGCCTGGTCGTAGCCGATCAGGTTGATGCCGAGGTACGCCGCACCGCTGTTCGCGTAGTAGTGGTACACCAGCACCTCGCTGTCGGTGTCGGCGAAGACGGCCTGATGGCCGGGCCCGTGTATGCCGCCGTGGGTGGCGAGCAGCTGGGTGCCGCCGCCCGCCGTCATCGCCGTACCGTTGCGGTCCACGTAGGGCCCGGTGACGCCGGCCGACCGGCCGACCATGATCCGGTAGGTGCTGGACGCGCCCCGGCAGCAGAGGTCGAAGGAGACCCACAGGTAGTAGTACGAGCCGTGCCGGAAGATGTACGGCGCCTCGATCGCCCCGCCGTTGCGCCCGGCGATGGCCCGGATCGTGCCGTCGGAGCGCTTGCCGGTGGCCGGGTTGAGCGCGATGAGCTTGATCCCGGACCAGAACGACCCGAAGCTCAGGAACCACCGGCCCTGTGCGTCCACCACCAGGTTCGGGTCGATCGCGTTGTAGTCGTCCGCGGTGTTCGACTCGATGACCAGGCCCTGGCTGGTCCACGAGCCGGACGCGCCGGTGGTGCTGGTGGCCAGGAAGATGGCCGAGTGGTTCGAGCCGAACGTGGACGCCGAGTAGTACAGGTGATACCGGCCGTTGCGGTATGAGATGTCGGGCGCCCACAGGTTCCGGCCGCCCCCGGTGTACGGCAGCGTCCAGGCGGCGCCGCCCGGGAAGACCGCGCCGGCGTTGCGGAACGCCCTGCGGTCCGAAGAGGTCTTCAGCAGCAGGTTGTCGCCGGTGTAGGCGGCGAGGTATCCGCCGGCGGGGGTCTTCACGATGGACGGATCGTGCGCGCCGGTGTCACCGGTGATCACCCCCGGGTTCGGGTAGGCCGCCGGCGGGGTGGTCGGCGTGGCCGCGGCGGCGAGCGGCACGGCCGCGGCGGCGGACATGGACGCGACCGCGGCCACCGCGAGCAGGGCGGACGTTGCGACACCGACCCACAGGCCTCGTCGGCGGGTGCGGCCGGTCCAGACTCCGGACATGGGAACCTCCTGACGAATTGGTCGACATCAGTCGATGTCGAGCCGCAGTGTTAGCGGTCACAAGTTCTACGTCAAGGTTTCGCGGTTGTTTCGGGCGAATGATGTCAAGGTATTGACCCCCGTGAGTGTGAACGTTCACAATCGCCGCCATGAAGCGACCCTCGATCCTGTCTGCCGCGATGGCGCTGCTACTGAGCGCCATCGCGATCGTGGCACCGCCGTCGCAGGACCGGGCGGCGGCCGCCACCACGTTCACCAATCCCGTGGCCGCGGCGCCATACGGCGCCGACCCCTGGATGGGGTACTACAACGGCAACTACTACCTCGCCGCGACCACCTGGAACTCCCAGCTGGTGATCAAGAAGGCGGCGTCGGTCGCCGCGCTCGCCGGCGCGAGCGAGACGGTGGTCCACACCGGATCGGGCTCCGTCAACTGCTGCAACATGTGGGCGCCCTCGCTGCACCTGCTCGACGGCCCGAACGGCAGGCGCTGGTACTACTACTACTCGGCCGGCCCGCCCGCCTGCTGCGACGGGCAGCGCTCGTACGTGCTGGAGAGCAGCGGCACCGACCCGATGGGCCCCTACCATTTCGCCGCGCAGCTACAGGTGCAGTCCGGCAACGGCTGGGCCATCGACGGCAGCGTCGCGACAATCAACGGCGCGAACTACTACCTGTACTCGTCCTGGGTCGGCAACCTGCAGAGCCTGTTCATCGCCCCGATGAGCAACCCGTGGACCGTGAGCGCGTACGGCACCAGGATCTCCTCGCCGTCGTACTCGTGGGAGACGTCCGGGGGCAACACCCAGGAGGCGCCGTTCGTCCTGCAGCGCGGCGGCCGGACGTTCCTGACGTACTCGGCGAGCTCCTGCAACACGCCGGACTACAAGCTGGGCATGCTGACGCTGACCGGCGGCAACCCACTGAGCGCGGCATCGTGGACGAAGAAGAGCACCCCGATCTTCCAGCGCGCCGACGGCAACGGCGTCTACGGCCCCGGCGGCCAGGGCTTCTTCACCTCGCCGGACGGCTCGGAGACGTGGCTGGTCTACCACGCCAACGAGACCACCGGCCAGGGCTGCGGCGGCACCCGGACCACCCGGATCCAGAAGATCACCTGGAACTCGGACGGCACGCCGAACCTCGGCACCCCGGCGTCGCTCGGCAGCACGCTGACGGCGCCGGCCGGCGATCCGGGCGGCAGCGTCACGTTCCCGGCGACCGGCACCCGCTACCGCCTGATCAACCAGAACAGCGGCGCGGTGCTGGACGCGGTGAACTGCGGCACGGCCAACGGCACGGCCATCGACCAGTGGGCCTCGCTCGGCAACGCCTGCCAGCAGTGGACGTTCGCCAGGGCGGGCAGCGGCTACTACACGATCACCAACGCCAACAGCGGCACCGTGCTCGACTCGGTCAACTGCGGCGCCGCGGACGGCACCGCGCTCAACCTGTGGGCGCCAGCAGTGGAGCCTCACGCCGGTCAACGGCCGCTATCTGATCGCGAACCGGGCCAACGGCAAGGTCCTGGACGTGACGAACTGCGGCACGGCCAACGGCACCGCGGTCCGGCAGTGGGCGGCGCTGGGCAACACCTGCCAGGAATGGCGGATCACGCCGTAAGCGCCGTTCAGCTCTGGACCCCGGTCCCGAGGTGTAAGTACCGTGATGGACATGAATCATTACCTCGCCGACGTGGCCGAAGCGTGGCAAGAGAGCTGGAACCGGCAACAGGAGGCCTATCTGCCGGATCGGGAGCACCGCTTCGCGACAATGCTGGATGCGGTGGAAGCCATCGGGGTCGAGGGCCCGCCCCGGGTCCTCGACCTGGCCGGCGGCACGGGCACCATCGCCCTGCGCACGCTCGCCCGGTTCCCCCGCGCCGAGGTCACCGTCGTCGACCAGGACCCGGTGCTGCTCGCCCTGGCCGGTGCGGCGCTGGACGGCCGGGCGCAGATCGTCCCGGCCGACCTCGGCGACCCGTCCTGGACGACGGCGCTGCCGCACCGCCGCTACGACGCGGTGCTCACCGCGACGGCGCTGCACTGGCTGGCGCCCACCCGCCTGACGACGCTCTACGCCGAGATCCGGGACGTGCTGCGCCCCGGCGGGCTCTTCGCCAACGCCGACCACATGCCCGACGAGGGACTTCCCGCCCTGACGAAGCGACTGATCACCACAGCGGACACCCGCCGCGAGACGCGCTACGCGACGGGTGCCGCACTGTCCTGGCGCGACTGGTGGAGCCGAGTGGCGGCGGACCCGAGCCTCTCGCCGCTCTACGCCGAGCGGCAGCGGATCTACCCCGCCGAGCACGGCGGCGCGGAGTGGACCCCACCGGCGGCCTGGCACCTCGGCGCCCTGCGCGCCGCCGGCTTCGCCGAGACCGGCCTGCTCTGGCGCGGCGCGACCGACGCTACGGTCGCCGCCGTCCGCTGACGGCTTCTCAGCCGCTGCGGCGGTTGCCGTACTGCCGGGGGCTCTGCACCGAGCCCCGGCCGACCGGGCTCTGGCTCTTGCCGAACGACTCGGGGCCGGAGCCGCCCTTCTTGCCCTTGGCCCGACGGGCCGCCCGGTTCACGAAAACCTCGGCCTGCTGTTCTTCCCCGTGCTCAGCGTCGGGCTGCGCCCCGGCGGTGGCATCGGAACCTGCGGTGGACTCGGACATCGGTGTCTCCCTGATCGCTTGCCGCCGCGCGGATCGTCCCCGACCCGGGAAACGCGACGGCCCGCCCGCAAAGACGGTAGCGCAGAGCCGGCGGGTCCCGGTGCACCGTCGCCGTGATCAGAACCAGACTCGTGCCCTGCGGATCTCGGTGCGCCGCGCGGGCGGCCCGTCCAGTGGCGCCGGGTCGGCCTCGGTCGGCGTGACTCCCCCGGCGGCGACCCGGTCCACGGTACGCAGCCCGGCGGGCGTGACGCCGCCGAAGATGGAGTAGTTCGGGCGCAGCGCGGAGTCGCCGTACACGAGGAAGAACTGGCTGCCGTTGGTGTCCGGCCCGGCGTTGGCCATGGCCAGGACGCCCCGGGCGTACACCCGCCGGGCGCCGGTCGGATCCGTCGGCGCGGGCGGCAGGTCCGTCGGCAGTTCGTCGCGGTAGCGGTAACCCGGCCCGCCCTCACCGGTGCCGGACGGGTCGCCGCACTGCAGCACCAGCAGCGTGGGGTACGCCGTGAGCCGGTGGCAGATGGTCCGGTCGTAGAACCGGTGCCGGACGAGATGCACGAAGCTCTGCACGGTGCAGGGGGCGGCGGCGCGGTCCAGGACCAGCGGGATCGGCCCGAGGTTGGTGTGCAGCAGCACCGTCACGTGGCCGCGGCTGGGCGTGCGCCGGGGATCGCGGGGCAGCGGCACCGGCCGGGCGGCGGGCTCGTCGGGCGTGGGCGTGTAGGCGCACGGGCCGCTGGTCGGTTCGGTCGGGTCGGCTCCGGCCGCGGCGGCGGGTGCCGCACCGGCGAAACCGAGCGACCCGGCGACCAGCACCGCGGCGAGGACTCCCCGACACCAACGATCAATGACCATTTTCGTACCCCCGCAGGCTCGCCCGGTTGTCACCCAACGGTCTAATCGATATCAATCGATACGTCAAGGACCCGCGCCGCGGTCAGCGGGGCGCGGTGGTCCGCAGCGAGAGCGCGTCGAGGAAGACGGCGCCGATCTGGGCCGGGTCCTCGGCCACGAAGACACCGCCGCCGGTGACCTCGGTGATCTGCTCCAGGGGCGGCCGGTCGACCGCGCCGCCGATGCCGAGCACGATGACCTGTACCGGCCGGTCGGGGACCTTGACCTCCTCCAGCTGGCCGAGCAGGTCGCGCAGGGCGAGGTCGCCGGCGCCGATCCCGACGCCGTCGGTGAGGACGAGCACGGAGTTGACCCGTCCCGCCTGCCAGCCGTTCTGCACGGCGCGGTATCCGTCGAGGATGGTGCGGTACAGCCCGGCCTCGCCGCCGGCCGGCTCGATGCCGCCGAGCGCGGCCGCCACCGCACCGCGGTTGCTGGTCAGGGCGCGGATCCCCACGAGCTCGCGGCGTCCGCCGCCCGGCCCGCCGGCGGAGGCCCAGAGACCGACCGACCAGTCGTCGCTGAACAGGCCGAGCCCGCCGCGGGCGGCGGCGAGGGTCAGCCCCATGCGGGTGGCGTTGCGTGCCTCCGGCACTGGCGTGCGCATGCTGTCCGAGGCGTCGACGATCGCGAGGATCCGGGCCGGTGCCACGACGGCCGACCAGCCGGCGAGGGCCCGGTCGATGGTCGCGCCGTCGGCCTCCGAGGCCGCCGCCGTGCCGCTGTCCTCGGCCGCGCCCGTCTCGATCCGGTCCGGCGCCCCTTCGGGGGCGTCGAAGCCGGCGGGCGAGCTGCCGTCCGGTGCACGGAAACCGGCCTGGGCGAGCCGCCCGCGGAAGTCGCCGTCGGCGGTCAGCCTGCCGTAGAACTGGTGCGCGGCCTCGGCCTGATCCGTCGAGAGCTCGGGCATCACCGCGAACGGGTGGTCCAGCGGCACCGGCGACGGCTCGAGATAGAGCGCCGCGAGCGGGACCGGCGGCCTCGAGTCGTTGAACCTGACGACATCGCTCTCCGACATCGCGGCGAGGCTGAGGCCGGCGGCCAGCGAAGCGGCGTCGTCCGCCTGGGGAAGCTGGGCCATCAGGTCGTCGCGCAGCACCGAGGTGTCCGTGGCCAGGGCCCGGAGCAGGCCGTTGGTGGTGCCGGGGCGGCGCTGGTCGGCGGCGTTCGCGGCGGCGCCGAGCGCCAGCAGCCCGGACAGCGCGGCGGCGTCCCGCGCCGGGTCGACCGTCCCGGTCCGGGTAGTGGTGCTGGTGGTGATCAGGTTGAGCAGGTCGGCGTAGGCCGGTTGCCGGCGGGGCCAGCCGAGCTTCTCCGCGGTCGGCTCGGGCATCGCGATGACGACCGGGCTGAGCGCGATCGATCCCTCCTCGGTGAAGGCGAGGGAGGGCGCGGCCGAGCGCAGCCGCTGCAGCCAGGTGCCGGAGTCGGAGATCCAGACGTCCGGCACGTTCACGCCCGTCCGGCCCGCGCCGGTCAGGGCGGCCCGCTGCTTCGTGCTCAGCAGGGCGGTCACGTCCGCCGGGTCCGCGGCCTCCACGTCGATCCGCACGCAGACGCCGTCGACCTCGGCCTTCTCGCTGGTCCAGGCCTCGGCCTCGGCACGCACCGCCGGGGCGACGTCCGGCGCCGCCGCGACGGCGAGGCGCACCTCGCCGGAGCACTCGGCGCCGCTCAACCCGCTGATCCCGAGGCGCACGCCCGCCACCACCGCCACGACGGCGACCGTCGTGAGGGCAGCGGTAGCTGCGCGAAATCGCATTCGTCGACGATGCCGGCCTGTCACGTAGACATCATCGACAAGAACACCTGCCGCCGCTAGGCCTGGAAGGCACGGATATCAACGGGGCGGTCCCTTTCCGCCGGAACCCGGCCGCCGGGGGCGGCACCCACCCCGATCCAGGCGGGCAAATCCGTCAATGCGACCGTGGGCGGCCGGCCCGTTCGACGGTGAAGAGCGCCGCCTGCCCCGGGTGAGCAACGGCGCCGGCAGACCCACCTCGGCGAGGATCCGGCCCGGCAGCGTCACCGCGCCCGTACGCAGCCAGGCCGGCGCCGCGTCCTGCACCACCCGCGGCGCCGGACCGATCGTGAGGTGGACGCACCGGGTAGCGACCATCCGGGTCGAGTCCGGCGAAACGGATCGGCTCGGGAACCGCGGACTCCGTGGCCCGCAGCGTGACCAGGGCGTAGACCGCGCTGCCGGCGTCGGCGCCGACGACACCGTGCACCAGGCGGTCCGGTGTCGCCGCCGAGCACCCACTCGGGGTGCGCGCGGGCCAGCGCCGAATCCGGGCTGACCATCTCGGGCTCGACCCGGAGCCCGAAGTCCATGCCGCGTCTGCTCGGAGAGCTCGATCTCGGTGATAAGCAGGAGCCGCCCGCCAGCCTCCGCCAGGTCGAACCGCACCGCGCGCGGCCGCGACGTTGGAACGATGACGGATGTGTGAACGTGCACACGCGGGCACGGCCTGCGCGCCTGGTCAATAGGCCGGCGCTACAGTGCTGACGTGGCCCCGCCCAGCAAGCCGAGACGCGCGACGGTGCACGACGTCGCCGCGGCGGCCGGCATCTCCCGGGGCACGGTGAGCCGCGTGTTGAACGGCGGCTACGTCTCCGCGGAGGCCCGTGCGGCCATCGAGGCGGCCATCGCCGAGGTCGGCTACGTGCCCAACACCGCGGCCCGCAACCTGGTGAGGCGCCGCTCGCAGGCGGTGGGGTTCCTCGCCCTGGAACCGCACTCCCTGCTGCTGGAGGACCCCAACATCGGGGCCATCATGCTGGGCGCCAACGAGGTGCTGTCGGTCGCGGACCACCAGATGGTCAACCTGGTGGTCGACTCCGCCCGCGACACCGAGCGGGTGACCCGGTACCTCAGCGGGGGCTTCGTCGACGGCGCCATCATCGTGTCCGCGCGTACCCACGATCCGATCACCCGGGTGATCGCCGAGCTGAAGCTTCCGGCGACGTTCGTCGGGCACCCTCCGGACCTGCACCGCAGCATCCCGTTCGTCGGCATCGACAACGCCGGCTCCGCCCGGGCGATCACCGAACGGCTGGCCGCCACCGGCCGGCGGCACATCGGCATGATCGCCGCGGCCCTCGACCGCGACTCCGGCGCCGACCGCCTCACCGGTTTCCGCGCGGCGCTGGGCGAGCGTTTCGACCCACGGCTCGTCGCCGAGGTGCCGCTATACGACTACGCGTCCGGGGTCAATGGCATGCGGGAACTGCTCGAGAGCGAGCCCGGCATCGACGGGGTGTTCGCCGCGTCGGACGCCGTCGCCGCGGGCGCGATGGAGGTGCTGCGCGACGCCGGCCGCGGCGTGCCCTCCGACGTCGGCATCGTGGGCTTCGACGACAGTTCCTGGGCGACCCGCACCCAGCCGCCGCTGTCCACGGTGCACCAGCCGGCCCGCGAGATCGGCCGCAACGCGGCGGAACTGGTGCTGCGGCAGCTCCGCGACGACGAGCCGGCGCCGGCCAACGTGCTGCTGCCGACGCCCATCGTCTGGCGCGCGTCGGCCTAGGGGTGTCTCGCGGATCACGGCGGCCTGCGCCGGGCCCAGCTTCCGGCTCGCGGCGCGGGGTGGAAGGCCGGATACAACAGCGGTATTCGACCTTCCAGCCCGCTTGCGACGCGAAACCTGGACCTCGGCTCGGCGACGCCGTGATCCGCGAGGCACCCCTAGGACCTTTGCGGACGCCGGGTGACGAAGGCCTTCGCGTCCGCGGCGGACGTCCGGGTCAGTAGCAGCAGCGAATCACTCTCGGTGAGGTAGCGGTCCGGATAATTGTGCGAGCGGAGCACGAATCCCCCGCCCGCCACGCGCACCGGGCAGAACGTCGCGTCGGCGTCGAACAGCGCGGAGCCGTCGGCCCGGTCGAGGCGCAGCGCGAAGCCGCGGTGCCGCAGGAAATGGCCGGGATAATTGTCCGACTCGAAGGAGACACACGACCGGCGCGCACGACCGGCTCGCACGGTGAAACGCGAGTCGGCCCGGTCCAGCGCCGAGCTGCCCGGTCCGATCGGATCGATGCGGGCCCGGAAGTCACGGTGCCGCACCCGGCGGCCCGGCTCGCCGACCGGCTCGAGCCCGATCTCGGCGCCGGCCACCGGGAGCGCGGCCCGGGACTCCGGCGGCGACGCGGGCGTCCGGTTGCGGGCAGGCTCGGCCGGTGGCCGCAGCGGCCGGCTCAGGTCGGTGGTCACCAGCCCGGTGGACCGGCTCGGCGTCGGCCCGTCGGCCGGCGCGGACGGCACCGCGGGCAGGACCGGCACGACCGGGCCGGTCGGCAGCGAGACGAACGCGGGCGCGGCCCGGCGCTCCTTCCCACCCGGTGCCAGGGCGAGCCCGGCGGCGACCAGGGCGCTGAGCACCGCGGCACCGACGAGCACGGTCCGCGCCCGGGGCCGCGGCGGCCTCCGATGTGGCCACCCGAGCGGGGTGACGGCGGGCGGCGCCGCGGGGGCCTCCGCGGCCGGGCTCCGCCTCGGGTCGGGCGGGGCGAAATGCTGAATCGGGGGAATCCAGCCGCCGACCCGTAGTTCGGGCCGACCACCATCCTCTGGGGACATCCGGTTCCGTTCCCTGAATAGCAAACAAAGCTTGTCTATACCCCCGCGAACGGGCGCGCAGCAGCAATATTCGGGGCAGAACCCGCCGATGGCAAGGGGCAATCTCGCGGGCACCGTATGTGATCGATCCGATCGGCTCCCTCATCCGTAGTCACGAGGGACTCACCACGCGCTGATGCCCGCAGCGATCCCGCGGGCGGTGGCGCTTGCCCTCGAGGGAGCACGTGCCGTGGACAACCCAGCCTCCACCGACCCCGATGCGATCTACCGTCGCCCCGAAGCCCTGACTCCACCCACTCTTCCCTCGATCTCCGACTACTGGCCCGACGCGCCACACCGGATCGGCCCGCAGCCCGACCACTACAGCGACGAGCCGACCGCCGCGGCGGTCGACGCCCTACTGCGCTCCGGCCGGCGCGAGCGGACCGCCCGCCCCGCACCCGTCGAACCGCCGCCCGGCCGGCCCGGGCGGTTCCGCACCGGGCTCGTGATCACCCTCTCCGCGCTGGTGCTCGCCGGCGCCGGCCTCGCTCTGGTGTCGGTGGCCCGGGACCGGGCGCGCGCGACCGCGGCCACCCCGGTCGCGCCGCCGGCGCCGTCCGCCACGGCCGCCGCCGGGACCGGCCCGCTCTCCACGCCGGCGCGGGGACGCACGGACGCGAGCTTCGAACTGGTCAGCGACACCGCGACGATCGACCTGCGCACAGCCGCGCTGGGCGGCGACCTCTACCGGATCACGACGCCGGACGGCAGCGGCGTGGTGCCGCGGGCCGCGATCGGCGACGACGGGGTGCGTCTCTTCCTGGACGACAACGGCGAACGCGGCGACGCGGCCGTCACGGTGGTGCTCAGCGCGGAGGTGCGGTGGCGCTTGCGCATCACCGGCGGGGTCAAGCGGGGCGTCTTCGACCTGAGCGGGGCCGAAGTGGACGGGGTCGAGCTCGCCGGCGGCGCCACCCGCATCGACCTCACGCTGCCGAAGCCGGACGGCACGCTGCCGATCCGGATGTCGGGCGGGGTCAACCGATTCGAGGTCCGCACCGGAGGGAGGGTGCCGGTGCGGGTGCGTACCCGGGAGGGCGCGGGCCAGGTGCGGCTCGACGGCCGTACCGACGACGGCGTGGCCCGCGGCGCCTCGTTCCTCTCCCCGGACTGGGAGGACAGCACGGACCGCATCGACCTGGACGCGGTGGCCGGCGTCGGCACCCTCCGGGTGGGCCGCGGCTGAGAAAGAAGTCGGTGGCAGGTGCCGTCGCGGGCGACGAGGCACCTGCCACCGCAGGTTTCTTCTGGGTACTGCCGGATCAGTTACAGGCGGCCTGAGTTGCGCTGACGCCGAGAAGCGAGACGCTGTTGCCGCAGATGTTCACGGGAACGTTGGCGTAGCCGCCGTAGCCGAGTCCGTAGTACGGGTAGTAGCCGCCGTAGTAGCTGCCGTAGTAGCCACCGTAACCGCCGCAGCCGCCGTATCCGCAGGTCCCGCCCGCGTTCGCGGGACCCGCCGAGAGGGCCAGGGTAGCGGCAGCCATACCGAACATGACCAATGCGCCTCGAACGAGCTTCATGACATACCTTTCCTTTGCGGACACTTACTTGCAGGACTTACGTTAGCGGCGCCTTTCGACCCATTTGCCCGTTTTGCCAAACTTATTCCACGATGGTGTCAAGAAATCCGACCCCACTCGCACCACCCCTCCTCCCGACCTACCCGGCCGGTCGAAACATGGCAACCGGTCGAGTGGTTTTCGACTAGTTGCCCCATTTTCGGCGTGGAAGTACTACTTCAGAACGCGGCAGGCCCGTCGATAGGTGGGCCATGCGGCGGCGAAGCACGGGCAGACGTGGCGCGACCGGCTCGCGCCTGTTCCTGGCCTATGCCGCCGCGAGCCTCGTGCTTGTCGTGCTGCTCGGCGCCATGCTGGTACGCAGCTACCGCGAGGACGCGGAGCGCCAGGGCCGCAATCAGGGCCGCGCACAGGCCGCGGTCATCGAAGAGATGGCCGTGGCGCCCGCGCTGGACGGCGCCGAGCTGTCCGCCGGCCTGACCGCGACGCAGCGTGAACGCCTGCAGGGCGCGACGGACCTGGCGATCTTCCACGGCTCGGTCGTCCGGATGCGGGTACGCAGCTTCACCGGCCAGGTGGTGTTCTCCGACGACGGCTCGACCGCCGGCGGCATCCTCGTCTCCAGCCCCGCCTTCCGGACGGCCGCGACCGGCGGCACCGACGTGGCCGTGGTGGCCGACGGCCAGCGCAGCGTCGGAAAGATAATCCGGGTGCTCCAGCCGGTGATCGCGGGCGCGTCCGGCCAGGCGATCGGCGTCCTGGAGGTCTACCTGCCGTACGACGCCATCGACGCGCAGCTACAGCACCAGATGACCGCGACGTACTGGCGGCTCGGCATCACCCTGGCGGCCCTCTACCTGATGCTCGCGCTGATCGCCTGGTCGACCACCCGCTCGCTGCGCCGCCACGCCGCACGCCAGGAGCACGAGGCGCTGCACGACGGCCTCACCGGCCTGCCCAACCGGGCGGCCTTCCGGGCGCGGGCGAAGAGCACGATCGACGCGGCCGCGGACGCGGGCCTCGAGGGCGCCATCGTGCTCGTCGACCTGAACCGCTTCAAGGAGGTCAACGACACCCTGGGCCACCACGCCGGCGACGAGCTGCTGAAGCTGGTCGGATCCCGGCTCACGCAGGCGATGCGCCCCGGCGACACGGTGGCCCGCCTCGGCGGCGACGAGTTCGGCCTGGTCATCCCCGAGCTGTCCGAACCCGCCGTGCTCGACCTGATCGAGGCCGCCCGCCGCGAGCTGGTCCGCGAGACCGTGCTCGACGGCGTGCCGCTGAGCATCGAGGCCAGCTTCGGCGTCGCGCTCTACCCGCGGCACGGTGCGGAGATCGAGGAGCTGCTCCAGCGCGCGGACGCCGCGATGTACCAGGGCAAGCGCGGCGCCGCCGACATCGTGCTCTACGCCGGGGACAGCGTCGCCGGCCCGACGCACTGGCTGACCGTGCAGGCCGAGCTGCGCCACGCGATCGAGCGCGACGAACTGGTGCTGCACTACCAGCCGAAGGTCCGCCTCTCGGACGACGAGATCGACGGGCTGGAGGCGCTGGTGCGCTGGCAGCACCCGCAGCGTGGCCTGCTCCCGCCGTCGGAGTTCCTGCCGGCCGCGGAGCAATCCGGCGTCATCGAGCTGCTCACCGGGTGGGTGCTGCGCCGGGCCCTGGCCGACCAGGCGGGCTGGACGGCATTGGGCCAGCCGTGGCCGGTCGCCGTCAACGTCTCCGCGCGCAACCTCGAGACGCCCGGCTTCGCGAAGGTCGTCGCCGAGCTGCTCGCCGAGCACGGCACGCCGCCCGGGCGGTTGCTGCTCGAGGTCACCGAGACCGCGCTAGCCGGCGACGCCGGCACCGTGGAGCGGGCCGTCGTCGAGCTGGCCGGGCTCGGCGTCGGCGTCGCGGTCGACGACTTCGGCATCGGCTACACCAGCATGTCGCAGCTGCGCTCCGTACCGGTGTCCGAGATCAAGATCGACCGGCTCTTCGTCACCGATCTCGACCGGGACCCGCAGAACCAGGCAATCGTGCGCTCAGTGATCGAACTGGCGCACGGCCTCGGCTGCCGGGTCACCGCCGAGGGTGTGGAGACGGCGCAGGTGAGCGACTGGCTCGCCCGGACCGGCTGCGACGCCGCGCAGGGCTATCTGTACTCGCGGCCGGTCGTCTGGCCACACCTGCTGGATCTGTTCCTCAACCCCCGCGGCACCGGGCGCCACGCCCGGCCCGATCCCGTCGAGCCCGAACACCTGACCACCGGAGGTACCCGCGCATGAAGCACCTCACCAGCCGCCGCCTGCGCCTCGCCGTAGCGGGCGTCGTGCTCACCCTGGCAGCCACCGGCTGCGGCACCACCACCGCCGCCGACGAGACCGGCGACGACGGCACCGCGAGCGGTGCCGCCGAATTCTCCCAGGAGATCCACGACCGTTTGCCGGAAGCCGTCCGGCGGCGCGGGGCCATCCGGTTCGCGACGGACCCCAGCTACGCGCCGATGGAGTCCTACGGCGCCGACGGCCGCACGATCATCGGCTTCGAGCCCGACCTGGCCGCCGCGCTGGGCGCGGTGACCGGCATCAAGATCGAGATGACGGCCGCCGACTTCGGCACCATGATCGAGGAGACGAACAAGGGCACCTTCGACGGCGTGCTCTCCTCGATGACCGACACCCCCGACCGGCAGAAGAAGATCGACTTCATCGACTACTTCTCCGCCGGGCTGGCCCTGGTCGTGCAGCGCGGCAACCCGCAGGGCATCACCGACCTCAAGGACCTCTGCGGTCAGGTGGTGGCCGCCGAGCAGGGCACGGTCCAGGTGGACCTGGTGCGCCGCACCCAGCCCGCCTGCGGCGACCGCCCGATCACCATCCACACCTTCAAGACGAACGCGGACGCGCTGCTCCAGGTGCGTACCGGCCGCGCGGTCGCCATCCTCAACGACTACCCGCCGGCGGCACACCTGGCGACCGACCCGCGCACCCGCTCGCAGTACCAGCTGGCCTCGACCGTGCAGTACGAGCCGGGGCTGTTCGGCATCGCCGTGGCCAAGAACAACCCGGAGCTGCGCGACGCCCTGCGCGACGCCCTCGACCAGCTGATCCGCTCGGGCCGGTACGCCGACCTGCTGGAGCGCTGGGGCCTGACCAGCGGCGCGGTGGCGACATCGTCGATCAACGCGGGCGCCGGGGCGGACGGATAAACCCGGGACACCCTAGGCCCGCCGGCCGGCGGGCGGGCCGTTCAGCCGGCGGCCCCGGACCAGCGCCTGGCGGCGGCCGATCTCCCGGCCGTCCATGGCGACCTCCATGCCCTCGACCTCGTACCAGTTCTCGCCGTCGTAGAGCACCGGACGGGACCAGTCGACCCGATCGACCTTGATCGTCAGCGTTCCCGTGCCGTAGCAGTAGTCCGACTCGGCGAACTGACTCACGGGCCGGGCCGGGCCGCGGTTGCTGTCCATAGTCACTCCTCGGCCGCCGGGCCGGCCGTCGTCCCATGGGGAGGGTCTAGGCGGCTGCTGCACGTGCTCAAGCATGACCGTTTGCGCATGGCATACGCAAGCTCAGATGCACGTGCAGATGCACAAGGGTGGGAAAGTGGTAGATCCGACAGGTCCGTGATGCCCGTTCGGCCGATGTGGTCATCGGCTCCGGCTCACGGCGTCGGCCAGGACCCCGGCGAGGATGTCCGCCGTGCGCTCGGGCGGCTCGGCCTCCAGGCACGCCCGCTCCATGGCGAGCGCGTAGTGGTCGACGTCGCCGGGCTTGTCGAGATAGGTCGCGCCGGTCAACCGCTCGACGTAGACCACGTCGGGCAGTTCCGCCTCGAAGAAGCGCAGGATGGTGAAGGGGAAGCCGGGCGCGGACGGCGTACCGGACTGGAAGGGCGCGACCTGCAGCCGGATGTTGGGCCGGGCGGCCGCCTCGATCAGCGCCTCGATCTGTTCCCGCATGACCTCGCACCCGCCGATCGGCCGGCGCAGCACCGCCTCGTCCAGCACCGCCCAGACCTGCGGCGGGTCCGGCCGGTCGAGCACCTGCTGGCGGCCGCGGCGCACCTCGACGCGCCGGTCGATCTCGGACGGTGTCGCGCCGGAGCAGGACCTGGCGATGAGCGCCCGGGCGTAGCCCTCGGTCTGCAGCAGCCCGGGCACGAACCGGGTCTCGTACGCCCGGATCAGCGTCGCCGCCTCCTCCAGGCCCAGAAAGGACAGGAACCACGGCGGCACGACCTCGCCGAACTGCTGCCACCACGGCGCCGCGTTGGCCCGCCGGGTCAGCGACATCAGCGCGACGCGTTCGTCGTCGTCCACCCCGTACAGGGTGAGCAGGTCCTCGACGTCGCGCTCCTTGAACGGGACGCGCCCGAGCTCCATCCGGCTGATCTTCGAGCCGGACCCGCGGATCTCCCAGCCGGCGGTGTCCCGCCCGATCCCGCGGGCCTGGCGCAGCCGCCGCAGCCGGGCGCCCAGCCTGATCCGCAGCGCCGTCGGCCCGACGGCGTGGTCCGGACGAGCTGAGATCATCTGTCCCTCCCGATCGGCGAACGCTTCCGGTCGCCCAGATGCACGTGCATACAACCGTGCAGGTTCCCCGGCCGATGCGCAACCGCCCGGCCGATCGATGACGGGTGCCACCCCCGGGACGCCGCGGCCCCGGCCCGACCGCTCAGCCGGCCGGGCGGTAGGTCGCGATCATGACGCCGGTCGTCGTGGTCACGGTCCCGGTCAGCCGCAGCCTCCGGTACGCCGCGGCGCCGTCGGCGAACAGCCTCGTACCCGTGCCGAGGATCAGCGGGTGGATCGACAGCAGGTAGACGTCGACCAGGCCCGCCGCGGCGAGCGAGCGCACGAGCTCCCCGCTGCCCAACACCACCAGGTCGCCCGCGACCTCCCGCTTGAGCGCGGCCACCGCCGCGGTGGCCTCCCCGGCCAGCGGCGACGAGTTCGCCCAGGGCAGCGGCCCGGCCGGGCCGCGCGAGGCGACGTACTTGTGCTTGCGGTTGAGCACCTCGGTGTACGGGTTCCCATCGGTCTGCCCCGCCCAGAAGCCGTGGAACTGCTCGTAGGTGCGCCGACCGAAGAGCATCGCGCCGTCCGCGCCCATGCCCCCGCCCATCGTCTCGGCGGCGACGTGGTCCGCGTACGGGCGCGCCCACCCGCCGTGGCGGAAGCCTCCCCGCAGATCCTCGTCGGCACCGCCGGGCGCCTGCATGACCCCGTCCAGGGTCAGGTTCTCCACGACTACGACCTCGCCCATGAGGGCCTCCTCCACCAGCGGACCGGCACCTCGCCGGTCCCTCACCGGCTACACGATCGGGTGGCCCACGAATCGACATCCCGCGTCGGCCGACTATCGTCTGATGGATGCCCAACGACGCCGTGGTCACATATGAGCAGGTAGACGCCGACGGACTGGTGGTCGCCTCGCTCTGCGGAGACCTCGACCTCGACCGGGCCGACGCCATCCGGGACAGCCTGGCCGCCGCCGCGACGGCCGAGGAGTGCCGCTACCTGCACGTCGACGTGGCGGCGGTGACGTTCATCGACTCGTACGCCCTCGGCGCCCTGGTCAGCGCCCGCAACTCCGCGGCGAGCCAGGGCGTGACGTTCACGCTGGCCAACCCGTCGCGGCAGGTGCGCAAGGCCGTGCAGGTGACCGGCCTGAGCCACGTGTTCGGCCTGCCCGCCTGACGCACTCCCCCGCCCGGCCGGGCCCTCTCACCACCCCTCGAGCGTCCTAGGCTGGTGGGCTGACGGCCTGTGACAGATTGGTGGGCATGGACTATCGCCGGACGTACCGCGCCGCCGCCGTCTCCTTCGCCGACCTGGTCTCCCGCCTGCCGGACGACCGCTGGGGCTCCCCCGGCCTGGGCGATTGGACCCTGCGCGAACTGGTCGGCCACACGGTCAGCTCCGCGCTGCGCCAGGTGCCGGACGTGCTCGCCGCCACCGGCGACACCGTGACCGTCGACTCGCCGCAGGGCTACTGGGCGTTCGCCCGCTCGGCCCCGCCCGAGCTGGTCGCCGCCGCCGTCGCGGCCTCGTCGGACGACGCCCGCGAGTGCGGCGCATGGCTGGGCGACGAGGCCGCCGGCCGGGTGAGCGAACTGACCGGCCTGGCCACCACCGCGCTGGCCGCCGTCCGCGACGACGATGTGATCACCACCCCGGCCGGGGCCATGCGGGTCCGCGACTGGCTGCCCACCCGGACGTTCGAACTCGTGGTGCACGGCACCGACATCGCCGAGGCCGCCGGGGTGCCGTTCGAGGTCGTGCCGGAGGCCGTCGCCGAGGCCGTGACCCAGGCCGCACAGATCGCCGCCGCCGTCGGCGACGCCACCCCGGTCCTACGGGCCCTTACCGGCCGCACCCCGCTCCCAAAGAACTTCTCCGTCATCTGACCACGACGGGAGCGGGCGGTTCCGGTGTGGCTCACGCCGGGTCGCCGCAGTTCAGCACGCACGGGTACAGCATCCAGGCGCGCAGGTCGCCCTGCGGGTCGAACAGGTATGCCCCGTCGCCGTGTGCCTGTTTGTCGAAGGTGGGGTTGTCGAAGATCGGCGCGGTCAGGCCCCAGTACTTCTGCGTCGCCGTCGCCTTGCCCCGGCCGACGTGGACCTGGACCGACCCGTGCGCCGGCACCTCCGTGCCCGCCGGGAAGGTGTAGCGCCGCAGGCCGGAGTCCCGGATCCACCAGTTCCCGACGGCGAGGGGGGTGTCGCGGCCGTTGTCCACGCGGACCCACTCGCCGTTGAGGTTCTCGTCGTCGCGGCCGGGGGCGTCGTAGTTGACGACGACGCCGATCGGCCCGCTCTGTGCGGGGCCGGCCCCGCAGAAGTCGGTGTCGAAGAGGCCCTGCCGGTCCCGGGCGGCGCGCGCCTCGGCGAGCCGGTAATGCGCGTTCCAGGCCCACTCGGTGCCGAACGGCTGCCACAACGCCAGCCCGCGGCCCAGCAGGTCGAGACCGATGTCCCGCCAGACTCCATTGATCTTGACGGAGACGCTGCGCAGCGGGCGTGACCTGCTGCTGCTGGAGGCATGCTGCGCGGTGAGGCGGACGACGCCACCGCCGGCGCGGACCAGTTGCTCGACGCGGGCGGTGGCGACCAGGCTGTGGCACTCGCCGCGGCGGCGGCTCGCGATCGGCGAGTAGACGGTCTGCTCCATCGCCTGGACGTTGATGAGCCGGATCGAGCGGGGGGTGCTCGTGCCGTCGCCGGTGATGTCGACCGAGAGGGTGTCGCCGTCGTTCACCGCGGTCACCCGGCCGGTCCAGGACCGGCAGACCGGGCTGCCGGCCTCGGGGAGGCAGGGCGCGGAGGCCGCGGCCGCCGGCGCGGCCGGAACGGCGGCGAGACCGCCGGCGACCGCCATGGTGGCGGCGAGGGCGACGAGACGAAGGCGCATGGTGTGTCCATCGACCGGACCGTGGGCCGGATGAGACTTCGCCGCCGTTTCCACCAACCCGCCGGGCGGCCGGCGGCGAATCCCGCATGTCGTTGTTCGTCGCGGACAGGTGTGGTGATGACAGGTGAAGATCGCCGAGCGGTACCGGCTGATCGCGCTCATCGGCTCGGGCGGCATGGGCCGGGTCTGGCGCGCACACGATGACCTGCTGGACCGTGACGTCGCCGTCAAGGAGATCACGAGCCCCGGCGACCAGGACCGGACGGTACGCGAGGCGCGGGCCGCCGCCCGGCTCGACCATCCCAACGTCGTGCGCATCTACGACGTGGTGCGCACGCCCGGCCGCTCGTGGATCGTGATGGAGTACGTCGCGGGCCGCTCGCTGCACGAGGCCGTGCGCGAGGACGGGCCGCTGAGCCATCGCGAGGCCGCCCGGATCGGCGCGGCCGTGCTCGCCGCCCTGCGTAACGCGCACGCCGCGGGGGTCCTGCACCGGGACGTGAAGCCGCACAACGTGCTGATCGGCACCGACGGCCGGGTGGTGCTCACCGACTTCGGGCTCGCCGCGATCTGGGACGCCGGCGACGGCACCGCCGGCGAGAACAGCACCGGCGTGCTGGTCGGTTCGCCGAACTTCATGGCGCCGGAGCGGATCCGCACGCACGCGTCCGGCGCGCCGGGTGACCTGTGGTCGCTCGGCGCGACCCTGTACGCGGCGGTCGAGGGGCGGGCGCCGTTCATGCGGCCGACGCTGGCGGCGACGCTGGCGGCGGCGCTGACCGAGGACCCCGACCCACCGGCGCGCCCGGGTCCGCTGCATGCGGCGATCGGCGCCCTGCTGGTCCGCGACCCGGCGCGGCGGCCGAGCCCGGACGACGCCTCCGCGATGCTGGAGTCGGCCGCGGCAGCGGCGACCCCCGGCCGGGCCGTCGGCGTGGCCCGGGTCCCGCCCGCCCGGCCGGCGGACGAGGTCGTCCGGTACCGGCCCGCCGCGGTGCGGCCGCCGGTCGCCGCGGCCGTCGAGGGCGGGCCCGGGCCGTGGCGCGGGATGCGGCGGGTCCAGATCGTGATCGCCTCCGTCATGGTGATGCTGCTCGGCGCCGCCGGGGTCGCGGTGGCGGCGGGCGGCGACGACCGGCCGGGCGCCACGGCACCGGCCGCCGGCGTGGTGACCGGGCCGCCCGCGGCGGGCGGCTGGGTCGGCCACCGCGACCCCGCCGGGTTCCGGCTCGAGCTTCCCGCCGGCTGGCGCCGGTCCGCCGCCGGTAACGCCGTCGAGTTCCGGGACCCGGCCGGTGTCCGCGCCCTCACCGTCGACACCGGCGAGCCGGCGACCTCGGATCCGCTGGGTTACTGGCGCGCGGCGGAGCGGACCGCGCTCGCCGCCGGTTCGCTGCCCGGCTACGCGCGGATCAGCATGGGCAACCTGACCTTCCGCGGCGGCGGCGCCGACTGGGAGTACACCCTGGCAGCCGCCCGAGGGGCCCCGGCTGCACACCCGGCGGGTCCTGCTGTCCTATCTCGCCGACTGGACCACCCCCGAGCGGGACTGGGTGGGCGCGGTGGCGACCCAGCAGCGCATCCTGGCCGGACTCACGGTGCCGTAGGCGAGCCGTCCCGGGGCGCCGTTCTCACAACCCGAGGTAGATCCGCCGCACCCGCGGGTCGTGCCGCAGCTGCTCCGACGTGCCGGTCATCGCCACCTCCCCGTTCTCCACGACGAGGCAGGTGGCGGTGGCCTCGAAGGTGAGCTTCGCGTTCTGCTCGACCAGCAGCATGCTCAGCCCCTCCCGGCCGAGGCGCTGCAGCACGGCGAGGATGTCCTCGACCAGCTTCGGCGACAGCCCCATGGACGGCTCGTCCAGCAGCAGCAACCGGGGCCGCGACATCAGCGCCCGGCCGATCGACAGCATCTGCTGCTGGCCGCCGGAGAGCGCACCGGCGAGCCGGCCCCGCATCTCGGCGAGGACCGGAAACAGCTCGTAGACCTCGTCCAGCCCGGAGCGGACCCCGGCGTCCCAGCGCCGGGCGTACGCGCCGAGCAGCAGGTTCTTCTCGACGGTCAGGCCGGGGAAGACGTGCCGGCCCTCGGGCACGTACCCGATGCCGTGCCGGACCATGTCGCGGGCCGCGACCCGGCTCAGGTCGGCCCCGCCGAGCCGCAGCGCCGACACGGTACGCGGCACCAGCCCCATGATCGCCTTCAGCGTGGACGTCTTGCCCGCGCCGTTCGCGCCGATGACGCCGACCGCCTGGCCGGCCGGAACCTCGAAGCTGACGTCGCGGACCGCGCAGACGCCGCCGTAGTGCACGGTCAGGCCGCCGACGGTCAGGGCCGCCGCGCCGGTCGTGGTGGCGGCGCTCACCGGTTCACCTCCGTGGGAAGCTCGATGTCGTCGGTGGACATGGAGTCGCCGAGGTAGGCCTCGATGACGGCGGGCGCCGCGGCGACCTCCGCCGGGGTGCCCTCGGCGATAACGCCGCCGCCGGCGAGCACGGTGACCCGCTCGCAGAGCGACATCACCAGGCCCATGTTGTGCTCGATGACGACCACCGTGACGCCGCTGTCGCGGATCGACCGGACCATCTCGCCGAGCCGGCGCACCTCGTCGCCGTTGAGGCCGGCGGCGGGCTCGTCGAGCAGCAGCAGCCTCGGCCGGGCGGCCACGGCCCGGGCGATCTCGACGCGGCGCTGGGTGCCGTACGGCAGCGACCGCGGCGGCTGATCGGCGAAGCCGGTGAGGCCGTACCGGTCGAGCACCTCGTCGGCCCGCGCCCGCAGCCTGCGGTCGGCGCGCAGCACGCTCAGCGGACGCAGCAGGTAGCGCCAGCCGTCGACGGTGCGGCTGTGGTCCAGCGCGACCAGGACGTTCTCCCGGACGGTGAGGTCGCCGAAGAGCCGCAGATTCTGGAAGGTGCGCGCGATGCCGGCCCGGGCCAGCCGGTACGGCGGCAGCCCGGTCACGTCGCGCCCGCCGAACTCGACCCGGCCGCCGGTCGGCCGGTACAGCCCGCTGATCACGTTGAACAACGTGGTCTTGCCGGACCCGTTGGGGCCGACGATGCCGCGGATCTCGCCCTGCCGCACGGTCAGGGACACGCCGTCGAGCGCCTTGAGGCCCCGGAACCGCATGTGCACGTCGTCGACGCTCAGCACGGCCGGTGCGTCCGCGGGCGGTGCGTCGCCCCGCTCGTACGGCCGGAACGGTTCGAGCCGGGCCGCGACGGCGCCGCGACGGCCGACGGCGGCGCGGACGCGCCCGGGCAGCCCGGCCAGGCCGGTGGGTGCGAAGACCACGGTCAGCACGACGACCGTGCCGTAGGCGACCTGGGCGTAGGTCGGATGGTCGACCAGCAGCTCGCGGACCACGCAGAGCCCGACCGCGCCGACGACGCAGCCGATCAGGCTCTGCCTGCCCCCGATGATGACCATCGCGAGCAGCAGGAACATGTTCGCGATGCCGAACGACTCCGGTGCCACGTAGCGGATCAGGCCCGCGTAGAGCACGCCCGCGACGCCGCCGTAGACGCTGGCCAGCAGGAACGCGGTCATCCGTAGCATCGGCACCTCGGCGCCGAGCGCGCCGGCGGCCAGGGCGTCGTCGCGCATCGCCCGCAGCCGCCGGCCCAGCCCGGTCCGGACCACGAACAGCCCGAAGAGGAGCCCGCAGGCCAGGACGACCAGTTCGAGGTAGTAGAAGAGGTACTCGTTGGACAGGTCGATGCCCGGCAGCGTCGGCACCGGGATGTTGGAGATGCCCTCCGCGCCGCCGGCCACCTGGGCGTTGGTCACCCAGTTGGTGAAGGCCAGGGCCAGGCCGAGCGTGACGATGCCCAGGTAGTGGGACTGGATCCGCAGGGCGGGCGTGCCGACGAGCAGCCCGATCGCGGCGGTCGCCGCGATCGCCAGCGCCGCGGACACCCAGAATCCGAGGCCGGCCTCGGTGGTGAGGATGGCCGTCGCGTACGCGCCGACGCCGAAGAACGCCACCTGGGCGAGGTTGACCTGCCCGCCGATGCCCATGGCCAGGCCCAGCCCGACGGCGAGCAGCGCGAAGATGATGATCACGTTGACGACGTGGATGGCGTAGGAGTCCAGCCCGTACGGCAGCAGCCAGGCCGCCACGCCGAGCGCCGCGAACGCCGCGATCCGGTACCTCATGCCCGGTTCACCGTCCGCTCGCCGAAGATCCCGGTCGGCCGGATCATGATGATCATCGTGAAGACCAGGAAGGTGACCAGCTCCGAGTAGCCCTGGAAGTGCCCGGCGGTGAAGCCGTCGAGCACCCCGATCGCGAGCCCGCCGATGACGGCGCCCGGGATGCTGCCGAAGCCGCCGAGGATCGCGGCGGCGAAGCCCTTGATGCCCAGGGCGCCGCCCATCGCCGGGCTGACGTAGAGCAGCGGCCCGACCAGGCCGCCGGCCAGCGCCGCCAGCCCGGCGCCGATCATGAACGCGGTCGCGTTGCTGCGGCCGACGTGGATGCCGACCGCGGTGGCCGCCTCGTGGTCCATGGCGACGGCCTGCATCGCCGCGCCGCGCTTGGTGCGGGACAGGAAGAAGACCAGCAGGACCGTCGCGGTCGCGGCGATCGCCAGCACCACCAGGTCGTACGTGCGGATCCGGACGCCGAAGATGTCCAGCGGGGCGCCCGGCACCGGCGAGGGAACCGCGCGCCCGGTCGCGCCCCAGATCATGATGATCAGCGCCTCGAGCACGATGCCGAAGCCGATGGTGCCGATCAGCATGAGGTCGAAGTCCTTGTTCTCCAGCGGGCGCAGGACCCGCTCGATCACCAGGCCGATGGCGCCGGTCAGCAGGATCGCGACGGTCATCGCCGGCACGAACGGCATCCTGGTCGACAGGTAGAAGGTGGAGGCGAGGTACGCGCCGACCGTGACGACGTTGCCGTGCGCGAAGTTGACCAGGCCCATGGTGCGGTAGACGAGCGAGAAGCCCAGCGCCACCAGTGCGTAGATGGCGCCGAGGCTCAGCCCGCCGATGAACGTTTGCAGAAAGACCTGCATGGCTCTCCTGTAGGGACGCGAGCCCCGCGGCCGGGTGGCCGGCCGCCGGGAGACGTGGCCGGTCAGCCCGCGGCGGCGACCAGTTTTCCGCCGGTGATGGTGCCGATCGAGGTGGCGAAGATGCCGACGCCGGTCTCGTCGAACTCGAAGCTGCCGAGCAGCCCCTCGTACCGGGTGGCCCGGATGGCGTCGGCGAGTTCCCGGCCCGAGGCCACGTCGCTGGTCTTCATGGCGGTGAGCATGATCTGGGCGCCGTCGTAGGCCTTCGCACCGTGCATCTCGGCCTCCTCGTTGTAGGCCGCCCGGTAGGCCGCGGCGAACTTGCGGGAGGCGTCGCTGATGTCGTTGCTCAGGTACGGCGAGCTGACGATGGTGCCCTCGGCGTTGGCGGCGCCGGCGGTGTCCAGGAAGACCGGGGTGCCCTGCGGCGCGGCGCCCGCGAACGGCGCCGTGATGCCCAGGTCGCGGGCCTGCTTGACGATCAGGCCGGACTGCACCTCCTCGGCGCCCAGGAAGATCACCTTCGGGTTCCGCTGCCGGATGGTGGTGAGTGCGGCGCTGAAGTCCTTCTGATCGGTGGTGACGACCTGGTCCGCGACCGGGGTGACGCCGCGGGCGGCCAGCGCCTTGGTGAACGCGTCGTGTTCGCCCTTGCCGTACGAACCGTTGTTGGTGATCAGGGCGATGCTCTTGATGCCCTGCGTGTCCACGATGTGCTTGGCGAGCGTCTCGTCGTACGTGGTGCTGGTCGGGCCGTTCAGGAACAGGAACTCGCTCTTGACCGCCACCAGGCCCGGCGACTGGCCGGAGGTGATGTTCGGGATGCCCTCCTGCTTGAGGATGGGCGCCATCGCGATCGTCACCGCGCTCTCGGCCGTGCCGATCATCGCGATGTAGTCCTCGCTGGCGATCTTCCGGGCCAGGTTGGTGCCGACGGTCGGGTCGGCCTGATCGTCGAAGACGCCCAGCTCGATCTGGCGGCCGTTGATGCCACCGGCCCGGTTCCATTCGTCGACGGCGAGCCGGGCGCCCTTGAGCTCCCAGGCGCCGAGCGAGCTCAGCTGGCCGCTCTGCGCGTCGACGACTGCGATCTTGATGGGTCCGGAGTCGTCACCGGAGGAGTCCTTGTCACCGCCGGGAGCGCTGCATCCGGTGGCCAGGACGGCGGCCAGGACGGCGACCGCGGCGGTGCGGAGTCGGGTCATGTGCATCTCACCTCTGTCTGTGGAGTTGCGCTCTGATCACTCGAAGACCCCTCGATAGATGTCCTTGATGTTCCAGTGCCCGGGGGTCGGCACCGGCTCGTTGACCATCGGTACGTCCAGCACCGCCGGCCGGCGGCGCCGTAACGCGTTGCGCAGCGCGGCGGCGAGGTCCCGCGGTTCCGCGATGAGATAGCCGTCCGCGCCGCAGGCCCGGCCGTACGCGGCGAAGTCGGGGCTGTACGGCCGCCCGTCGGGATCGGTGAAGTCGCAGCCGTAGCTGCGGCCGAAGTAGGTCGACTGGAGGTCGGAGATGGTGCCGTGTGACCGGTTGTTCATCACCAGGAAGATCACCGGAAGGCCCCGCTCGACCGCCATCGGCACGGCCGGCAGCTGCGCGCTCATCCCCCCGTCACCGATGAGCGCGACCACCACCCGCCCGGGCTCGGCGATCTGCACGCCCAGCGCGGCCGCCGGGCCGAAGCCCATGGTGGACGCGCCGCCGGGCGTGATGAACCGGCCCCGCTCGGGCAGCGGGTAGCACTGCGCGACGCCGTTCTTGTTCCAGCCGACGTCGGTCACCAGCACCGCGTCCGCCGGCAGGGCGGCGCGCACGTCGGCGAGGATCCGCTCGGGGCGCAGCGGGAACGCCTCGCTGCGGCCGCGCTCGGCGCCGGCCGCGAACAGCTCCGCCCGGGCCTGGTGTATCCGCTCGCGCACGCCGGGCCGGGAGACCGGCTCGGGGTGCCGGCGGCGGACGGCCTCCCCGATCGCGGGGACGGCGAGCCCGGCGTCGGCCACCACACCGATCTCGACCGGGTAGTTGCGGCCGATCTCGGCCGGGTCGATGTCGATCTGGATCAGGCGCGAGGGCGGGAAGCTCCACGTGTACGCCGGATTCCACGAGCTCGCGTCGGTCTCGGCGAACCGGGTCGCGACGGCCAGCACCACGTCGGCCTCGCGGGCGTAGTCGTTGGTGACCCCGAGGCCCCAGAAGCCCGTCATGCCGAGGACGAGGGGGTGCTCGTCGGGCAGCACGCCCTTGGCCATCAGCGAGTGCGCGACCGGGATGTCGAGATGTTCGGCCAGGTCCCGCAGCGCCCGTCGGCCCGCGTCGCCGCCGAGGCCGCCGCCGAGGTAGATCAGCGGGCGCTCGGCCCCGGTCAGCAGCGCGGCGATCCGGTCCGCCTCGGCCGCCGGCAGGCCGGGGCGGGTGGCGTGGCCGGCGAGCGGGAAGGCGTCGGCGCGCTCGGCGGGCAGCGGCCGGGAGAACAGGTCCATCGGCACGTTGAGCAGGACCGCACCCGGCCGGCCCGAGGTGGCGGTCCAGAAGGCCCGCTCGGTGAACCGGGGCAGGTCCGCCACCCGCCGCACGTGCCAGGCGCGCTTGACGAACGGGCGGTAGACGGCCGTCTGGTCCGCGTCGGCGTGGAGGTTGATCTCCTGATGCGGGTGGCGGCCGTACAGGTGGGACGGGACGTCGCCGGCGATGGCGACCAGCGGCACCGAGTCCAGCGCGGCCGTGGCCACGCCGGTCACCGCGTTCAGCATGCCGGGTCCGACGTGGGTCAGCAGCACGCCGGGCCGGCCGGTGGCGCGGGCGTATCCGTCCGCGGCGTGCGCCGCGGTCTGCTCGTGGCGGGCGATGACGAACTCGATGCCGCCGCGGCCGATGGCGTCCAGCAGGGCGATGTTGGTGTGCCCGCAGGTGCCGAAGACGTACTCGACGCCGTACGACGCGAGCTGCCGGACGAGAACGTCGGCGGCGGTGCTCCCGCTCATTGGTCACCCCAGACGGAGAGACCGCGCAGCAGCAGGGTCTTGACCACGGTGTACTCGTCGACCATGTGCCGCGGCGACTCGCGGCCGAAGCCGGAGTCCTTGACGCCGCCGAACGGCACGTGGTCGAGCCGGAAGTTGGACGAGCCGTTGACGATCAGGCCGCCGACCTCGAGCTCCCGCCAGGCCGTGAGGATCCGGCCGATGTCGCGGGTGAACAGCCCGGCCTGCAGCCCGTACCGGCTGGTGTTGCACGCGGCGAGCACCGCGTCGAAGGAGTCGTACGGCAGCACCGAGACCAGCGCGCCGAAGACCTCCCGGGTGACCACGTCGGCGTCCTCGCGCGGGCCGGCCACCACGGTCGGCGCGACCGTGGCGCCGTCGCGGGTGCCGCCGAGGGTGATGACCGCCCCACCGGCGACGGCCGCGGCGGCCCAGGCGACGACGCGCTCGGCGGCCCGCTCGTCGACCATCGTGCCGACGTCGGTGGCCGGATCGAGCGGATCGCCGACCCTCAGCGCGGCCGCCTCGGCGGTGAACGCCGCGACGAACTCGTCGAAGCGCGAGGAGTGCACGTAGACGCGCTGCACCGAGATGCAGCTCTGCCCGGAGTTGCTGTAGCCGGTGCGTGCGCACACCCGGGCGGCCGCGCCGAGGTCCGCGTCCTCGCAGACGATGGTGGCGGCGTTGCCGCCGAGCTCGAGCACGAGGCGCTTGGCGCCGGCCGCGCGGGCGACGGCGGCACCGGTGACGGCGCTGCCGGTGAAGCTGACGACGCTGATCTCCGGTGCCGCGCAGAGCGCCGCGCCGACCTCTCCCCCGCCGTGCAGCAGCTGCACCGCCTCGACGGGCGCCCCCGCCGCGAGCAGCAGGGCCACCACCGCGGCGGTGACCGCGGGCGCCTGCGGCGGCGCCTTGACGATCGTGGTGTTGCCGGCGGCGAACGAGGCGCCGAGCTTGTGGGCGAGCAGGTTGGCCGGCGCGTTGAACGGGGTGATGGCCAGCGCGACGCCGGCCGGCGCGCGGTAGGTGACGGCGGTGTTGCCGACGCCGCGCTCCCAGCCGGCGACCGGGAGCATGTCGCCGCCGATCCGGCGGGCCTCCGCGGCGCAGACGGCGAAGGTGTCGGCCACCCGGTCGAGCTCGCCGAGCCCGTCACGCACCGGCTTGCCCAGCTCGAGGGCGATCAGGTTGGCGAACTCGGCGCGGCGCCCGGCCGCCAGCCGGGACGCGCCCTCCAGGATTCCGGCCCGGGTCGCGGGGGCGAGCCGGCCGACGGCTCTCGCGTTCTGGTGGGCGTATTGAACCGCTGTACGGACCTCGGACGGGCTCGCGGTCCGGGCCCTGCTGACCACGGTCCGCGCGTACGGGCCGATCCGCTCCGCGGTGCATCCTTCGTTGATCCAGACACCTCCGAGCAGCGCGGGAGCCTCGGCGACCGCGCCGGATCCCGCTGCCTTGAGTATCGCGTCGAGCATCGCCGGAACCCCCTCGGGGCGATCCATCTGGTGGACCATCAGACGGTCTCTTGGACCGCTGTGCGGACTAGGTGTAACGTACGGGCGACCGCTGCTTCCTGGCAATAGGGCGGGTCGGAGAAGTTACCGCCCGATGAACCGGGTGGCCGGGCGGCAGAATCGGGCTGCCCGCGAACCGCGTCGGCGCCGCGCCCGGCGCCAGGAAGTGAGGAACCGTGCAGCCCTCCGGGACCCGGCCGGCCGAGACGCCGGAGACGCAGGGCGTCCGCAGCGTGCAGCGCGCGCTGGACATCCTGTCGCTGCTCACCGAGGAACGGCCGCTGATCACCATCCGGGACGCCGTGGCGGCCACCGGGCTCGCCAAGACGACCGTCATCCGTCTCATCCAGACCCTGGAGCAGATCGGCCTGCTCTGGGCCACCAGCACCGGCTACATGGCCGGCCCCGGGCTCTGGCGCTGGGCGCACCTCGCGCGCAGCAGCTGGGAGCTGCCGCCCGAGACCAAGCGGATGATGCGCGACCTCGCCGCCCGTGACCGGGAGACGGTGAACGTCTACGTCGCGCGCGACATCGTCCGGGTCTGCATCGCACAGCAGGAGAGCCCGCAGCCGCTGCGGCACGTCGTCCACATCGGCGACGAGCTGCCCCTCTGGGCCGGCGCGTCCGCCAAGGTGCTGCTGCGCAACGCGAGCCCGGGCCTGCTCGCCCGGGTCGCGCGCTCCTCCCCGTACGGCGAGGGCCACGTCCACCGCCTGCGGGAGTGGATCGACGAGGCCGCCCTGCGCGGCCACGCGGTCAGCCACGGCGAGCGCGAAGAGGGCCTGACCGCCGTCGCGGTGCCGATCCTCGGGCGCTCCGGCACGGTCGTTGCGGCGTTGAGCCTGAGCGGGCCGACCCTGCGCTTCACCGACGAACGGATCGACACCTTCGCGCGCGACCTGAAGGAGGTGGCCCAGCGGATGGCCGAGCGCGGCTTCGACCACCCGCTCGGCTCGTCGTTCTGATCGCCGCGCCTCGCGGAAGGAACCATGGGAATGCACGAGCGACCACTGTCCGGCGTCCGCGTGCTCGACTTGACGAACGTGCTCGCCGGGCCGTACTGCAGCTACCACCTGATGCTGCTCGGCGCGGAGGTCGTCAAGGTGGAGCTGCCCGGCCAGGGCGACCTGGCCCGGCGCCTCGGCCCCGACCCGGCACTGAACGCCGCCGGCCTGGGCGCCTCCTTCCTGGCACAGAACGCCGGCAAGAAGTCGATCGAGCTGGACCTCAAGGACGACGCCGGCCGGGAGGCCTTCGCCGGGCTCGTCTCGGGCGCCGACGTGCTGCTGGAGAACTTCCGGGCCGGGGTGCTCGAGCGCCTCGGCTACGACGTGGAGCGGCTGCGGGCGCTGAACCCGGGGCTGATCTACTGCGCGATCACCGGCTTCGGCCAGCGGGGTCCGATGAGCCAGGCGCCCGCCTACGACCAGATCATCCAGGGGCTGTCCGGGATGATGAGCATCACCGGCACGCCCGAGTCGGCCCCGCTGCGCGTCGGCTTCCCGATCTGCGACACCGTCGGCGGGCTCACCGCCGCGCTCGCCGTCTGCGCCGCCCTCGCCGGGCGCGGGCGCGACGGGCACGGGTGCTTCCTCGACGTGTCCATGCTGGAGGCGTCCGTCTCCGCGATGGGCTGGGCGGTCTCCAACTACCTGGTGAGCGGCATCGCGCCGGAACCGACGGGGGATCAAAACGCCACCGCCGCTCCGTCGGGGACCTTCGACGCCGCCGACGGCCCGCTGAACATCGCCGCGAACCGCCAGGAGCAGTTCGAGACCCTGTGCGCCCTGATCGGGCGTCCCGGGCTGTGCGCCGATCCGCGGTTCGCCGACCGAGAGTCGCGCAAGGAGCATCGCGACGCGCTGAACCGCGAGATCAACGACGCGCTCGCCGCCCGGCCGGCGGCCGACTGGGAGCGGATCCTCGCCGCGGCGGGCGTGCCCGCCGCCCGCATCCTCACCGTGCCGCAGGCGATCGGGTCCGCGCAGGCCGCCGGCCGCGGGTTCATCAGCGAGCTGCCCTTCCCCGAGGGCGCGGCGGCCGCCGCGCCGGGGCCCCTGCGGGTGACCGGCAACGGCGTGCAGTTCGACGGTGAACAGTTCGCGCCGCCCGCGCCGCCGCCCGCGCTGGGCGAGCACAACGCCGACCTGCCCGGCCTGCTGACCCGGTGGCGCGCGGCGGCCGGGGCACCCCGATGACCGCCGACCGCACCCGCGACGAGGTCGCCGGCTGGTGGGCGACGGCGGTCAGCCGCATCGAGCCGGGCGTCATCGAGCTGCGCGGCCGCCCGGTGCAGGACCTCATCGGCACGACCGGGCTGACCGGCATGATCTGGCTGATGCTGCGCGGCGACACGCCGACGCCGCGCGAATCCGCCCTGCTGGAGGCCGCCCTCGTCGCCGGGGTCGACCACGGCCCGCAGGCGCCGTCGATCGCGATCGCGCGGATGGCGGCCACCTGCGGCGTCGGGCTGAACAACGCCGTCGCCACCGGGGTCAACGTGCTGGGCGACGTGCACGGCGGCGCCGGCGAGCAGTGCGTCGCGCTGCTCGACGAGATCTGCGACACCGGCGACGCCGCCGCGGTGGTCGCCCGGTGGCGGGCCGGCTCGCCGTATCTGCCGGGGTTCGGCCACCGCTTCCACCCGGTCGACCCGCGCCGGGCGCCGCTGCTGGCGCTCGTTGACGACGCGGTGCGCGACGGCGTCGTCGCCGGCCGGCACCTCGCCGCCGCCCGCGCGGTCGAGGAGCTGCTGAACGCGCGGGCGGGCCGGCACGTACCGATGAACATCGACGGCGCCACCGCGGTCATCTACGCCGAGCTCGGCTTCCCCGCGCCGCTGGCCCGGGGCCTGTTCGTGCTCAGCCGCAGCGTCGGCATCCTCGCCCACGCGTGGGAGGAGACCCAGCAGGGCCGCCGGATCAAGGGACCGATCCCGCCGTCGATCCTGCCCGCCTACCTCGGGCCGGACGCCGGCTGAGGCGGCCCTACGCACGGGTGCCGCCGTCGGCCGGTGCCGTCAGGGCCGCGAAGTGCCGGAGCATCCGGCCGACCCGCGGCGCGCGGCCGGTGAAGAGCCGGAACGCCTCCGCGGCCTGATGGACGACCATGCCGCCGCCGTCGAGCGTGCGGCAGCCGGCCGCCCGCGCCGCACGCAGCAGGCCGGTCTCCAGCGGCCGGTAGATGACGTCGGCGACCCAGAGCCGCGGGCTCAGCACCTCGGCCGGCACGGGCAGGCCGGGGTGGTGCTCCATGCCAACCGGGGTCGCGTTGATCAGGCCGTCGGCGCCGGCCAGCCGCTCGGCGACGTGCCCGGCGCCGACGCCGTCGGCGGGGGTACCGGCCGCGACGAGGGACCCGGCCAGCCGGCGCGCACGGTCCGGGTCGGCGTCGATGACGGTGAGGTGGCCGGCGCCGAGCCGGGCCATCGCGTGCGCCACCGCCGCCCCCGCGCCGCCCGCGCCGACCAGGACCACCCGCCCGGTGGCGGCGCCGGGCAGCCCGCGCCGGAAGCTCTCGGCGAATCCGTACCGGTCGGTGTTGTGCCCGATCGAGCGGCCGCCGGCGAAGACGACGGTGTTGACCGCGCCGAGCTCCGCCGCCTCGGGCGAGAGCTCGTCGAGGTGCCCGAGGACCTCCTGCTTGCACGGGTGGGTGACGTTGAGGCCGCGAAAGCCGACCTGCCGCGTGGTACGCACCAGCTCGCCGACGTCGGCGGCCGCCAGCCCGAGCGCGGTGATGTCGATCAGCTGGTAGATGAGGCGAAGTCCCTGGTCGTCGGCCTCGCGCTCGTGCAGCGGCGGGCTCAGCGAGGAGCCGATGCCGGCACCGATCAGCCCGACGATGAAGTGGTCGTCCGCACCGCCCACGGGCTGACCTCCGCCGCTAATGTACGAACCGGTACGTTAGTTATCGGCCCTCGACGGATCGATGTCAAGGGCCGTGTGCGAACCTTGCCGAGCGCTCGAGACGCCCCGCGAAGGAGCCCGATGAATGCGACACGCGCCCCGTCCGATCCCTCGGAACGCCGCCGCGACGCGGAACGCACCCGCGCGGAGATCCTGGCCGTCGCCACCGCGGAGTTCGCCGATCGCGGCTACGACGGCGCCCGGGTGGACGAGATCGCGGACCGCACACGCACCACCAAGCGGATGATCTACTACTACTTCGGCGGCAAGAGACAGCTGTACGTCGAGGCCCTCGAGCAGGCGTACGCCCGGATCCGCGCCGCCGAGCAGGAGGTCAACGTCGACCACCTCGAGCCCGCCGCGGCGATCCGGCGGATCGCCGAGGTGACCTTCGACCACCACGAGGCCAACCCGGACTTCATCCGCCTGGTCAGCATCGAGAACATCCACCGCGGCGAGCACATCGCGCAGCTGCCGGACCTGATCGACCTCAACACCCCGGCCGTACGGCTGCTGACCGACCTGCTGCGGCGCGGCCAGGAGCAGGGCGTCTTCCGCACCGATGTGGACGCCGTCGACGTGCACATGGCGATCAGCGCGTTCTGCTTCTTCCGGGTCGCCAACCAGTACACCTTCGGCACCATCTTCGGCCGCGACCTGCTCGACCCGGGCCTGCGCGAGCACTACCGCACGATGCTGGGCGACATGGTCGTCGCCCATCTCACCACCGTCGGCTGAAGGGCCTCAGACCACCGTGCGGCGGGCCCGCTCCCGGGCCTTGGCGATCGCCGGCATCGGCGAACGCAGCCACTGCTCCTCGTCGGCAGCGCTCACGGCCACCTGGTGCGTGGTGTAGCGCACGGTCGAGTACGACTTCTCGTCGCCGACCCGCAGCTCGGGGTTGCGCGGCGCGCCGGCGTAGGGGCCCATCTCGGCGTGCGAGACCGCGTCTGCCACCCCGCCCAGGAACCGGAACCGGCGGCGCAGCCGGCTCATGAAGGTCGATCGGCGTTCCGTCCCGGTCATCGGCACAGCATAGGGCCGGGCGGCGACCTCCGGCGAGATCGGCGCGGCCCTCCGCCGTCGCCGGCGGGGCCCGCGGGAAGGCCTGGCTATCATGGCGTCGCCGCAACGCCAGGGGAGGTGATGGCATCAGCACCTCACGATGGCCCTCGCTGGGGCTGTGCGCCGCGCTCGCCGCCGGCGCCGCCCTGCTGGCGATGCCGGCGTCGGGATCGAGCACGCCGCCGACCGCCCTGGTGTCCGCCGCCACGGCCTGGCCGCAGGCAGAGCGCGGCACGGTGCAGCCGAGGCTGGCGGACGGCACCGAGTACAAGCCGGGGATCTTCCTCGACGCCCGCACCTCGGCCGGCACCGCCGAGACCCCGGACGGCCGGTTCCTGCGACTCGTCCTGCTCGGCGCCGGCGACTCGGTGCGTGAGCTCCGGCGCCTGCCCCGGCCGCGGCATCCGTCGTTCCAGACCTTCGCCGTCGCCGGCGACGAGCTGGTCTGGGTCGAGGGCACCGGCGGCGGCCGGCCGGCGCTGTGGGCGGCCGGCCTGAAGCCGGGCCGCCCCGCCCGGCTGCTCTCCGCCGACGTCGGCCGCGCCACGTTCTACCAGTCGCAGTACGACCTCGTGGTCACCGGCGGCCGGGTCTACTGGGCCGCGGCCGGCGCCGCGGACTCCACCGAGGTCCGCTCGGTCGCCCTGACCGGCGGTCCGGTGCGCATACAGCCGCAGGCCGGCACCTGGAAGCTGTCGGCGTACCCGTGGCTGGTCGACGGCGTCAACCAGGCGGCGGGCGCGACCCGGCTGCGCGACCTGACCACCGGGCGCGAGGTCGCGGTGGCGCGGGCCGGCCGGCGCGCCACGACGGCCTGCGGCCCGGCGTGGTGCCGGGTGGCGGCGCTGGCGGGCGACGGCACCAACCGGATCGAGCTGATGCACCCGGACGGCAGCGGCCGCGAGCGCATCGCGGGCGACGTGGCGGCCACGGTGATCACCGATGTGGCGCCGCTCGACCGCTTCGAGGTCCTCGCCCAGGTCGGACCGAACTCGGAGCTCACCGGGAACAGCCAGCTGGTCGTCTTCGAGATGGCCACCCGGCAGACCATCGAGATCAGCCCGGACGCCGGCTCGGTGTCGTACCGCGACGGCGTGCTCTGGTGGACGACGGGGAACCTCGACGGCGTCGTCTGGCACTCGCTCGACCTGCGTACCGTCTAGCCATGCCGACCGCCGCCGCCGATCTGCTGTTCACCGGCGGCCCGGTGCTGGCCGCCGGGCGCGCCACCGCGCTCGCCGTGCGCGGCGGGCGGATCCTGGCCGTCGGCGGCCCGGAGGTGACCGCGCTAGCAGGGCCCCGGACCGAGGTCGTCGAGCTGCGCGGGCGGCTGCTGCTGCCCGGCTTCCAGGACGCACACGTCCACGCGGTGATGGGCGGCCTCGAACTCGGCCAGTGCGACCTCACCGGCACCACCGACGTCGGCGACTACCTCGACCGGGTCGGCGCGTACGCGGCCGCGAACCCCGGCGCCGCCTGGATCGTCGGCAGCGGCTGGTCGATGGAGAGCTTTCCCGGCGGCACCCCCGCCCGCGGCCTGCTCGATCGGGTCGTCGCCGACCGGCCGGTCTTCCTGACCAACCGCGACCACCACGGCGCCTGGGTCAACAGCCGCGCGCTGGCCCTGGCCGGGATCGACGCGGGCACCGCGGATCCGGCGGACGGGCGGATCGACCGCGAGCCCGGCGGCGGCCCGAGCGGCGGGCTCCAGGAGGGCGCGATGTCCCTGGTCGCCGGCCTGCTCCCGCCGGTAACGCCGGCGGACCGGCTCGCCGGGCTGCTCCGCGCCCAGCGCCTGCTGCATTCGCTGGGCGTCACCGCCTGGCAGGACGCGATGCTGTGCGCGGGCAACGGCTACCCCGACATCTCCGACGCCTACCTCACCGCGGCGGGCGACGGGTCGCTGATCTCCTCGGTCGCCGGGGCCCTGTGGTGGGACCGGGACCGCGACGCCGCCCAGATCCCGGAGCTCGTGGAGAAGCGGGAGCGGTTCACCGTCGGCCGGCTGCGCAGCGGGACGGTCAAGTTCATGCTCGACGGCGTCGCGGAGAACTTCACCGCCGCGATGACCGTGCCGTACACCGACGCGCACGGTCATCCGACGACCAACCGTGGGCTCTCCTTCGTCGACCCGGCGGCGCTGCCGGGGTACGTGACCGCGCTGGACGCGCTGGGCTTCCAGGTGCACTTCCACGCGCTCGGCGACCGTGCCGTGCGCGACGCGCTCGACGCCGTCGCCGCTGCCCGCACCGCCAACGGGTTCCGCGACACCCGGCCGCACCTCGCACACCTGCAGGTCGTGCACCCCGACGACGTGCCACGCTTCCGCGCCCTGGGTGCGACCGCGAACCTGCAGCCGCTCTGGGCCGCACACGAGCCGCAGATGGACGACCTGACCCTGCCGTTCCTCGAGCCGGGCCCCGCCGGGTGGCAGTACCCCTTCGGCGATCTGGAGCGGGCCGGCGCCACCCTGGCCGCCGGCAGCGACTGGCCGGTCAGCAGCCCCGACCCGCTGCTCGGCATCCACGTCGCGGTCAACCGAGCGCACCTCGGCGGCGGCCTGCCGCCGTTCCTGCCCGGTCAGCGGCTCACCCTCGGCACGGCGCTGGCCGCGTACACCGCGGGCTCCGCCCATGTGAACCATCGCGACGACACCGGGCACCTGCGGCCCGGCTACCGCGCCGACCTCGTGGTGCTCGACCGCGATCCGTTCGACGGGCCGCCGGAGCGGATCGGCGAGAGCACGGTCGCGCTCACCTACATCGACGGCGCGCGGGTCCACGCGGCGGCCGGCGCCTGAGGCCGGTAGCGCCGGACACGCCGGCGTCGCGGGGTGCGGCCGCCGCCGCACCCCGCGACCGGTCACCGGCCGGGCTGGGCTACCCGGCGCGGCAGGACAGCGACGGCCAGGCCCAGTTGCCACCGTGCTGGACGGTGAAGCCGAACGTGTTCCCGCTGCCGTTGGGCCGCGCGGTCATCACGGTGGCGCTGGACCAGCTGACCGAGGCGTTCCAGGTTGCGATGATCCGCTGTGGTGACTGCAGCGTGACCGTCACGATCCAGTTGTTCGCACCGGAGACCGTCACCTGGCCGTTGAAGCGGTCGCTCCACTTCTGGCCCTCGGTGTAGGTCGTCGTACAGCCGCCCCCGGGCGGCGGGGTGGTCGGGCCGGTGGTGGGCGGGGTGGTCGGGCCCGTCGTCGGCGGCGTGCCGTCGGGCGCGACCGCCCGGCCGGTCGACGGCGAGATCATGCCGGCGCAGAGGCCGCGGTTGCGCAGGCCGGAGGCGATCTGCGGGATCGCTGCGACGGTGGTCGCGTACTGGTCGTGCATGAGGATGGTCTGTCCGTTGGTGAGGGTGGACGCGGCCTGCACGATCTGCGCGGTGCCGGCGCCGTTCCAGTCCTGCGAGTCGACGTCCCAGGTCAGCGTCCGCAGACCGAGGGCGGAGGCCGCCGACTGCAGCGTGGCGTTGGTCTCCCCGTACGGCGGGCGGAACAGCCTCGGGGTGCCGCCGCCGGCGTTCTGGATGGCGGACTGGGTCCTGGACAGCTCGGACGACATCTGGGCCGCGCTCAGGTTGAGCATGTGCGGGTGGGTGTAGCTGTGATTGGCGATCCACATGCCCGCGCCCGCCTCGGCGGCGACGAGACCCGGGTTGGCGGCGGCGTTCTGGCCGGTGTTGAACATCGTGGCCCGCAGGCCCGCCGAACGCAGCGCGTTGAGCAGGTTTGTGGTGTTCGACGGGTTGGGCCCGTCGTCGTAGGTCAACCCCACATAGCCGTTGGCGCAGTCGGCGGCCGCATCGGCCGCCGGGGTCAGTACCAGGACGCCGGCCGCGGCGAGCAGGCCGGCCGCGCCGGCAAGACCGGCCCTCAACAGTCTCGTTCTCGGCCGTCCGCCGGGTTTTCCGATCATGGGGTCACCTTCTCTGTGATGCGGAACGTGGCGTGGGGGGTGCCGGCCGGGCCTCGGCACCACCGTCAGTTCGACATGCGACACCCGGCGGCCGGGGCCCGCCGGAGGCGATCGACATCCGTCGTTGTCACCATTGTTGAGAGGTGATGACACATTCGTCAACAACGAATTTCCGGAAGTTTTCCGGTACGTCTCACGGACGCTCAGCAGCGCCACGAACAGCGCGATTCCACTCGGGATGATCATCATCACCGCGTAGACGAAGTGGAATTCCGAAACTTCCGGAGCCCGGGTTGCCGGCGTGGAAAAGAATCGACCCGCGCGGTAACCGTCAGCCGCTGTCCGGACCTACAGCGATGACGGACGAGGAGGGCGCGTGACGGACGAGGAGTTGTTCACGGCGATGTTCCGCCGGTGCTACCCCCGCGTGCTCGCGTTCGTGGCGCGCCGCACCGACCCGGCGCGCGCACACGACGTCGTCGCCGACACGTTCGCCACCGCCTGGCGCCACTTCGCGCGGCTGCCCGAGGAGCCGCTGCCCTGGCTCTACCGCGTCGCCCGCAACAGCCTCGCCAACGAGGAGCGCGCCGCCCGGCGCCGGCTGCGCCTCGCCGAGCGGATCGCACGCCGCGGCGTGCCGCAGACCCCGGACCACGCGGTCGCGGTGGTCGCGGACGCGGGCCTGCGCGACGCGCTGCTCGGGCTCTCCGCGGCCGACCGCGAGGCCCTGCTGCTGATCGGCTGGGAGGGCCTCGACCACGACGACGCCGCCCGGGTGCTGGGCTGCTCGGCGGTCGCGTTCAAGGTGCGGGTGCACCGGGCCCGGCGGCGGCTCGCCCGGCTGCTCGAGGCCGCCGACCAGGAACGGCCGGCGCCCACGTATCCCTTGCGCACCACCGCCGGCCCGAGGGGAAGATCGGCATGAACGACCAGGACGCCATGACGCGGTTGGCCGCGGCCGACCCGGTACCCGACGCCGACGTCCGTGACGCCGCGGACTCGGCCCGGGCCCGGCTGCTGCTCCGCGCCGTGCTGGCCCGGCCGCGACCGCGCTTCACCCTCGGCACCCGTCCGAGGTGGGGCTCCGGCCTGGTCGCCGCCGGGCTGGCCGCCGCGGCCATCGCCGCGGTCGCGGTGGTGCAGGCGCCACCCGCGCCGCCACGCCCGCCCGTCGCCGGCCGCGCGACGCCGCGGGCGATCCTGTACGAGGCCGCCGAGCTGGCCGAGCGCGACGGCCGGCGGGGCCGGTTCGTGCACGTCACGGGCACCACGGGCCGGGTCGTGCACCTCGATTCCGCCGGTGGCTACGACGTCATCCGGGTCGACGTGGTGCGCGGCGTCCGGCCCGCGGACGGGCTGCCAGGCGAGGGGTGGCTCACCATCGGCGACGCCGGATCGAGCGTGCGGCCGCTGACGGCCGCCGACGCCGCCGCCTACGCCCGCGACGGCACGCCGGACGCGAGCGAGATCGCCGGCCCTCCGTACCCCGGCCTCTACCCGGACCTGGCCGGCGACCACGGCTTCGACGGCGACGTGGCGGCGCTGCCCGACGATCCCGCCGAGACCGGCGCCGCGATGATCGCCTGGCTGGCCACGAAGGGCCTGGCCGTGCCGGCGGACCCGCAGGGCTGGCTCTTCCGCACGGGCACCAGGCTGCTCGACACCTTCACCGACTCCGGCGGCGGCGAGCGCGCGAAGATCTACCGCATGCTGGCCGGCCTGACCGGCGTCAGCACGCTGGACGCCGACGTGGACCCGCTGGGGCGCCCGGCGCGCGGCCTGGCGTACACCGGGATCACCCCGCGCCACGGCCTGGTCGAATGGCAGGTCTATCTCGGCTCCGGCTCCGGCCGGATCACCTACAGCCAGGCGGTGGTGCGCCGGCCCGGCCCGGCGAACGCGAGCCTGCCGCCCGGTGCCGTGCAGTACAGCACGGCCGTCACGTCGGTCACCTGGAGCGACAAGCCTTGACCCCCACCGGCGATCGTCGCCTCAGGACGGCCGCGGCCGGTCTCCTGATCATCGTGACCCTGCTCGTGATCCGGGTCTTCGACGAGCACTACCGGTTCTTCGACATGGTCATCTACCACGACGCGATCCGCTGGTGGACACACGGCGGCGACCTGTACGACTACGCCGCGCCCGTGCGAGGCCACCTCGGCTTCACCTACCCGCCGTTCGCCGCGCTGGTGCTGATGCCGGTCGCCTCGACCTCCGCGGCGACGGCGGGCTGGCTCAACGCCGCCGGCAGCATCGTGGCCCTCGCCGTCGTCCTCGCCGTGCTGATCGCCCCGATCGCCGAGGCGCACGGCCGCTCCCGGCGCTCGGTGCTCGCCGTGGCGCTGCCGCTGGCGCTCTGCACCGAACCGGTGCGGCAGACCCTCGGCCTCGGCCAGGTGAACCTGTGGCTGTTCGCCCTCGTCGTCCTGGACCTGATCGTGGTGCGCCGGCACGCCTCCCGCTGGACCGGCGTCGGCGTCGGCGTCGCCACCGCGGTCAAGCTCACCCCCGGGCTGTTCATCGTCTACCTGCTGGTGACCCGGCAGTGGCGCGCGGCCCGCACGGCGTGCCTGACCGTCGCCGCCCTGACCGTCGGCGCCTTCCTGGCGGCGCCCGCCGAGTCGGTGCGCTACTTCGGCGACCTGATGTGGCGGCCGGACCGGGTCGGCGCGCCGGACGCCCTCACCAACCAGGCGCTGACCGGCCTCTTCGCCCGCCTGGACGCGCCGGCCGGGTGGTGGACGATCGCCGGCCTGCTCGTCCTGGCGATCGGGCTGCACCGGGCCCGGCGGGCAAACGCCGGCGGCGACGAGGTGACGGCGCTGACCCTGACCGGCCTCACGGCGAACCTGATCAGCCCGATGTCGTGGACCCACCACCTGGTGTTCCTGCCGGTCGCGGTGCTCCTGCTGGCGGACCGCGGGCTCCGGCGGCGCGACCCGCTGCCGGCCCTCGCCGCGCTCGCCGGGTACGCGCTGAGCGTCGCGTCGCCGATCTGGCTCGCACCCGGCAACGCGCTGCTGGAGAACGCCTACACGCTGATGCTGATCGCGCTGGTCGTCGCGCTCCCGGCGACCGGCGACGACCCGCCGTTGCCGGTCGGATCGGCGCACCGGAGCCGGGTCCGGGTCGTCTCCTCGGCGAGCAGCACCGTTCGCGCCCTGGACCGGTCCTCGCCGGCCGCGCCCAGGGGCCGTTGACGAACCCGCTCAGGCGACCGCCGACCGGATGGCGTCACCGACCACGTCGGCGGTGACCGCCCGCAGCAGGTCGAGGTCCGCCTCCACCCCGGCCTCGCCGGTGGCGAGCGCGACCACCGCGTCGCCGTCGTACCGCGAATGGGCGGGATGCAGGGTCCGCGCGAACCCGGCGTGGCCGCTCTGCGCGAGCAGGAAGCAGTCGGACTTGGACAGCCGCGCATTCGTCAGCACCACGGCCACGGTGGTGTTCTCCATGCCGGCGGCGGCCGGCGGCCGCACGTAGCCGGCGTCGCCGCCGAAGAGCGGTTCGCCGTCGCGGCCGAGGACGTCGCCCCAGGCGTTGACCACGACGACGGCCTCGACCTGTACGCCGCCGGCGTCGCGCCGGGCCCGGCCCAGGCCGCCGGGGTCGAGGCGCCCGCGCCACTTCCCCGTCGACGCGCCGGTGCCCGCGCCGACCCGGCCCGAGGAGAGGTCACCGCCGGCGAGGGCCGCGAGCGCGGCCGCCCGGCCGCTCTGCGCGTCGGGCGGGCCGGTACGCACCGAGGCGTCGAAGATCGACATGCCGACCACGATCGGCACGGGCCCGGCCGGGGTCGGGAAGCCGGCTCCGCGCTCGCGCAGCAGGCTCATCACCCCGTCGGCCGCGGAGAGCCCGAACGCCGAGCCTCCCGACAGGACCACGGCGTCGACGCGGTCGACCAGCCGGACCGGATCCAGCAGGGCGAACTCGCGGGTCGCCGGCGCGCCTCCGCGCACCTCCCCGGAGCCGACCGTGCCGGCGGGCGGCAGGATCACCGTCACCCCGGTTCCGGCGCCGGTCCAGTGCCCGGCCCGAACCGACGAGAACTGCGCGGTAGTCATGCGCCCATTCTGCCGAGAAGCGGTGTTCGGAGCCGCCGGCGCCGCGGATGGGTTGCTGACGGGAACCCGACCGATACCGAGCCGGCTGCCCGCCCGGTCCGAAGTCCTCTCGCACGCACCCCATCGGGAGGACAGAGATGACCACGCAACCGTTGAAGAAGAGGCGCAGGGTCGTGGCGGCAGTCGCCGCGGCCGGCACCGTCCTCGTCGGCTCCCTCGCCGGCCTGGGACCGTCGGCGTCGGTGGCTTCCAGCCACCGCGAGGCGCCGCTGATCGCGAGCGATCCGGCCGCCGACAACACGGACCTGTACGCCTTCGTCAGCCCCGAACGCCCCGGCTACGTCAACCTCATCGCCAACTGGATCCCGTTCGAGGAGCCGGACGGCGGCCCGAACTTCTATCCGTTCGCCACCGACGCCGCCTACAACATCAACGTGGACAGCGACGGCGACGCCAAGGCCGACGCCGTGTTCCGCTGGACGTTCAAGAACGTCGACCGCCGCGGCGGCGCCACCTTCCTGTACAACAACGGCCCGGTCACCTCGTTCGGCGACAAGAACCTGCTGTTCAAGCAGACCTACACGCTGGAGTCGTCGTTCGGCGGCGCGCCGTTCAAGACCCGGATCAAGGACGCGCCCGTCGCGCCGTCGCGGATCGGCCCGGCCTCGATGCCGGACTACCAGAAGCTGCGCGACGAGGCCACCATCGGGCTGCAGGGCGGCTGGAAGCTGTTCGCCGGCCAGGCCGACGACCCGTTCTTCCTCGACCTGCGGGTCTTCGACCTGCTCTACGGCGGCGACCTGAGCGAGACCGGCCAGGACACGCTCGCCGGCTACAACGTCAACACCCTGGCGCTGCAGGTGCCGTTCAAGGACGTGGCGCTGGGCGGCGACGCCAAGCGCAACCCGGTGATCGGCGTCTGGACCACCACCGACCGCAACCGGGTACGCGTCACCGGACAGAGCAACCCGAAGCTCACCGACGACCGCGTGCAGGTGTCCCGTCTCGGCAACCCGCTGGTCAACGAGGTGGTCGTGCCGGCGAACCTGAAGGACGCCTTCAACTCGATCTCGCCCGACAAGGACGCCGGCATCCCGGCGGTCGTCAAGCGGGTCACCGACCCCGAGCTGCCGAAGCTGATCGAGGGCATCTACGGCGTGCCCGCGCCGGCCACCCCGCGAAACGACCTGGTCGAGATCTTCCTGACCGGGATCACCACCAAGGCCGGCGGCCCGATCAAGGCCGACCTCAACTCGCAGCTCAACAACAAGGACGTCGACCCGAAGCGCTTCCGCCCGTCGGAGATGCTGCGGCTCAACCTGAACGTCCCGGTCACGGCCCAGCCGAACCGGCTCGGAGTGCTCGCCGGTGACCTGCAGGGCTTCCCGAACGGGCGGCGCCTGAGCGACGACGCCGTCGACATCGCCGTACAGGCCGTCGAGGGCGCCGCGCAGACCGGTAAGCTGGTCGACGCGCTCGCCGCGGGCGACAAGGTCGACAGCAACGACAACGCGTTCGGCGGCGTCTTCCCCTACGTCGCCCTGCCGAACCAGGGCGCCGTCAACGCCCGGTCCGGAGCCGGATCCGGTACCGGCGCGGCGATCACCGGCAGCGGCGCGGCGATCGAGAAGCCGGCGCCGTCGCTGAGCCCCGCGGCGGCCGCGGCCTCCGACGGCCGGGGCACCTCGGCGCTGGTCCTGGCGTCCGTGATCGGCGGAGGCGCCCTGCTGGCCCTGCTCGGGGCGTCGTGGATGTGGCGCCGCCGGGCCGTACCGTCGCGCGCCGACGACACCGTCGCCTTCTGACCGACACCGGATACGGGCGCGTCCACCGGGCGCGCCCGTACGGAAGGGAGCCTCCCATGCGTCATCCACTTCGCACGGTCCTGGTGGTGTCGGTCTCCGCGCTCGCGCTGCTCGCCGCCGGCGCCGTCTTCGGCCTCCGCGAGAAGCCGGCTCCGGCGCCGGCCGCCGCGACCGCGCGGGTGCACACCGATCGCCTCGCCGACGGCATCGCCCGCGCACAGGACCGGCTCCGCAAGCTACCCCGCGACCACGAGACGTGGGCCGCGCTCGGGCTCGCCTACGTCGAGCAGGCCCGGATCACCGCGGATCCCGGCCTCTACCCGAAGGCCGAGGGCGCGCTGCGCCGCTCGCTCGCGGTGCGCGGCAAGGACAACCCGGCCGCGCTGGCCGGGCTCGGCGCCCTCGCCAACGCCCGCCACGACTTCGCCGCCGCACGCAGGTTCGCCACGGACGCGCTGCGCGGCAACCCCTACGACGCTTCCGCGTACGGCGTGCTGGCCGACGCGCGCACCCAGCTCGGCGACGCGGCCGGCGCCACGGCCGCCGTACAGCGCATGCTCGATCTGCGGCCCGGCCTCGCCGCCTACGCCCGCGCCTCGTACGACCTGGAGCAGCGCGGCCGGCTCACCGAGGCGGCCGACCTGATGCGGCGGGCGCTGTCCGCGGCCGTCGACCCCGCCGACATCGCCTTCTGCCGCGCCCAGCTCGGCGACCTGGCCCTCTTCGCCGGCGACCTGCCGGGCGCCGCGGCCGAATACGCCGCCGGCCTCGCCGCGGACCCGGGCTACCAGCCGCTGCTGCGCGGCCGGGCCCGCGTCGCGGCCGCCACCGGCGACCTGGCCTCGGCCGTGGCGGACGCCGCGTCGGTCGCGGCCCGCACGCCGTCCCCGGACACCCTGATGGAGTACGCCGAACTGCTGCGCCTCGCCGGCCGGCGCGCCGAGGCCGACCAGCAGCTGGCCCTCGCCCGCGCCGCCCACCGGATCTTCCTGGCGAACGGCGGCCGCGACGACCTGACCGGCGCCCTGCTCGCCCTCGCCGCCGGCGACGCGCCCGCCGCGGTCAGGGCCGCCCGGGCCGAGTGGCGCCGCCGCCCGTTCGCCGAGGTCGCCGACGTGCTGGGCCGGGCCCTGCACGCCGCCGGCCGCGACGCCGAGGCCCTGCCGTACGCCCGCAAGGCCGTCGAACTGGGCCCCCGCAACGCCGCATACGCCTTCCACCTCGCGATGGTGTCGCTGAGCACCGGCGACCTGGCGCACGCACGCACCGAACTGCGGCGGGTCCGCGACCTCAACCCACACTTCTCCCCCGCCGACGGCCCCACGGCCGCCCGGGCGCTGTCCGCATTGGAGGCACAGCCGTGAGACGCCTGCTGATGATCATCGTCCTCACGGCGCTCGGGTTCGTCGCGCTGCCGACCGGCCCGGCCGCCGCCCACCCGCTGGGCAACTTCACGGTCAACCGCTACGCGGGGCTCACCCTGTACCCCGACCGCATCGACGCCGTCGTGGTCGCCGATCTCGCGGAGCTGCCGACCCTGCAGGACGCGCCGCCGTCGTGCGCCGAGGCGGCGTCCGCGTTGCCGGTGACGGTCGGCGGTGCCGGCGTGCGGTGGTCCGTCGTGGCCTCGTCGCTCGTCTACTCCGACGGCGCGGGCGGGCTGCGGACCAGCCGGCTGGACTGCCGGCTGTCCGCACCGGCCGGGCTGGGACGCCCCGCCGAGGTGACGGTGGCCAACCGGTTCCGCGACGACCGGATCGGCTGGCGCGAGCTCGCCGCCGCCGGGTCGGGGATCACACTCGCCGGCTCGTCCCTGCCGACGGCGAGCGAGAGCGACGAGCTGCGGGCGTATCCGGAGGATCTGCTCGCGTCCCCCTCGGACGTGCGGTCGGCCACGTTCACCGCGGCTCCGGGTACGGGCTCGGCACCCGCGGCCGGTGCGCTGCGGCCGGCGTCCGGCGTCCGCCCGTCCGGCCTGAGCGGGCCCCTCGCCGGCGCCGAGCGCTGGCTGGAGGATGCGGTCGGCGGCCGGCGGCTCACCCCGTTCGTGGGGCTGCTGGCGGTGCTGCTGGCGCTCGTGCTGGGTGCGGGCCATGCCGCATTGCCCGGGCACGGCAAGACGGTGATGGCCGCCTACCTGGCGGGCAGCCGGGGCCGCACCCGCGACGCGGTGGCGGTCGGCGCGACGGTGACGCTGACCCACACGGGGGGCGTGCTGCTGCTCGGCCTGCTGCTGACCACGGTCGCGGGTGTCGCCGGGGAGGCGGTGCTGGGCTGGCTCGGCTTCGCCAGCGGGGCCCTGGTCACGGTGATCGGCGCGGGCGCCCTGGTGTCGGCGGTCCGCCGCCGCTCCCGCCGCCCGGCACCGGCCGCCGACCACACGCACTCACACGACCACGACCACGACCACGCACACGCACACGCACACGCACACGCACACGCACACGCACACGCACACGGCCACTCGCACGGGCACGGCCACTCACACGACCATGGGCACTCGCATACGCATGATCATGGGCCCGGAAGGTGGGGTATCGCCGGGCTGGGGATCGCCGGCGGGCTGGTACCGAGCCCGTCCGCCCTGATCGTGCTGCTCGGCGCGGCGGCGCTCGGGCGCACCGTGTTCGGCGTCCTGCTGGTCGTCGCCTACGGCCTCGGGATGGCCGCGACCCTGACCGCGGCGGGCCTGCTCCTGATCCGCCTGCGTGACCGCCTCGAGGGCCGCCTGCGGCTCTTCGACCGGTGGCGCTCCGTGGCGCCGTCGGCGACCGCGGCGCTCATCCTCGTGGTCGGGCTCGGCCTCGCCGGGCGCGCGCTGGCCACCGTCGCCTGAAGCCGCGCGGCCGCCCGGTCAGTTGCCGCGGTCCGACGCGAAGTGGCTCGCCGGGAAGTAGGCGGCGCGGAACTCCACGGGCGGGGGCTTGAAGGCCACGGGGGTGACGACCGTGGGGTTCACGGGCGGGGGTTTGACGGCCGGGACGTTCTGGCCGGGCGGGGAATCCGGCTGGAAGACCGGGGCGAGCAACCTGCCGAAGATCAGCAGCAGCGTCGCCGCCCAGGCCCACCACGGCACGACCGAACCGGGGCCGAACAGGTCGTCCACCACGGTGTATGCCACGTCCATGGCGATGTCCATCTCTCGGCTCCCTTCCGGCGCTCGGTGTCCCCGTGGTCAGAGCCCGATGATCGGCAGGCCCCGCCCGAACCTGAGGACTTTTCGCCGAGGCGACGGAATCAGTCGTCCGGCGGGGCGCCGAACCGCCGGTTCGTTGGTAGCGTCGCGCCATGCCGACGGGTTCCGGAGCCGACGACGTCATCGACCGTGACCGCCTCCGCACCCTGACGGAGCGCGAGCGGGCCGCCTTCGCGCGGCGGAATCCCCGGTCGGCCGCCGCCTACGCGCGGGCCGGCAATCTCTTCGGCCGGGTGCCGATGACCTGGATGAACAAGAGCGCCGCCGGCTTCCCGGTCCACCTCGACCGGGCCCGCGGCGCCCGCCTGACCGACATCGACGGTCACGAGTACGTCGACTTCTGCCTCGGCGACACCGCGGCGATGGCCGGGCACTCCCCCGCGCCCGTTGTCGCGGCGGTCACCCGGCGCCTCGGCGACCTGGGCGGGGCCAGCACGATGCTGCCGACAGAGGACGCGGCGGCGGTAGGCGCCGAACTGAGCCGGCGGTTCGGCGTGCCGGCGTGGAGTTTCGCGCTCACCGCCACCGACGCCAACCGCTGGGCCGTCCGGCTGCTGCGCGCCGTCACCGGCCGGCCGCGCATCCTGGTCAACAGCTACTGCTACCACGGCACCGTCGACGAGTCGCTGATCGTGACCGGTGCCGACGGGCGCCCGCGCAGCCGCGAAGGCAACGTCGGCGCGCCCGGCGACGTGACCCTGACCAGCAGGGTCGCCGAGTTCAACGACCTCGGCGGGCTGGCCCGCGAGCTGGCGCACGGCGACGTCGCGGCCGTGCTGATGGAGCCCGCGCTGACCAACATCGGCATCGTGCTGCCCGAGCCCGGCTACCTCGCCGGGGTGCGGGAGCTGACCCGCGGGCACGGCACCTACCTCATCAACGACGAGACCCACACGTTCTCGGCCGGGCCCGGCGGCGCGACCGCGGCCTGGGAGCTGGCGCCGGACGTCGTCACGATCGGCAAGGCCATCGGCGGCGGCATACCCGTCGGCGCGTACGGGCTGTCGGCCGAACTGGCGGCGGCGCTGCTCGGCCGCGCCGACCTCGACCTGGTCGACATGGGCGGGGTCGGCGGCACCCTCTCCGGCAACCCGGTGTCGATGGCGGCCGCTCGGGCCACGCTCGAGGAGGTGCTGACCGACGCCGCGTTCGCCACGATGATCGAGGTGGCCACCGCGTTCGCCGACGGCGTCCGGAAGATCATCGAGGGATACGCGCTGCCGTGGTCGGTCAGCCGGCTCGGCGCCCGGGTCGAGTACCGCTTCGCCTCGCCCGCGCCACGGACCGGCACCGAGTCCGCCGCCCGCGGCGATGCCGGCCTCGAGGACTTCCTGCACACCTATCTGCTGAACCGGGGTGTGCTGCTGACCCCGTTCCACAACATGGCGCTGATGTGCCCGGACACCACCGGGGACGACGTCGCCCGGCACCACGAGGTGTTCGCGGCGGCGCTCGGCGAACTGCTCGGCCACTCCTGAGGCAGGCCGGAATAAGCTGTGCCGGTGCCACCCCCCGCACCCCTGCTCCTCGTCCTGGACGGCAACAGCCTCGTACACCGCGCGTACCACGCCGCGGCCCTCGACGGGCTGCTGGACCGCGCCGGCCGGCCGGTGTGGGCGCTGCGGGGCCTGATCGGCTACATCGCCCGGGCCGCCGCGCACCTGCGGCCGGCCGCCGTGGTGGTCGGCTTCGACTGTCCCGACGACTCCGCGCGCCGGACTGACTACCCGGCGTACAAGGCGCACCGGCCGGCGAAGTCGGCGGACCTCGCCGAACAGATCGCCGGCGCGCCGGAGCTGCTGCGCGCGGCCGGGATCTGCACGGTCGTGCCACCGTCCTACGAGGCCGATGACGTGCTCGCCAGCTCGGCCGAGCTCGCCCGCAGCCGCGGCTGGCGCTCGGTCCTCATGACCAGCGACCGCGACGCCTTCGCCCTGATCGACGACACCACGTCGGTGCTGCGGGTACGCAACGGCGGCTTCGACGAGGCGGTCCTGGTGGATTCGGCGGGCCTGGTCGAGCTCTGCGGAGTGCAGTCGTGGCAGTACCGGGACTATGCGGCCCTGCGCGGCGACCCGTCGGACAACCTGCCCGGGGTCCGGCGGTTCGGCTCCGCCCGGGCGGCCCGGCTGCTGGCGGCCTTCGGCACGGTGGACGCGGCGTGGGCCGCGATCGACAACGGCGACGCATCGTCGGTGCGCGAGGCGGTGGGCGAGCAGGCCGCCGAGCAGCTGGCCGCGCCGGCGACCCGGGAGATCGTCGAACGCAACCGCCGGCTCATGCGGATGCGCGCCGACCTGCCGATGCCCGACCTGAGCGCGGCCCGGCTGCCGCTGCGCCGCTCGGTGATCCGGTGGGCGCTCTCGGGCCGGGGCATACACCTCGGGCCGTCGCTGTGGGCCCTGACCGGCGAGCCGGTGCCGGCCGGCGCCGAGGACCCGACCCCCGAGCTGCGGCCGTGGATCTTCCGGCGCGGGCTGACCAGCCCCCGCGAGCCCACGCCGGGCCAGCTCTCCCTGTTCTGAGGCCCGAGCAGGTGGCCCCCTGTTTGAGGGTTTTCCGGCCGTTGTCACGCTCGAACGCTTGCGAGTCTCAAAGGGTGGTTCAACGATACGGTTGATGGAATGACATCCTTGCTCGACCTGCTCCCCGTGCCGCCGGCCCTGCTCGCGCTGGGCGAGCCGACGCATGGCGAATCCGCCTTCCTCCAGCTGCGCAACGAGGCCTTCGCGTCGCTGGCCGAGCGCGGCTACCGGTCGATCGCGCTGGAGAGCGACCGGGCGGCCGGGCTGATCGCCGACGAGTTCGTCCAGGGCTCCGCCACCGTCACCCTCGACCGCGCCCTCGCCGAGGGCTTCAGCCACGGATTCGGTACCGCCCCGGCCAACCGCGACCTGCTCGTCCGGATGCGCGACTGGAACGCCGGCCGGCCGGACTCCGAGCGCCTGACATTCCACGGCTTCGACGCCCCGCTGGAGCTCGACCACGCACCGAGCCCGCGGCATCACCTGGCCCACCTCTGCGACTTCCTCGGCTCCGACCGCTCGGCCGAGATCGACGAGCTGATCGGCGACGAGGCGCGGTGGAGCGATCCCGCCGCGATCTGGGAGCCGGGCAGGTCGATCGGGCGCTCGGCCGGCGCCGAACGCCTGCGGGTCATCGCCGACGACCTGCTGACCGAGCTGTACCTGCAGGCGCCCCGGCGGACCGAGGGCTGGCAGGCGGCGTTCGTACGGGCGACGACCGCGGTCGCCCTGCTGCGCTACCACGCCCGGGCCGCCGCGCCGCTGCCGCAGCGGGAACGCGTCGCCCTCCTGGTCGGTGTCCGGGACGCGCTGATGGCCGAGAACCTACTGGCGATCCGCGCGGCCGAGGCGCACCGCGGGCCGACCCTGGCCTTCGCGCACAACCGGCACCTGCAGCGCAACCCGAGCACGATGACGATGGCCGGGATGGACCTGTCCTGGTTCAGCGCCGGCGCGATCGCCGGATCGCTGCTCGGCGACCGGTACGCGGTGATCGTCGGCAGCCTGGGCGCGAGCCCCTCGCTCGGCATCGGGGCGCCCGCCGCCTCGACCTACGAGGGAAGGCTGCAGGATCGGACCGGCCTCCCCCGGTACGTCCGCGCGTCCGAGGTGGAGGCCGCCGGGCAGCGGACCCACGACCACCGCTACTTCCCGCTGGACCGGGCCACCGTCGAGCACGCGGACGCGGTGCTGCACATCCCGACCGGCACCGGCCCGGCAATGCTCGCCGAGCGGATCCTTGCGCTTCCCGGCACCGAACAGCTCGTGGCGGGCGAGGAGAGCGGAGCGCCGGAGGGCGCCTGGGGCGACCGCTTCTACTACGTCGGCCCGGACCGCCGCCAGCCGTTCGCCACCATCGTCGAGCACGACGTGCCCGGCTTCGACGAGGCCTCCCGGCTCGACCGCCCCGGCGTCTTCCGGCTCAACCTGGACCTCGGCCGCGCCGCCTTCGAGAGCCTGTTCGGCTTCCCGCCCAAGGACTTCGAGGACCACCGCGAAGATTTCGACTTCGCCCGGCTGGACACCTGGATTCCGCACCCGGGCTACGCGCTCTACGGCTTCGCCAGCATCGTCATGCCCGGCCCCCAGCTGCTGCCCGAGCTCGACCGGCTGCTCGCGATCGCACACGCCCGGGCGGTCGACCGCCACGAGCGCGCATCGCGCCGCGCGACCGACCACCAGGACTGAGCCGCGACCAGCCCGTCACGACCACCGCCACAGCCACGACCACCACCACGGCCACCACCGGCCACCGCCACCACCACCGGCCACCGCCACCACCACCGGCCACCGGCCACCGGCCACCGCCACCGCCACCGCCACCGCCACAGCCACAGCCACAGCCACAGCCACAGCCACAGCCACAGCCACAGCCACCGTCCACCGCCACCACCCCGACCCCGACCCCGGCCCCGACCACCGCCACCGCCACCGCCACCGGCCAC
>NZ_JBEZDY010000039.1:51525-55691 GCF_040648555.1 Actinoplanes sp. NPDC049118
ACGACCGCAGGTCACGGCCACGACCGCAGGTCACGGCCACGACCGCAGGTCACGGCCACGACCGCAGGTCACGGCCACGACCGCAGGTCACGGCCACGACCGCAGGTCACGGCCAGGGCCAGGGCCAGGGCCAGGGCCAGGGCCAGGGCCAGGGCCAGGGCCAGGGCCAGGGCCAGGGAAATAGTCACACGACACGGCCGCGAGTCACGGCTGCCGGTCATGGCCACCGCTGCAAGTCACGGGCATCGTGTCGACGACGCCGGCGCGGAGGGGCGACTCCCTTGGCATTGCCGCGGATATCGGACGGCGGTGTCGCCGGTGTCGGCCGTCCCGAGACAGGCCTCACCGCAGCACCGGCAGCGCTGTGAACACGGACCGACTTCCGGCGCTCCGGTCGTGCCCGCCGCCGGACGCACACGGCGATGGCCGGACGTGGCATGCATTGTCGGCGGTGTGCAGGTGCATCCGATTGGCTACTGACAGCAATGGTGGCGGCACGCCTCGGATCGACATCGATGTTCTGGTCTCGGCATGGAGCCGGTCGCGCCGCCCTGCTGAGAAACGGAATGCGTCCGGTCACACAAGCGCCACTTCCCCACAGCGGCCCGGAGAAAATGGCATGATCAATCGGCGATCGGAATGGCAATCCTCGCCGGGTCGCGGGACAATGGACACATGCGGCAGCTTCAATTGTTCAGCAACAGCGAACTGGCCGCCATGCGTGACCGCACCGCATCCCGCAACCATTCTCCCGGGCGAGACAAGTTCCGCCGCGACCACGAAATCCGTCGCGCGTGGGGCCTGCGGCGACGCCACGCCGAACGTCTACGTCGCGCCCGTCACCCATCCGGCGACGGCGGCACGGCTCCAGCGCAGGGAGAGAACCACCGAGAGACTCCACAAACGACACGACCCACCGAGGTCACCAGGACGACGCATCCGGCGCCGGCCACACCACCCCCGACCCGCCGGGCCAGCCACAATGCCACAACAGGGCGCGGACTACCCAGGTCGAACACCCCAACACGGCCGCCACGGCTCGCCTCCACTCGGCTGAAGGAACCTTCCGACGGAACGCCGGCCGCCACCGAACCTTCCGGACGGACCACGACCGACCGACACCGCGGCCGAAGCGTCACCCGGGGCCACACCAACCCGCCACATCGCGGCACAGCCGGCACCACCTCGGCACCCGGCGCCGATCTCGCCGCAATCGCCACCGAACAGCTCGCCGCATCCTCGATATCGGCGAGCGGAACAATCGACAGACTCCCGGTCCGACAACGGTCAATGGAAATACCAGAACCCGTGCCGGCCCGACAAGCCCGAACTCGATTACTCACCCAAAGCTGCGGCGAATCAGCAAGCCACTGCCGGGACCCTGCTCGGGGATGAAGAGATTCTCGGACCGGCCCCCATGACGCATTCCCACCGGCGGATCCGCGCACCCGATCAAGGGCTGCACGTCGGCCCGATGGCTACGGTCTGTACATGTTCTGCCGCCGGCATGAAATCGACGGGGTCGACCTCGACGAGGTCGCGGCGGCGGCAGACCCCGTCATGCATCCCGGCCGGCGAGCGCGCGAACGCAAGGTCCACGCAGGACCGCAGGCGGCGGCCCGCATCGCAGGCGCACCGCCGACCCGTGCCGATGCCGGCCCGCCGACCGGCCGGCCCAGGCGATGGCTCACCGAGGGTGGGCGCAGTGCCACACCACCGGGGAGTGCTCCGCCGTCGCCGAGCGGGACAGCCAAGCGCGACAGCCAAGCGCGACAGCCAAGCGCGACAGCCAAGCGCGACAGCCAAGCAGTCCGTCGGTGGTCCAGCGACGCGCGCGTGAACAATCGGCGGGTGGGCTCCGGCGCCGCCCTCGGGTCGGATGGCCGAGAAGGCGGTGAGAGCCTGCGGCGGATCGGATTCCGGACCGGATTCGCGCGGGTGGTCGTCGCGGGTGGTCAGCTGATCCACTTCATTGTGCCGTTGAAGACGTTTGTCCAGTTGAAGACGGCCATGTTGTCCCAGCCGTCGCCGGAGGACGCGATGTTCGCCGGGTCCCAGCCGTTGCCGGGCACCGCCGTCCAGGTCGGCTCCCAGTAGAAGACGCCGACGGCGCCGCCGGCCTTGGCCGCGTTCTGCACCGCCGTGAAGGCCGCGCCCTGTCCGGCCCAGGTCGCCGCGTACCCGGGGCAGGCCGTGTTGATGCTGTTGCCGGTGCCGTCCGCGTTGTTCAGGGTGAACGGCGCGGCGGTCTCGGCCAGGATCGCCGGCTTGCCGTAGCGGGAGATCATGTCCGCGACGACGGCGGTCATGTTGGCCGTCGTGCCGTGCCAGTTGCAGTAGTACGACAGCGCGGTGATGTCCCAGACGACGCCCTTGGCCCTGATCCCGTCGTAGAACCAGCGGGCGTGCGCGTCGCTGTCGGAGTTGGCGGTGTGTATGACGACCTGGGTCGAGGAGTTGCAGGCCTTGGTGGCGTTGTAGCCGGACTTGAGCAGCAGGCTCAGGTTGGTGAAGTCGTTGTTGACCACCTTGCCGTCGTTCCACAGCATCCCGACGTTGATCTCGTTGCCGATCTGCACGCTGTCCGGCGTCGTGCCCTGCGCCTTGAGGGCGGTGCAGAGGCCGTAGGTGTAGTCGTAGACGTCCGTGGTCAGCGCGGAGATGCCGTGGCTCGACCAGGCCGCCGGCTTGGTCTGCACGCCCGGGTCGGCCCAGGTGTCGGAGTAGTGGAAGTCGATCAGAAGCTTGAAGCCCTTGGCCTTGACCGTCCTCGCGTACGCCAGCACCCTGGCGGCGTTGTTGTACCCGCTGCGCGGATTGTTCCAGACCCGCAGCCTGAGGTAGTTGACCCCGGCGGACCTGAGGATGTCGAGCGGGTCGGCCACGGCGCCGGCGGACGTGTAGTACTTCGCGCCGAGGTCGACGGCCCGCTGGAGCGTGGAGACGTCAGCTCCGCGCATGGACAGCGTGCCGGCCGCCCGCGCTTCCGGCGGCACCGCCACCGCGGCGGCGGCGGAGAGTGCGACTGCGAGGAGGGCGCCGAGGACGCCGGTCCGCCTACGGGCTTGGAACATGCGCGACCGCCTATCTATCGATTCATCTCGATACTGGGAGCGCTCACAGTAGACGGCTGCAATCGCGAAGTACAGATGTTGCGGAAAAGTTAACCCTCCTGCCCAAACGCGCCGCGATTGGCGCTGGGAGCGCTCACAGTTCAAGGCACCATTGATCGATATCCTTCGCTTGACTTAGTTGTGAGTCCAAACTAACTTTCCTGTCGTACCCCCACGAGAAGGAGAGATCATGAGACGTTCACCGCGCGTGATCGCCGGCATGTTCGCGGCCGCGCTGGTCATCGCCGCCTCCGCGCTGGTCGCGGCGCCCGCGCAGGCGGCGGTCTGGTGGTCGAGCGACCGGTGGGGCACCTGGTCCAGCAGCGGCTACACGCTCTACAACAACGTCTGGGGCTCGGGGTACGGGCCACAGACGATCTGGGCCAACTCGGCCTCCAACTGGGGCGTGTGGGCGAACCACCCGAACACCGGCGGGATCAAGTCGTACCCCAACGCCACCCGCTACCTCGGCAAGCGGGTCAGCGCGCTCGGCACCACCACGAGCAGCTTCAACGTCACCGTTCCGACCAGCGGCGTCGCGTTCACCACGGCTTACGACATCTGGTCGTCCGACAACGCGCACGAGATCATGCTGTGGATGAACCGGTACGGCGCGGTCGGCCCGCTGGGCAGCCTGCAGACCACCACCTCGGTCGGCGGCCACACCTGGGCGATCTACCGCGGCTCGAACGGCTCCAACCAGGTCTACTCGTTCGTGCGGACCGGCAACACCAACGCCGGGACCGTCGACATCCGGGCGATCGCACAGTGGATCCGGGCCCGGGGCTGGTTCGGTGACGTGACCATCGGCAACGTCCAGCTGGGCTACGAGATCACCTCGGCGTCCGGTGGCCGGGACTTCGTCACCAACTCGTTCTCGGTCACCGGCTGACGGCCGGCGCCGCGGTCAGCACTCCTGGATGACCGCGGCGCCGCCCACCGCAAGCCGGACCACCCCGGCCACGACATCGCCGCTCAGCGCACCTGCAACCCCCGTCGAGGTCAACGCTCCCGGATAACCGCGGCGCCGCCCACCGCAAGCCGGACCACCCG
>NZ_JBEZDY010000039.1:55788-78427 GCF_040648555.1 Actinoplanes sp. NPDC049118
CCGGCCACGACATCGCCGCTCAACACGCCGGCAACCCCCGTCGAGGTCAACGCTCCCGGATAACCGCGGCACCGCCCACCGCAAGCCGGACCACCCGGCCACGACATCGCCGCTCAACACGCCGGCAACCCCCGTCGAGGTCAACGCTCCCGGATAACCGCGGCACCGCCCACCGCAAGCCGGACCACCCCGGCCACGACATCGCCGCTCAGCGCACCGCCACCCCCCGTCGAGGTCAACGCTCCCGGATAACCGCGGCACCGCCCACCGCAAGCCGGACCACCCCGGCCACGACATCGCCGCCGAGCAGGTCGATCCCGGCGGCCGGCACGTCGTGACCGGTGCCGGTGTGGTTCAGCAGGAACAGCCAGGACCGGTCGCCGGCGTGCCGCCGGACCGCCTCCACGCCGCGCGGCACGCCCTCGAGCTCCGGGCCGACGCCGGCCGACGCGGCCACGGCGCCGAGCAGGCGGCCGTGGTCGTCCGCGGAGAGCCGGGTCGAGCAGTACCAGGCCACGCCGTCGCCGACCGCGTGCCGGGTGACCGCGGGCCGGCCGTCGAGGACGCCGCCGGCGTAGCACACGACGGCCTCCGCGCCGGCGAGGTGCACGGTCTCGCTCCACAGCTCGCCTGCCGCCCCGGTGGTGAGCGCGGCGCGGTCGTCCGGGCCGAGCGGGTGGAACTCCTCCACCCGTACCCCGAGCAGGTCCCGCAGCGCGCCGGGATAGCCGCCGGTACGGACCCGGCCGTGCTCGTCGGCGACGCCGCTGAGGAACGTCGCGACGAGGTGGCCGCCCGCGGCGACCCAGGACCGCAGGGCCTCGGCCTGCGCGTCGGACATCAGGTAGTGCCCCGGCAGCACGATCATCGCGTACGCGTCCAGAGCGCCGAGCGTGCCGATCACGTCGGCGACGATGCCCCGCCGCCACAGCGCGCGATGCGCGTGGCGGGCCTCGTCGAGGTGGTCGAGCCGCCGCGACGGCAGGCCGGGGGCCTGCAGCGCCCACGCCGACGGCTCGTCGTAGGCGACGGCGACCCGGGCCCGCACCGCGCCCTCGGCCGTCCCGGCGATCCGGTCGAGCTGCTCGCCGAGCGCGACGGCCTCGCGGTACACCCGGCTGTCCGGCCCGGCGTGCGGCACCAGCGCGGAGTGGAACAGCTCGGCGCCGCCGCGCGGCGCCCGCCACTGGAAGAACAGCACCCCGAGCGAGCCCCGGGCGACCGCCGCGAGGCCCTGCCGCGCCATCCGGCCCGGCTCCTTGGTGTGCATCCGGTCGGCGGCGTAGATGAGGTTCGGCGCCGTCTCCATCAGCAGCCAGCCGGGCCGCCCGGTGCCGTGCCGGGCCCAGCCCCGGGCCAGGTCCGCGGCGAAGGCCGCCTCCTCCTCCGCGCCGGCGCCCGGGTCGGCCGGGTAGTGGTCGATGGCGACCAGGTCCACCTCGCGCGCCCAGCGGGCGTGGTCGACCGGCACCCAGCCGCCGAGCACGAAGTTCGTGGTGACCGGCACGCCGGGTGTCGCGGCACGCAGGACGTCGCGCTGCGCGGTGTACGCAGCGAGCAGCTCGTCGGAGGTGAAGCGGCGGAAGTCCAGCACCTGTGCGGGGTTCGGCAGGTACCGGGTCGCGCGGGGCGGCAGGATCTGCGCCCAGTCGGTGTAGAGCTGCCCCCAGACCGCCGTGCTCCACGCCTCGTTGAGCCGGTCGAGGTCGCCGTGGCGCGCACGCAGCCAGCCGCGGAACGCCTCCGCGGCGAGTTCGCAGTGGCAGGCGGAGCTGTACTCGTTGTGCACGTGCCACATCGCGAGGGCGGGATGGCCGCGGTAGCGCCCGGCGAGCGCGGCCGCGATCCGGAGCGCGGCCTCGCGGTACGCCGGCGCGCTGGCGCAGTAGGTGTCGCGGCTGCCGTGGCTGAGCCGTACGCCGTCGGCGGTGACCGGCAGCGCCTCGGGGTGCGCCAGCCCGAACCACGGCGGCGGCGACGCGGTCGGTGTGGCCAGTGCGGCCGAGATCCCGTTGCCCGCCAGGCGGTCGAGCACCCCGTCGAGCCAGCCGAACTCGTACCGCCCGGGGGCGGGCTCCAGCTTGGACCAGGCGAAGACCCCGACGGTGGCCAGGTTCACCCGGGCCCGGCGCATCAGTTCGGCGTCCTCCGCGCACACCTGCTCGGGCCACTGCTCCGGGTTGTAGTCACCGCCGTACAGCAGCCGCGGCATCCCGCTCCCTGGTAGTTTGTTTGGAATCCAGCCAAACTAGGGCCGGTGCGGGAGGCTGTCAACTGGGAGCACGCGCTGGTGACCGGCAACGGCCGGCAGGGCGCCCTGTGCTGGGGCGGGCCGGACGCGGTCCGGCTGACCGTCTCGCACGAACGCCTGTTCCTGCCGGCGGGCCCGCGGCTGGACGCGCCGGACACCGCCGCGATCCTGCCCCGGCTGCGCGACCTGCTCGACCGGGGGCGGTACGCCGAGGCCGCCGAGGCGGTCTGCGAGCAGGCGACGGCCGGCGATCCGGCGTACGCGGAGACGGTCTGGATCGATCCCCTGGTCGGCGCCGCGACACTCACCGTGCGCCCGCGGCGGCCGGGCGACGGCTCCTGGTCGGTCGATCTCGCCACCGGGGTGGTCGAGCACCGCTGGGCGAGCGGCGAGGTGCGGGTCTTCGCCTCGCGGCCGTCGGACGCGATCGTGGTCCGGCTGTCGGCCGCCGGCGGCTTCCGCGGCACCCTTGAGCTCGGCCTGATCGAGGGCACGCCGCCGATGCCGGTGACGAGCCGTCTCGCGGCCGGCCCGGAAGGCCTCACGCTGGCCGTCGGATTCGGCGCGGCCCGGCCCGGCGCGCCGACCGGCTACCGCGTGCGCTGCCGGGTGCTGTCGGGCGACGTCGAGGGGTGCGAGGTGCGCTCCGACGCGGTGCTCGCGATCCGCACGCTGCTGCCCGGGGACGCCGATCCCGCCGTACCGGAGGATTTCGAGGAGCTGCTGGCCGCGCACCGGGCCGTGCACGGTGGGCTGATGGACCGGGTGCGGCTGGATCTGGGCGCCGGCCGCGCCGCGCGGGCGGCGTCCACCGCGCAGCTGTTGGCCGCGCCGGTCGGGCCGGCGCTTGTCGAGCGGCTCTTCGACGCCGGCCGGTACGCGATCGTCAGCAGCACCGGCGACCTGCCGCCGACCCTGCAGGGCGTGTGGAGCGGCACCTGGGCGCCGCCCTGGTCCAGCGGCTACACGCTCGACGGCAACCTGCCTGCCGCGGTCGCCGCGCTGCTGCCCACCGGCACTCCGGAGCTGCTGCTGCCGGTCTTCGACCTGCTCGAGTCCGTGCGCGACGACCTGCGCCACAACGCCCGCCGGCTCTACGGGGCACGCGGCCTGCTCACCCCGCTGCACCTGTCGACGCACGGGCGGCAGAACCACTTCGGCCCTCGGTGGTGCCAGACGTTCTGGACCGCCGGCGCGGCCTGGATGAGCCGGCTCTACGTCGACTACTGGCGCTACACCGGGGACCGCGGCTTCCTGCGCGACCGGGCGTGGCCGTTCCTGCGCGAGTCCGCGGAGTTCTACCTCGACTTCGTACAGCTCCGCGACGGCACGGCGAGGTTCAGCCCGTCGTACTCCCCGGAGAACGCACCGGCCGGCACCGACTCGCAGGCCTGCGTCGACGCGACCATGGACGTGGCGGTGGTCCGCGACCTGCTGATGAACCTGCTGCGGGTCGCCGACGAACTGGACCTCCGGGACCCGGACGCGCCGCGCTGGCGGGAACTGCTCGGCGCGCTGCCCGGATACCGCGTCGCGGACGGCCTGCTCGCCGAGTGGTGCCACCCGGGCCTGGACGACCAGCCGGCGCACCGGCACGCCTCGCACCTCTGGCCGCTGTGGTACGAGCCGGATCCGCTGATCACCGGCGACGCCGGCCTCCGCGCGGCGGCCATGGCGACCGTCCGCAGCCGGCTGGCGTGGTGGCTGGGCGCGGAGGCCGACGAGATGGCGTACGGGCTGGCCCAGCTCGGGCTCGCGGCGGCCGCGCTCGGCATGGCCGAGGAGGCGTACGCGACGGTGGAGCGGATGGCGGGCCGCTACTGGCGGGCGAGCCTGGTGCCCACGCACAACCGCGACGCGATCTTCAATGTGGACATCGCGGGCGGGCTGCCGGCGGTCGTCGCGGCGATGCTCCTGCGCTCGGCGCACGGCCGGCTGGACCTGCTGCCGGCCCTGCCGGCACGGTGGCCGAACGGGCGGGTGACCGGGCTGACCGCCCGCGACGCGGTGCTGGTCTCCGAGCTGTGCTGGGGGCCGGACCGGGTCGAGGCGGTGCTGACGGCCCGGCGGGACGTGCGCCTGACGGTCGGCGCCCCGCCCGGAATGCTGATCGACGGGGCACCGTCGCGCCGGATCGCGCTGGCGGCCGGGCGACCCCACGGCGTGCGGGCGGTCCGGCCCTGACGGCGCCGGGCCACCCGAACCGCGGTCAGCAGCCCTGTCGGCCGCTGTTGATCCAGTACGTGGTGCCGCCCCACTCGATCTCGCCGTACGCCCAGACGCAGTTGTTCGCCGTGCCGGTGACGCCGCGCGGTCCGGCGTAGTACGCGTACGAGCCGTTGTCCACGGTGGACGAGGCGGTTCCCTCCCCCGGTTCAGCCCTTGATCGCCCCCACGATGACGCCACGGGTGAAGTGGCGCTGGACGAAGGGGTACACCAGGGCGATCGGCGCCACCGTCACCACCACCACGGCCATCTTGATGGCCAGGGCGGGTGGCAGCGCGGCGCCCACCGTGCCCGAGGTCTGCGGGGCCTGCCCCGCCAGGATGTAGCTCTGCAGGACCCGCTGGATCGGGAACTTCTCGTTGTCGTCGATGTAGAGCAGCGCGTTGAACCAGGTGTTCCAGTAGCCGACCGCGTAGAAGAGGCCGACCACCGCGATCACCGCCTTGGACAGCGGCAGCACGATCCGCCACAGGATCCGGAACTCACCCGCGCCGTCCAGCCGGGCGCTGTCGAGCAGCTCGGCCGGGATGTTCTGGAAGAACGCGCGCACCACCACCAGGTTGAAGACGCTCACCGCGGTCGGCAGGATCAGCGCCCAGAGGCTGTCCTTGAGGCCCAGCCCGGTGACGACGAGGTAGTGCGGCACCAGCCCGGGATGAATCAGGAAGGTCAGTAGGAAGTAGAAGAGCAGGCCGCGGTGCATCAGCGACCCCGGCCGGGACAGCCCGTACGCCGCCAGCACGGTCACCACCAGGCTCAGCGCTGTGCCGGCCACCGTGACCAGCGTGCTGACCAGCAGCGCCTTGGTGATCTGGCCGCCGGAGAAGATGATCCGGTACGCGGAGAAGTCCAGCTCGCGGGGCACGACGACCAGGCCGCCGGCCGCGTTGATGGACTCCCGTGACGACACGCTTGTCAGCAGCACCACCCACAGCGGCACCAGCACGGCGAGCACGACGACCGTGAGCACCGTGCCCGTGGCGGCCTGCGCCGCGGCGCCGGGCTCCTCCTCCCAGGCCGGCCGGGACGGGTGACGGCGGCGTGGCATCGTGGTCATGAGCGCGAGTACACCCCCCGCTCGCCCAGGACGTGGGCGAACCTGTTGGCGGCGAGGATCAGCACCAGGCCGACCAGCGCCTTGAAGAGGCCGGCGGCCGCGCCGAAGCCGTAGTCGCCGGTGGCGATGGCATGGTGGTAGACGAACGTGTCGAGCACCTCGGCGGCCTGCCGCCCGACCGCGTCGCGCTGCAACAGGAACTGCTCGAAGCCGACCGACAGGGCGTCGCCGAGCCGCAGGATCAGCAGCAGGACGATGACCGGCCGCAGCCCGGGCAGGGTGATGTGCCACAGCCGGCGCCACCGGCCGGCGCCGTCGACGGCCGACGCCTCGTACAGGTTGGGGTCGACCGCGGCCAGCGCGGCGAGGAAGACGATCGTGCCCCAGCCGAGGTCCTTCCAGACCGCCTCCGCGGTGACCAGGACGATGAAGGTGTCCGGGTTGGACATGATCTGCGGCGGGGTGAGCCCGGCATCGCGCAGCTCCTGGGAGAGCAGGCCGGCGCCGCCCAGCATCTGCACGAAGAACGTCACGACCAGCACCCAGCTGAAGAAGTGCGGCAGGTAGACGACGGTCTGCACGAAGCCGCGCAGCCGGCCGGACATGAGGCTGTTCAGCAGGATGGCCAGGGCGATCGGCAGCGGGAAGAAGAACACCAGCTGGAAGGCCGTGATGGCCAGGGTGTTCCGGAACGCGTCCCAGAACGCCGGGTCGGCGAAGAGCTCCCGGAAGTTCTCGAGGCCGACGAACGGGCTGGCGGCCAGCGCCTGCAGGGCGCCGTCGCCGAGGTAGGGGTTGTAGTCCTGGAAGGCGACGACATTGCCCAGCGCCGGCAGGTAGTGGAACACCGCCAGGAGCAGGGCACCCGGCGCGACCATGACCAGCAGCGGCCAGTCGCGCCGCAGCCGGGCGCGCAGCGGCGAGCGCCGCCGCCGGGCCGGCGCCGGGCGGGCCGGCGCACCGGTGCCGGCCGGCGGCACCGGACCGGCCACCACGGGACGGCTGGCCTGGGCCTGGCTCATCGACCGGCGTCGGCCAATGCCGAGCCGAGCAGCTGGCGGGCCTCGTCACCGCCCGCCGCACGCCACTCGGTGACCACCACGTCGAGGTCGGACATCGGGCGCCGCCCCCGGACGATGTCGGTGATCTTGTCCTGGGTCGGCACCATGCCGGCCTTGTACTTGGCCGGCATCTCGAACTTCAGGCCGTCCCACGGGTCCTTCTCGAGGTTCTTCACGGTCTCGTTCGAGTACGCCAGCAGCTGCGGCACGTACTGCGGCGTCTGCGGGTACGGCTGCACGACCGGGCTGCGGCCGCTGATGAAGAAGTACTGGTTCTGGATCTCCTTGAAGCCCAGCTCGGTCTTCACCGGCCCGTCGGCGCCGCGGGTGTGGTGCCTGCCCTGGACGCCGTACTCGCGCAGGTCGAACTCGGCCGTGCCGAACGGCGCGGAGCACCAGTCGACCACGCGCAGGATCTCCTCGACCCGCGCCTTGCCGAGCCCCTTCTTGACGAACGTGTAGGAGATGGGCTCGTCGTCGCCCCAGGCGAGCGGGTTGCCGCCGGTCGCGGAGAAGAGCGGCACCGGCTGCACGTCGAACCCGGGCGTGACCTTCTGCTGCTCGGCCTGCATCAGCTGCCACATGCCGATGCCGTCCTGGTGGAACATGATCTTTCCGCTCTTGAGCAGCTGCTGTGCGTCGGCGCCCTTGCTGGCCACGATGTCCGGGTGCACCAGGCCCGCCCGGTATAGCCGGCTCATGAACTCGGCGGCGGCCCTGAACTCCGGCGTCTCGTACTTGAACTCGGGGGTGCCGTCGGCCCGCAGGCGCCAGCCGTCCTTGCTGCCCGGCACTTTGTGGAACATCTGCACCATCGCGAAGATGTCGGAGAACGCCCAGACGCCCTTGTCCGCGTTCGTCGCCCGCTTACCGACGTCGAACAGCTCGTCGATGCTCGCCGGCACGGCCAGCCCGGCCTTGGTGAGCAGGTCCTTGCGGTGGAACAGCGCCCACGGGAACGGGCCGTCGGTCGGGTTCGGCACCGCCATCAGCCGCTCGTTCCAGCAGGCGTTGCGCCACGCGCCGGCGGGGAAGGTGCCCAGCATCGGATAGTCCGCCACCTTGGCGCCCTGCAGGTACGGCGTGAGGTCCTCGAAGTTCGCCCGCACCGCGTCGCCGAAGCGGGCCAGCTTGGACACCTCCCACCCCGGCACGCAGAGCAGGTCCGGCACGTCGCGGGCGCCGAGGATCGCGCCCAGCTTCTCCGCGTACGTGATGCCGTCCTGCACGCTGAATTCGACCGGGGTGCCGAGTTCGGCGTTGATTGCGGTCAGGTAGGCATTGCTCGCGCCGGCGGGGGGCGCCGGCCCCCAGACCGGGACCATCGCCCGGATGGCCGGGCCGCCGGCGCCCGGCTTCTCGGCGATGGCGTCGACCAGTTGGGCCGGGAACCTGGTGTAGCCGTCGGCGACCGGCCGGGTGCCGACGATGTCCGGCTTGGGCACGTTGACGGTGAGCGCTCTCTGCTCGGGCAGCACCTCGGCGAGCTTGTCCAGCTCCTGCGTCGTGCCGGAGCGGGTGGCCTTGTCGCCGCAGCCGGCGAGCGACCCTCCGGCGGCGACCGCGGCGGCGCTCAGGCCGAGCAGGCTCAGAAAGGTCCGGCGATCGGCGGACGGGCCCGCGGGTGTCGTCACGGCGCGCTCCTCGTAAACGGTCGACGGGATCGACAGCTTCCCGCTAGAGTTTGTTTGGCTTGTAGCCAAACAAACTAGCCGACGGTGGTGGGGCCCACAAGAGATGACCGTGCCCGCGGGACGGGGTACGGCATGATGGACGGGCCAGCCCGGGGACGCCGGCGGCGGGAGGCAGGACTGACGTGATCGGTACGCACGGCATGACGCAGCCGGCGGACTTGTCCGACGTGAGAATGACCAATCTGGCGGTGGTACTCAGGTACGTACGCACCAACGCACCCTGTTCGCGGGCGGACATCGCCGCCTCGACGGGGCTCAACAAGGCGACGGTGTCCAGCCTGGTCGCCGACCTGCTCGAGCGGCAGCTCCTGCGGGACACCGGCCTGGCCGAGAACAGGATCGGCCGCCCCGCCGCGATGCTGACCCTGCAGAGCCGCCCGTACGCGGCGGTCGGCCTCGAGGTCGCCGCCGACCATCTGGTCGCGGTGGCGGTCGACCTCACCGGGGAACGGCTGCTGACGTGGCGGCGGGCGTACCCGGGGCTGGACGGCGCGCCCGGCCGGGCCGAGGCCGCGATCGCGGCGCTGGCCGGGCGAGTGGTCGCGAAGATGACCGGGCAGCAGCGCCGGGTGCTCGGGCTGACCGTCGCGGTGCCGGGGCTGGTCGGCGCCGACGGCGGCGTCCGGTTCCCCGCCCATCTCGGCCGGCCGGATCTGGACCTGCGCGCCGCCCTCGAACGCGGCCTGCGCCGCCCGGACTACGAGGTGGTCGTCGACAACGCCGCGAACCTGTCCGCCCTGGCGGAGTACCGCGCCGGCGCCGAGGCCGACACGCCCGACCTGATCAGCCTCGTCGGCGGCACCGGGGTGGACGCCGGGATCATCGCCGACGGGCGGCTGCTGCGCGGCGGGCGCGGCTTCGCCGGTCAGGCGGGTCACCTGCAGGTCGACTGCGACGGCCCGGTGTGCAGGTGCGGGCGGCGCGGCTGCCTGGAGGCGGTCGCGGGGCTGCCCGCCCTGGTGCGCCGGGCGCTGCCGGACACGGAGGCGGACGGCCCGGTCACCGACTACGCGCCCGAGCTGGAGCGGATCACCGCCCTGGCCCGGGCGGGCGACACCGGGGTCACCGAGGTCCTCGCCGAAACCGGCCGGCTGCTGGGCCGCGGCGTCTCGACGCTCGCCGAGCTGCTGGACCCCCGGGTCGTCGTGCTCGGCGGCACGTTCGCGACGCTGGCGCCGTGGCTGCTGCCCGCGGTGGAGGCGGAGGTGAAGTCCCGGACGGCCGCACCGGGCGACCTCGGCTTCCGGATCGCGGTCTCCGCCCTGCACGCGGACGCCGCGGCGACCGGCGGCGCGATGCTCGCCCTGGACCGCCTGGAGGCCGGGCACCTGCCCTCGCCCACCTGACGGTGGCATCGACTTATCTAAGTGTTTCTCTTGACCGGGATCGATGCCGGGTGTCAACCTCGAAGGGCTCCGCCGTAACACGTGCGTAACGGCACGTCGGCGGAGCCTTTTCGGCATCTCAATCGAAGCGCTTCGACGGTCACGCCAGGAGAGCATCGCCATGGACGAAACGGCCCGCCGCACCTTCGAGGATCCCGGCGCGCCGCTGTCCGGCCGGGTGGCAGACCTGCTCACCCGGCTGACTCTGGCCGAGAAGGTGGGCCTGCTGCACCAGCACCAGGCCGCCGTGCCCCGCCTCGGCGTCGGGCCGTTCCGCACCGGGACCGAGGCGCTGCACGGCGTCGCCTGGCTCGGCGAGGCGACCGTCTTCCCGCAGTCCGTCGGCCTCGGCAGCACCTGGGATCCGGACCTCGTCCGGCGGGTCGGCGCGGCGGTCGGCGACGAGGTGCGCGGGCTGCACCACAAGGACCCCATACGGACCGGGCTCAACGTCTGGGCGCCGGTGGTCAACCCGCTGCGGGACCCGCGCTGGGGACGCAACGAGGAGGGCTACTCCGAGGACCCGTGGCTCACCGGGGTGCTCGGCACCGCGTACGCGGCAGGGCTGCGCGGCGACCATCCCCGCTACCTGCGTACCGCGCCGACGCTCAAGCACTTCCTCGGCTACAACAACGAGACCGACCGGCATCTCACCTCGAGCGACCTGCCGCCGCGGGTCCTGCACGAGTACGAGCTTCCCGCGTTCCGCGCGCCGATCGCCGCCGGCGCGGCCGTCGCGGTCATGGCGTCGTACAACCTGGTCAACGGCCGGCCCACCCACCTGAGCCCGCTGCTCGCCGCCGAACTGCGCACCTGGACCGGCGACGACGTGCTGGTGGTCGGCGACGCGGGCGCCTGCACGAACCTCGCCGGCGACCAGCACTACCTGCCCGACCACGCCGCCGGCTTCGCCGCCGCGCTGCGGGCCGGGGTCGACTGCCTCACCGAGGACCCGCGCGTGACCGTCGGCCTGCTGCGCGAGGCGCTGGACCGGGGGCTGCTCACCGGGTCCGACGTGGACTCCGCGGTCCGGCACGTCCTGGCGATCCGGTTCCGGCTCGGCGAGTTCGACCCGGAACAGCTCAATCCGTACGCGGCCACGACCGCCGACGTCGTCAACTGCCCCGAGCACCAGCGACTCGCCCGGGAGGCGGCGCGCGCCGCGATCGTCCTGCTGAAGAACGGCGACGGGGTGCTGCCGCTGAGCGCACCGCGGACGGTCGCCGTGCTCGGGCCGCTCGGCGACACCCTCGCCGCGGACTGGTACAGCGGGATGCTGCCGTACGCGGTCACGGTCCGCGCCGGGCTCGCCGCACGGCTCGGCCGCGACGCCGTGCGCGGCCTCGAGGGCGCCGACCGGATCCGGCTGCGCTCCGCGTCCGGGGTGGTGGTCGCGGGTTCCGGCCCCGACGGCGCCGCCCTGCGGATCGCCGGCGCCGGGGACGACCTCTTCGACGTGCTCGACTGGGGCGGCGGCACCGTCACGCTGCGCGCCGCCGCCAACCGCCGGTACGTTCGCGCGGGCGAGGACGGTGTCCTGGTCAACGACCGGGCGGAGCCCGGCGAGTGGGTCGTGCGCGAGACCTTCGAGCCGGTCCGGCGCGGCGGCGCGATACTGCTGCGGCACCTGGCGAGCAACCGGTACGTCGCGGCCGGTGCGGACGGCACCCTGCGCGCGCAGGCGCCGGCCGCCGAGTCCGCCACCGCGTTCGAGGTGGAGCTCGTCGAGGACGGGCTCGAGGCGGCCGCGGCGCTGGCCCGCGACGCCGACGTGGCGCTGGTCGTCCTCGGCAACCACCCGATGGTGGCGGGGCGCGAGACCGAGGACCGCGACGGCCTGGGCCTGCCGCCCGGGCAGGACGCGCTGCTGCGGGCCGTCCGGGCGGCCAACCCGCGTACCGTGCTGATCCTGACGAGCAGCTACCCGTACGCGATCGGGTGGGCGCAGCAACACCTGCCGGCGGTGCTGTGGTCGGCGCACGGCGGGCAGGAGTCCGGTGCCGCCGTCGCGGACGTGCTGCTCGGCCGGGCCGAGGACGGCGAGCCGGTCGAGCCGACCGGGCGCCTGCCGCAGACCTGGTACCGCGGCGCCGACGAACTGCCGGACCTGCTCGACTACGACATCATCGGCAGCGACGCGACCTACCTGTACTTCCGCGGCAGCCCGCTGTATCCGTTCGGGCACGGCCTCGGCTACACCACCTTCGAACACCGCGACCTGCGGCTGAGCGCCGCGACGGCGCCGGCCGGCAGACGGGTGGAGATCAGCGTGGACGTCGTCAACGTCGGCGACCGGCCGGGCACCGAGGTGGTGCAGTTCTACACGCGCCAGCGCCGGTCGCGGGTCAAGCAGCCGCTGCGCCGGTTGCGGGGCTTCCGGCGCGTCCGGCTCGACCCCGGCGCGCGGGCGACCGTCACGCTGATCCTGGACACCGCCGACCTCGCGTTCTTCGACGTGGTGCAGGACCGGCCGCTGGTCGAGTCGGCCCGGCACACCGTCATGGTGGGCCGCTCCTGCACCGACATCACCGCGACCGCGACCCTGACCGTACGGGGCGAGAACGTCCCGGACCGCACGGCGCGCAACCTGCGGGCGGCGAGCCGGGACGCCGAGTACGGAACCGCCCTGACCGACGAGGGCCCCGAGCGCGGCGACGCGGTGGTCGCGGTCCGCGACGGCGCCTGGCTCGCCTTCGATGGGGTCGACTTCGGCGCGGGCGAGCGCCGGATCACCGCCTCGGCCGCGGCTGCCACCGCGGGCGCCCGGATCGAGGTTCGGCTGGACGAGCCACTCTCCGGCCCGGTCGCCGCGGTGCTGGATGTGCCCGCGGTCGCCGGCCGGCACGACTGGGTTGAGGTGGCCGCGCCGCTTTCGGGCGCGTCCGGGCGCCACGACCTGTACCTGGTCTTCGACCGCGCCGGCGCCCGGGTGAGCACCGTGACGTTCGGCATCTGACCACCCGCGCGCACGGCGCGTGGGATCGCCCGCTCGGCGGGCCGGAGACCGGTCAGCAGCGCGGCGACCAGCCGTCGGTTCCGGCCACACCTCGCAGGTGAGCGCCTACCTCGACGATGGGACCGGCTGTGATGCTCGTCGAAGGATGCACCGGGGTGGCGCGCCGATGGCCGGGCCCCGCGGATGCGGTGGGGCCCGGCCATCGGGTCACTGCCTGGTCAGGCGCCGGCCCTCGGTCACCAGAGGACGCCGGGCTGCGGGATCTCGTGGCCGACGGCGAAGAAGTCGTGCCACTTCCAGCCCGTGCCGGCGAAGTTCAAGCCGGTCGACCGGGCCACGTACACGTCGGCGGCCGCACCCCGGGTGAAGGTGGCGATGTCGTCCCGCCCGTCGCCGGTGAAGTCGCCGGTGCCCGGGATCTCGGAGCCGACGGCGAAGAAGTCGTGCCACTTCCACCCCGTACCGACGAAGCCCGAGCCCGTCGAACGCGCGACGTAGACGTCCGCCGACGCACCCCGGGTGAACGTCACGATGTCGTCCCTGCCGTCACGGTTGAAGTCGCCGACGGACGGCAGTTCCGAACCGACGGCGAAGAAGTCGTGCCACTTCCACCCCGTACCGACGAAGCTCGAGCCCGTCGAACGCGCGACGTAGACGTCCGCCGACGCACCCCGGGTGAAGGTCACGATGTCGTCCCTGCCGTCGCCGGTGAAGTCGCCGACGGCCGGGACCTCCGAGCCGACCGCGAAGAAGTCGTGCCACTTCCACCCGGTACCGACGAAGCGGGTGCCGGTGGACAGCGCCACGTACACGTCCGCGGCCGCGCCCCGGGTGAACGTCACGATGTCGTCCTTGCCGTCACCGTTGAAGTCGCCGACGGCCGGCGTCTCCGAGCCCACCGCGAAAAAGTCATGCCATTTCACGCCGGTTCCCCGGAAGGACCAGCCTGTCGACAATGCGACATAGACATCGGCCGCCGGGCCACGGGTGAACGTCGCGATGTCGTCCTTTCCGTCGCCATTGAAATCTCCGACCAATGGCGTTTCCCTGCCGACCGCGAAATAGTCGTGCCATTTCACGCCCGTACCCCGGAAGGACGAACCGTTCGACAACGCGACGTAAACGTCGGCGGCCGGGCCGCGGGTGAACGTGACTATGTCGTCGCGGCCGTCACCGTTGAAATCCCCGGCCACGCCGCTGAATCCGCCGCCGGGCGGCGGCACCGCCGCCGCCGGAAGGCTCTGCAGCGCAGCTGCCACGGTCACGGCCATGATTGCCGATAGCGCCGGTAGGCGCCGGTTCCCGAGCATCTTTCTCCCCGTTCTCGTGATGGACGTTCCGACTGGAAGCCGTCCATAAACTAGCTCCGAGCGGGGCTAATACCATTATTCAGTCTGTTTGCCGTCAGAACCGAGAAAAGCCGCATAGCGGCAAGGCTCGGGGTAGCCTCTCCCGCCCACGGAAGAGGGCGGAATCCTCCGCCCCCTTCCCAGGCCCGGGGGCCTACGGCCGGTTGCCGCCGCCCGCCCGGCCGTGCCAGCGCCGCGACGGGATGTCGGCGCAGGTGCCCTGCACCACGGCGCCGCCGCCAACGACCGCCACGCACCGGCCGGTGGACACGCTGCGCATGAGGAACGTGTCCCCGGCGCCGTCGAGCAGGCGCCAACGCCGCGACGGCGCCTCGTCGCAGCGGAACTGGACGACCGCCGCACCGCCGGCGGCGCTCAGACAGCCGCCGCCGCGCAGGTTCTGTACCTGGAACAGCCCGTCCAGGGTGGCCAGCCGCATCCGCCACAGCGAGGACGGCTCCGACCGGCACGGACCCTGCACGGCGAGGGCGGTGCCGGCGGCCGTCCGCAGGCACCGCCGGCTGTCCATGTTGACCAGCAGGAAGCCGTTGACGACGTCGGTCGGGCCCGGCGGCGGCCCGGCCTCGGCGGCGGCACCCGGCGTCAGCAGACCGGCGGCGAGCAGAACGGTCACCGCGATGGACTGGAAACGGCGGCGAACTGACATGGCAGTACCTTTCGGACAAGGACTTCGGTCGCATCGCACGTTATCCGCAGAACTCTTTTTATTCGGTGATATCGGGCGAATCGCCATTCGCGTTTCGGCGTTCGGGTTTGCTCTAGGCTGACCGGCAGCGGCGACAGTGGAGGGAACACGGTGTCCGAGACGGTTCGTTTCGATCAGCGCATTCCGGGATCGCGGTCGGCCACCGAACCGGACCGGTTGCTGCCGCGGGGCCGCCACGATCTGCCGCGCGAGTTCGTCAGCCGGACCCAGCGCGACCGGCTCATCGACGCGATGGCGCGCACGGTCGCCGAACGCGGATACGCCAACGCCTCGCTCGGCGATGTCTGCGCGGCCGCGGGAGTGTCCACTCGCGCGTTCTACGAGCACTTCGTGGACAAGCAGGCGTGCTTCCTGGCCGCCTTCGACCTGGGGGTCTCGCTGCTGCAGCGCGCCGTCGCGGAGGCGTACGCCCGGCCGGCCGGTTGGCCGCTGCGGATGCACCACGGACTGGACACCCTGTTGCGGATCCTGGCCGCCGAGCCCGCCTTCGCCTCGCTGGCGGTGGTCGAGGTGCTCGCCGCGGGACCACGGGCCCGGGCCTGCCGCCGGCGGCTGCTGGACGCCTACCGGGTGTTCTTCGTCGGGGCGCCGCACCGGGCCGGAACGCCGCCGGTCCCGCCCGGAGTGACCGACGCCGTCATCGCGGGCGTGTACGGCGTCATCTACGACTTCGTGTCTACGGGCCGGGCCGCGGAGTTGCCGGAGCAGTTGCCGGCCCTGACCTACCTCGTCGTCGTCCCGTTCCTGGGCCCGGCGGCCGCGTCCCGCGCCGCCGCCGGGCAGTAGGGTCCGTCCCGCCGACCGGCGGGACGGACCCGGAACGCACGGCGACCGGCTACTCCGTCGGAGTGGGCTCCGCCGTCGGGGTCGGCTCCTCGGTCGGGGTGGGCTCGCCGGTCGGCGTCTCGGTGGGCTCGGGCACGGGGGCCGCCGAGACGGTGATCTGCTGGGTCGCGTCGGTGGTGTCGGTGACCGCGTACCTGGCGCTGAACGTCGCCGTGGTCGCGCCGGTCGGGCAGGTCAGCCCGCCGGTGACCCGGATCGGCAGCGAGACGCCGGCCGAGAAGTCGAGCATCGGCGGGCTCGTCGCGGTGCCGGGGATCCACGGCCCGCTGATCGAGGCGGGCCCGTCCGGGGCCACGGTGATCACGCAGGACGCGAGGCCCGAGACGGTGGTGACCGTGCCGGCCCGCGGGACGGTCATCGTGCCGACCGAGCCGGCCGGGTCGTACTGGAGCGCGATGGTCCATTCGCCGTTTGTCGAGTTGGAGACCGTGCGGGCGGTGGTGAACAGCACGTTGGTCGGGCAGGCCCCGCCGTTGTTCGCGAAGGTCGCCGGGGTGAGCGAGGAGACGACCGGGCCGTCGGTGGCGGTGTTGCCCGGCTCGGCGGGCACCGCGCCGCCGCTGGCCGACTGGTTGCAGGTCACGGTGGTGGTGCCGACCCGGAAGACGGCGGCGCCGCCGGCCACCAGCGAGGCGTTGTAGCCGTGCCCCGCCGGGCCGACCGTGGTCGAGGCGGCGGCCAGCGCGGGGCCGGCCTGCAGGGTCACCAGGCCGGCGCCCGCCAGGACGGCGACGGCGACCAGCGCCGACCGGCGGGCGGTACGGGAACGGGTTCGGAGCATCTCGATCTCCCTTGATCGTGACGGAGGAGCGGGCTCAGAAGCATTCGTCCTTGCCCCAGCGCAGCCGCAGGGACAGCCCGGTGAGGTTGAACTCGCCGGCGGTCGTCGCCCAGGCCACCTGCTTCAGATCGGTGATGACGACGGTGTCGGCCTGCTGGCTGAAGAAGCCCTGGCGGCGCTGCGCGGTCTCGGCCGGATCGTTGACCGGCCCCTTGTCCAGGGTGGACGCGTCACGGCCGATCTCCATGTTGCGGAACCTGGCATTGCCGTCGAGGGCGGTCATGTCGACCACCATGTTCGTGGCGGTCACCGGGTCCCGGCCGGTGCCGGCGCTGATCTTCAAGGTCACCGAGCCGAAGTCGCCGAGGTCGGTGACGACCGACTGGCAGAGGTTCGTCAGCTTCGCGGTCCTCATGGCCGAGACCGCGACCGGCTCCGGGGTCTGCGACGGCGGGTCGCTGCCGGGTTCGGTGCGGGCGTCGACCGTGCCGTACTGCACGAAGCCGGTCGCCTCGAGCCGGTCCGCGCTGACCTTGAACTGCTGGCCGGACACGGAGAACGAGGCCGCGAGCGCGCCATTGGACATCAGGGTCAGCAGGCCGAGCACCGCCGCGGCGCTGAGCCCGAACAGGATCCCGAAGCGGCCCCAGCGGGTGCGGCCCTGGCTGTCGGTCTGATGGGAAGCATGCATCGGATCTCCCCCAGCAATGATCCAGAAAAGGTATTTGTTCTGGATTGGAGGCACGCTAACCCCGGTCGCAAGAAATCGTCAAGCATTGAAGTTCACGGATGTTTCACCACCCGCGGACCGCGGTTCGAGCCACGTTCGCAGCGCCCACCACAGTTGCAGCAGCTCCAGCACGGTCCGGCGGTCCCCCTCCTCGCCCGGCACGACGGGCACACCGGTGAGCTCGTGGAGGCGGCGCAGCCGGTAGCGGACGGTGTTCGGGTGCACGTGCAGGGCGGTGGCGGTGTGATCCAGACGCCGGCCGTGGTCCAGATAGGCCAGCGCGGTCGACGCCAGCTCCCGGTGGAAGTCGTCGGCCGGCCGCAGCTCGCCGAGGACCGCCGCGCTGGCCAGGCCGGCCAGCAACGGCTGGGCCGTCAGGGCGAGGTCGGCGGCGTGGTCCACGAGCAGGTGGATGCCCCGGCGCGGGGAACGGGCCGCGAGCGGCAGGGCGGCCAGGCAGAGGCCGTACACCGCACGGAGCTCACGCAGCGGCACGGCGGGAGCCGCGACCACCGGCACGTCCGTGTCACCCGGGGCCGGCAGCCGGGGCGTGAGCGCGGCCGGCCGGCCGGCGACCGTACCGCAGAGTCCGCCCGCGGCCGCGAGCCGCAGGCCCACCTGGCGCGCGGGGTCGACCACGTCGGCGACCAGGCAGTGGTAGCGGCCGTCCGGGCGCAGGCCCAGCCGGGCGAGCTCCGCCGGTGACGGCCCGGGCTCCTCGCCGAGCAGCAGCCCGCGCAGCGCCCGGTCGCCGGCCTCCGCACGTCCGCCGGCGAGATCCCGCTCCGCCGCGCGATAGCCGGAGATCACGTGACGCTCGAGCGCACCCAGGTAGCGGTCCATGTCCAGCAGCACCTCGAGGAGCAGGCCGTCGGGGATGTCCGCGGCCCGGGCCCGCTGCACGGCGATCTCCAGCGCCCGGGTCCGCCCCGCCTGCACGGCGGCGAGCAGCCCGCCGATCGAGATGCCCTGTGCAGCGCGGTCGGCGCCGAGGCGCGCGGCCTCGGCGAAGTCGCGCTCGCTCGGATCGCCGGCGCGCTCGAACGCGGCCAGCCCGGCCGCGAACAGGACCGCGACGTGGCGCCGGGTCTCCGCCGCGGGCAGCCGGGCCACCTCCGGGGCCTGCGCCCGGGCCGCCTCGACCAGGTCGTCGACGATCCGCTCGTCGGCCGCCATGCCCCACAGCACCTCGAGGAACACGTCGCCCCGCGCCGTCAGCGCCATCTCGCTCTCCCGGGGGCCGGTTGTCCGCGCCGTACAACGACGGGCCCGGATGTTGGCTCCCGGCACCTATCGATGGGCGCCGATCCATTATTACCTATTCGTTACCGCAAGGTAACAACGCGCCGGTGTTCAGGAGAGTTCCGTGGCACTCAGATCCTCCGCGCTCATCGCCCTCGTCGCCGTCCTCGCCGCGGCGCCGCTACCGGCCTCCGCCGCGCCGGCACCCCTGCGGGAGGTGATGTTCGTCGGCAACAACTGGGAAGGCACCGTGGACGTCATCGGGTCCAGCGGCGGCTACGGCCGGCTCGGCCGGATCAACGTCATCCCCGACAAGGACACCCGCCTCTGGGAGATCTACCTGAACCCGATCAGGCTCGCGTTCTTCCTCGGCATCCGCTCAGGCCCGGGCGAGGGCCACGACCAGCTGGTCGACGACATGTACACCACGCCGGACGGCAGCGCGCTCGTCGCCTCGCGGCCCAGCTTCGCCGACGTCGTCTCCATCGACCTGCGTACCGGGGCCCTCAAGTGGCGCTTCGCGGTCTCCGGCTACCGCGCCGACCACATGGCGGTCACCCCGGACGGCACCCAGGTCGCGGTGTCGGCGTCCACCTCGAACACCGTGCACGTCCTCGACATCGCCACCGGCCGGCAGCTCGGCTCGTTCGCCACGGGCGACAAGCCGCACGAGAACATCTACACCGACGACGGCCGCTATCTCTGGAACATGTCCATCGGCGAGGTCAACACCGACCTGGACGACCCGATCTGGGACTGGACCAAGGGCAACCGGCGGATCACGGTCGTGGACACCACGACCTTCCGGACGGTACGCACGATCGACATGCGCGCCCGGCTCGACGCGTACGGCCGCGGTGACCTGTCGAACGCGATGCGGCCCACGGTGTTCAGCGCCGACGGCACGAAGCTGTACTTCCAGGTGTCGTTCTTCAACGGCCTGATCGAGTACGACATCGCCACCGACCGGATCACCCGGGTCAAGACGCTGCCGAAGAATCCGGCCACCAGCGACGACCGCACCACGTTCGTCAACGACTCGCGGCACCACGGCCTGTCGCTGAGCCCCGACGGCGACCGTCTCTGCGTGGCCGGGACCATGGACGACTACGCCACGGTGGTCACCCGCTCGACGCTGCAGGAGGGCGAGCTGGTCCCGGCGTCCAAGCCGTACTGGGCGACCGTCAGCGGCGACGGCCGCGACTGCGTGATCTCCGAGTCGGGCGCGGACCAGGTCACGGCGATCAGCTTCGCGACCGGCCGCCGGGTGGCGACCGTCGCGGTCGGCGACCACCCGCAGCGGGTCCGCATCGGGCACGTCCCCGGGAACTGGGCCCCGCCGGCGGCCCGCTGACGGCAGTCGGCCGGCTTCCGGTTGACACCTCGGCCCTGCTGGGCGAGTGTTCCGAGATGAACGTTGACTGGCCCCCGGCAGGCACCCTCATGGCCTCCCGCTACCGGCTGGTCTCGCGCCTGGAGACCGGCGGGATGGCGCAGATCTGGCACGCCGACGACGAGTTGCTGGACCGGCCGGTCGCGCTCAAACTGCCCGCCGGGCTCGACCCGGCCAGCGCGGACGTCCTGCACCAGGCCTGGAAAGAGGCGAGGATGGCGGCCCGGCTGTCGCACCCCAACATCGCCGCCGTGCACGACTACAACGCCGCGATGCGGCCCGAGGGCTACATGGCCCCGTTCGTCGTGATGGAGCTGCTGGCCGGCGAGTCCCTCGCAGCGCGGCTGGACCGCTCCCCGCTCTCCTGGCAGGAGTCGGCCCGGATCGGGGTGGCGGTGGCCGACGCGCTGACCGCGGCGCACGCCAACGGCGTGGTGCACCGCGACATCAAGCCGGGCAACGTCATGCTGACGCCCACCGGCGTCAAGATCCTCGACTTCGGGATCAGCGCGGCGACCGGCGAGCCCGACGACGACGAGACCGGGGCGACGTTCGGGACCCCCGCGTACGTGGCGCCGGAGCGGCTCGACGGCAAGCCCGCGGAACCCGCCACCGACGTGTACGGGCTGGGCGTGCTGCTCTACGAGATGGTCACGGGCGAGCCGCCGTACCCCGTCGACACCTGGGAGGAGCTCGACGCGGCCCGCACGGCACCGCCGCGCGCGCTGCCGGCCGACCTGCCCGTCGCGTTCCGGGACCTGGTCGGGTCGTGCCTGCGGGAGGAGCCGGACCGGCGGCCCACCGCCGCACACGTCAGTCGCGGACTGGCCGCCCTCACACCCCCGGCGCCCGCTCCCCGGCGCCGTCCGGTCCGCCGCCTGGCCCTGTTCTCCGGGCTGGCCGCGCTCGTCGTCTCGATCATCGCGCTCTTCGCCGCGCTGGGCTCGTCGCGCCAGACGGTCGACGACGCGTTCGAGCCGACGGCGACCGCCGCGCCCACCGCCGCGCCGCCGAGCCCCGCGCCCGCGACGCCGGGTGCCGGCGCGACGCCACGGCGTACGGCCGCCACCACCGCGCCGCTGAACGTGAACGACGCGATCGACCGGGTCCGGTCGGCCGTCGTGGCCGGCCGCGAGCTGGGCCAGATCCGCCCCGACGTCGCGCAGGACCTGATCAACCTGCTCCGGCCGATGGGCCGGGCCAAGGCCGCGGACGTCCTCCAGCGCTCGGAGGAGTTGCAGCGCAAGGTGCTCGCGCGCGTCGAGGAGGGCAGCGTCGACCGGGCCCGGGCCGACGTGCTGCGGTCCCGGCTGGCCGACCTCGCGCGGGCGGCCGAGCGCGGCTCAGGCTAGGTGCGACTCACGCTGAGCAACACTCAGGCCGAGCACGACTCACGCTGAGCGCGACTCACGCTGAGCAACACTCAGGCCGACCGCGGCTCACGCTGAGCCGCGCAGTACCAGCCGGGTGCTCAGCACGAGCCCGCCCTCCTCGGCCTCCTCGCCGTCGATCTTGGCGAGCAGCAGCCGGACCATCTCCTGGCCCATCTCCTCGATGGGCTGGTAGACGCTGCTCAGCGGCGGGTCGGTGTGCCGGGCGATGACCGAGTCGTCGAAGCCGATGACCGCGATGTCGCGCGGCGCGACCAGCCCGCGCTCCCGCATCACCCGCAGGGCGCCGGCGGCCATCATGTCGGCGGCGGCGAAGACGGCGTCGATGTCGGGATGCCGGTCGAGCAGCCACCGCATCGCCGCGGCGCCGCTCTCCTCGCTGAAGTCGCCGTTCGCGACGATGCCCTCACCCACCACGTCGCGGTAGCCGTCGAGGCGCGCGATGCCGGCCGCCATGTCGAGCGGGCCGGTGATGGTCGCGATGCGCCGGCGTCCCAGCCGCGCCAGGTATTCGACCGCCTCCCGCGCGCCGCCACGGTTGTCGGCGTCCACGAAACAGCCCGGCTCGGCCTGCGTCGGGCGCCCGGCCCGCACGGTCGCGACGCCGCGCTGCTCCAGGGTCGACAGCAGCGTGTCGGCGCCGTGCAGGGAGAGCAGGAGCGCGCCGTCGACGTGCTGGCGGGTCAGGTAGCCCTCCAGCCGCTCACGCTCCTGCGGCGACTGCGAGATCATCAGGACCATCTGCAGCCCCCGGTCGACCAGGCCCGACGAGATCGCCTGCACGATCCGGCCGAAGAACGGCTCGGCGAAGAACCGCTCGCCGGACTCGAAGATGACCAGGGCGATCGAGTCGGTCCGCTGTGTCACGAGCGTGCGGGCGGCCCGGTTCGGCACGTAGCCGAGCTCGGCGATCGCGTCCTTGACCGCCGCGCGGGCGGCGGGACTCACCTGGTCCGACCCGTTCACGACGCGGGAGACCGTCCCGCGCCCGACACCGGCCCGGACCGCGACCTGATCCAGCGTCGGGCGTCCCGTCGCCCGGGTCCGCTCCCCCGTCATCGGGTCCCTCCTCATCCCAGCTGCGCCAGACACAACCTATCCCGCCACGCCCTCGGCATGCCGGGCGGCGCCTCGCGACGGCGCGTCGCCCGGGTCGCCGGTATCGGCTCGAGATGTGTCCGGTACCACCCGGATGGCGAGGTTTCCCGACCCCGAAATCCTCAAGTCACGCCATCCGGGTCGGTCGCAACTCCGCGGCACCTGTTCGGGACCTGGGGGTGCACCGCCCGCACCGGAATCTCTTCTCATGCCCGGCCGACACACGGCCGGAACATGCGGGGGGAAACCACAAAGTGCGTCGGATCAAGCTGCAGAAGTCGATGACCGTCCTGGCCGCCATGGCGATGGGCGTGGGCACCGCGCTCGCCGGCACGACCGCCGCGACCGCCGCCCCGGCCGCGCCGGCGGGTGGGAAGTGTGTGACCGGTGCGAACCTGGTCCCCTCCTGTGGCGTCCTCTGGGGCGCCGCCGCCGGCGGCTTCACCACCGC
>NZ_JBEZDY010000040.1:0-73850 GCF_040648555.1 Actinoplanes sp. NPDC049118
AGGTCGTCCGGCGCCCAGGTACGGACCATGTCTTCGATCACGAATCAGAGATCATGCCGCAGATCCATGACCATCCAAATGAGACACGCCCTTAGGTGCGATGCAAGGAGCGGCAAGCCATGTTCGGATGGTTCTAACGGTCATCAGTGGCCCACTCGGCTTGAAATGGGGCCCCACTAGCACTCGATGGCGTGACGGTCTGGGCCCTGCGGCGATCGGAGGGCTCTGTGCCCTCAGACGTTGACCTCCGGCCAGAACACACTGGTACCGACCTTGTTCGTGCGCCGGCCACATCCAAGCGAAAGACAGAAGTGTTTTCCTCAGAACCTGCCGCCTGCGGCCGATGATGACAGTGAAGGACAACCCCATCAGGGGTCGGCCGGGAGTGAGACGGGGTGGTAGATGGATTGCCGCGATGAGCTTAAGCCGAGCCCGCCCCTGTACGGATGCGGCACCTGCGGTTCGCAGGCGTTATCCGTCTCCTAGAGGGGTGGGCCTCGGTGCGTTTGGGGCAGCGCAACGTGCAGTGACTTTCAGCCGTAGGTGGCCCGCTTCCGAGTAGTCGGCATCTCCGCCGATCCACCGCACATCACGAAAACCCTCGACGACTACCGCACCCATGCTGCGGCTACTTCCCGTAGGTCATGGATTGGCGGGTGGACGCGACCGACGGCTCTCGCGGAGGGCTGGCGAGGTACCCGCGAAGATCATTTGCAAAGCCGGCGTCGTACCCGGTGATAGCGGGAAAGACCGCTCCCAGCTCCGATAGGCGGACGGTCAGCGTCGGACAGCGACGAGAACGCCGAGTACCGACCGACCCAAAGCGGCCTCTGGCCCGGCCTCTCGATCAAACCTGGTATCCGCGTTGCGTCCGGCTTGCCACCCGCCGCCGTGATCCTCGCCTGCTCCGTGGCGAAGTAGCCCTGGACGCCGACACCCAGCACTCCACAACTGCCGGCCACCAGCGCTGCCGTGACTACGGCGGTGGCGTTCAGCCGCGCGGCGCGGATGGTGCCGTTCACGGTTGATCTTCGCGGCGCGGATGGTGCCGTCGCGGTTCGTGTCGGCAGAGCATCGGGGCGTTCGAGCTGTCGTCGGCTCGGGGTGCTTCTTCTTACCAGCACTGCGCGCCATGTCGTGATTATCCCACCCGACATCTGTCCATCCGCTCGATGCGTGTCACTCGATTCGGGAATTGCCCGGCTTCCGAGGAGGTGTGGATGACCGACGTTCACGATGGGCAGCCACGTGATCTCGCGCGCCTGCTCCGGGCGGTGCTGGAACGCAATATGCCGTGTTTGAAGCGCATCGCTTGCCGGCACCGGAGTCCGCGATGCTCGAGCCGGCCGATCTGCGCACCTGGAGCCGGCAGGTCGCTGCGATGTTCAGCGAAGAGTTCGCTGCCAGCATGCTTCGCCAGGGAGGCAAGGTCTGGGCCCGCTCGCCCGACCGTCAGGTCAGCCCCGGCAACGGCGGCGTCCTTCCGCGGTAGGTGCACCGTGAGCAGCCGCTAGAGAACTACGACGACGGGTTCGTCGCCACGAAGGGTACTTGCGAGCCTTCAGCGCCCTGAGGCCGTGCGGTGAGGCGGTGCCGATTCGCGGCGGCAGCACCACGCTCAAGGGTGTGGATTCAGACCTAGGACCGCGGCAGCGACGAGGAACTGGCGATCCAGCCGAGGCACGCCGGATGACCGCGAACGGGCCGTGCGGAGGGTGCCGGACCGTCTCTGTCATCGCGCCCCGTTGACCCGGCAACACCTCAAGTACAGAGCTGGGGCTCCTACCGGAACTTACCGGGCTGCTCACACCCGGACCCGAAGGGGCAGCGGGGTGGCCTGATGGTGCTCAGCTTCTATGGCTCGTTTGGCGGCCCCGGTTACGGTGTTGTCGATCATCACCGCCACCGCGACTGGAAGGCAGTCATGCACTCACGATCCACACGCCTTTTCGGCACGTTCCTGGCCGTTCTGGCCGGGGGCGCGACCGTCGTCTTCGGCAGCCCGGCGCTCGCCGTCCCCTCACCGCCGCCGGTCACCTCGGGCTACTTCGGGCAGACACCGCTGTATCCCGGGCAAACGGTGCGGTACACGCTCGGCGCGTGCACCGGCCGGCTCAGCTACAAATGGGGCCTTTCCCGGCTCGTGGCCAAGACCACCGCCACTGCCTCGCCGGTGTCCGGCTGCCGGAACACCCGGGTACAGATGCTGTACAACACCCCCGACGATGGGCTGCGTTGGAGCGAGCCGGGCACCTCCACAAACTCCAATCCTGCCTATAGCCGGGTGACGGGCTACACGGCGCCGCAACAGGTCGTCGTGACGATCACGGACAACACGGGCGCCAGCGGGACCTTCTGGGGCACCAACCCGTATTGATTCCGGCCACCACGCAGTTTCATGGATCAGCCCGTCGAGGCGTGGGTGAACACCCGAAGCCGTTGCCACGTCAGCGTCGAGTCGCCTTCGACGCACGCCGGCACGCTTCGGCCAACGGCGGCAGTGGTGCGAAGACGTTGCCGCAATGCGGGGCTACCCTCTCCCGGGACAGCCCGGCGATGCGCATCAGCGGTCCAACCAGGGCGTCGTACAGCCCCGGCGTCGCCACGAACCCGAACCTTATGAACCAGTTCGCGGCGCCGACGGTCACCGTGCCGCGCGGCCGGCGGGCGCAGCGCAAGATTGCCGCGGCGACCTTCTCTGGGCGGTCCACCGGCGGCGGAGGTTGCCCGAAGCGGCCGGCAAAGTTGGCGGCGTTGCGGTAGATCGGGGTGTCCACGGCACCGGGTGCCACCAGGCAGACGTGGATGCCTGCGGCATCCCGGGTCTCCTGTCGCAGCCCTCGTACCAGCGCGCGCAGGCCCCACTTGCTGACCACATAAGCGCTGGTGTACGGCGTGACGACCGTCCCCAGCAACGACCCCCCGTAGATCAGCACCCCGCTGCCCTGCGCTCGGAACCGGGCCAGCGCGACCCGGGCCACGGTCGCCGAGCCGAGCAGATCAGTGGTCACAACCTGGTCGAACACCTCGGCGGGAACGTCCTCGAACCGGCCGAACGCCATGACGGCCGCGGTGTGCACCCACACGTCGAGGACGCCGAACGCGGTGACCGCCTCCGCCGCCACCGCCGCGACCGCCTCCGGCCGTGTGACGTCGGCGACCACCGCCAGTACCGGTGCGCCCAAGTCCCGGCATTCGTCGGCGACGGTGCCCAGTGCCACCTCGGAGCGGGCGGCCACGACCAGCCGAGCACCGGTGCGGGCGAATGCCAGCGCGGTGGCCCGCCCGACGCCACTGGAGGCACCGGTGACCACGACCGTTGCGGCTGGCACGACCAGCGGTGTACCCGCCCCTCAGCGGATCAAACCGTCAGGTGATACGCGGGTCCAGCAGCCGCAACGCCCGGTGGACGTGTCCCTCAATGACGCCAGGGTGCGCTCCGCTGCCTACGCTGCACCGCCGCGCCGGCGGCCGGCACGGCGCGATCCGGTCCGCCGCCTGCGCCGAGGCGCTCAGCCGGGTCACAGTGCGGACCACGGCGACCGTGGCCGTGGTACACATCGTCGGCGATATCGACGCCAGCATCGCTGGCGAACTGGGGTACGGCTGTCGTGACCAGTTGGGCGAGCCGGTTCTGCGGCCGCCGATGAGCCCGCAGGCCGTGACCGAAGCTGTCGGGATCGGCCGAGACGCCCGGCGCGGGTGGACTTACCGTGATGCCCTCATCCTGCGGTCGGTACCGCGTCCCCCAGTCTCCACCGCGTCTGCTCCGCCTCGGACAGGGTGATGCGAGCCTGACGGAACAGTTCCGCCACGGACGGCTTCACCGCATACCGCGTTCGCCCGGGTCCCGCGCTCCACCAGTAGAGCGGGTAACGACGTCCCGACGCCACACGCAGCCGCTCCAGCGGCTGAAGAGACCCGGCGATGGCATGCGCACCGGCCAAGGCGTTCCCGCTCGACGTGCTGATCTCGGCAACGCTGAGCCGCCGGCCAGGGTGATCGATCAACAGATCCACGATGATCTCAGCGCCGCCCGCGACCTGCGCGTAGAAGGCCTCCGCTGCGTGCAAGCATCGTGAAGGCTCCACTCCGGGGCATCGTCATGCCCGGACCCGCCGGAATGCTGACGCCACAGCGGGTCACCCTCCGGCAGGGACGCCGTCGCGCTGTCCGGACCAAGACGTCGCCAGACGCCCAGTTCCATGCCTTGGGCAGACGGCTGCGGTGCGAGCGACTTCCAAGGCCGGCCCGTGGACACTGCCGGAATTCGTGATCGATAATCGGCCGGACCAACCGAAGGGGAACCGCCGCATGTCACCAAGCCACAACGAATGCCTGGCCGAAGCGGCCACGCTGCCCGATTTCTGGCGGTGCTACGTGCTCGACGGCGCCGAGGACGAACTGAAGGCGAAGGCCATCGAACTCACTGAGGACACACTCGGTGAGCCGGAGGTGCACTTTCCGATCGGGCCAAGCTGGTTCCTGTCGCTCAAACTGCAGCTGTGGAGCCTCGGCGACGACACCCACGTGCTGAGCCTGGCCGACGTGTGGCTGCCAGAGGGAACCGACTCGAAGATCGAGGAGGGGAACCACCACGCCGACAGCGAGCACCGACTCGGGCACTGGGATCTCATGCACGCCCAGCCGTTCTGCCTTCGGTGGGAGGAACTGGAGGCTGTCGTGGCGACCATGCGGGCCGCGCCGGACATCCAGCAGACCACGCCGGAACTGGCGATGCTGCTGCTGTCCCGCTTCGTCGGCCACAGCGCGGACGAGCGGCACCTGGTGAAACCGCGCCGCGAGATGCTCGCCCACGAGCTGGAACAGCTCGGCGTATTCCGTGGCAAGAAGGCGAAGGCGATGGCCCGCCGGCTGCTGTGCGGGCCGCCGGACCGCGACTACCGATGGGTGTGGGACGGATCGGGTTGGATGCTCGGTGGTGAGTATCCCCACTATTCGCAGCGCAACCTCTGCTATTCGTTCCCGCACGAGGAATACAACGAGTTCCGCCGCCTCATCGGCTTGGCCGACCCAGCGGCGAAAACGCCGCCGATCTGAAAGCTCCTTGTAGCCGCGACTTCACACACAACACACCATCTCACTGTCATAGCCGATGTGAGTGCGCGATTCGGCTAGATCGACGATGATCCTGGCGCACATGGTTTGCCTTCGTGTGCGTCAGGGTTGGGCGTGGTCGGTGCGCCTGATGGCCGGCTATCGAGCGACGTCTGTGGATGTTCGCATCGATCAGCCTATGTAGTCTTGCCGCGGCGACAGGTCGTTTAGCTGGTCTATCCTGGGCGAAAATGATCTGGGTCGGCGGCGGTCATCCGGCGTTGACCTCGCCCGTCGGCTGGGCTGGGGCCGGGAAGAAGCCGGTGATGTCGGCGAGGCGGTGCGTGATGTCATGGATGGCGTGGCTGATGCCGGCCTGGATCGGGGTGTCGTCGGCGTCGCGCAGCTGCCAGTGGGCCAGGGACCGGTCGTGGTGGGTGTCGACCGTGACGATGGCGAACCGATGTCCTGGGAAGCCCTGCTGGAAGGCGTGCATGTAGTCGGCCAGCGCGTCGCGGCCACGCACCTCGGTGACCGGGTCGCGGTAGGACACCTGCGGGCAGACGTGGCGGTCGAGCAGGGTATGACGCTGCTCGGCGGGGGCCGACCAGGCGGCGGCGTAGGCGTGCCAGATATCGGTGCGCATTGGTCAGGGTGCTCCTTGTCCTCGGGGGGTGGGGCCGACGATGGCCGGGAGGGCGTTGGCGACGATGTCGGCGAGCTTGACGGTGGGGGTGCCGAACCGTACTAGCACCAGTACCCCCTGATAGAGGGCCAGCAATTCTGCGGCGAGCTGGTCGGTTGGGGCGGTCGGGGCAAGGTCGCCGGTGGCGACGGCGCGCTCGAGCATTCGCCGGAATCCGGTCTCGATCAGCTCCAGGCCGGCAGCTACCCCGTCCCGGCCGATGCCGGGCAGCATGGGCGCCTCGATGGCGGTGTTGGTGAGCAGGCAGCCCGGGTTGGCTTCTTCACTGTCGCTGTCGCTGAAGGTCGAGGCGAAGAACGTGTGCAGGCCACGCAGTGGCGGGTCGGTTTCATCGAGATGGAACTGCACCCGGCGGGCGGCCACCTGTTCGTTGTATGCGGCCAGCGCCGCGGTGAACAGTCCCTCCTTGCTGCCGTACGCCTTGTACAGACTGCCCGGATGCAGGCCGGTCGCCTCCTGCAAGTCCTGCACCGAGGTGTGCGCGAAGCCCTTGCGGCGAAACACGGCCATCACCGTCCGCAGTAGTTCCGGCTCGTTCCACGTCGGTCGACGGCCCACGCTCACCACCTTTGTTGAATGATCGCTCAACAAAGGTAGCTGGTGGGTCTGCCGTCGTCAACCACCCCGAGCGAGCCAGATGCGGCAAGGTCCACGGCTGCGCACGAAATGGCGGCTTGAACCCCATGTGTTGGCCCAGACCGCCACCGCGCATCCGAATCTGCCGCCGACCATTCGCGCTGGCCGGACGTGAGCGGTCACGTTCAGCCGCGCCGACCTACCCGGAATACGTCCCGTCAGCGGGATGAGACATGCCGGCCCAGGACCGGCATGTCGTCCACGCGCGTGCCGGGCTGCCAGGGCCAACGCTGGTACCGGTCCGGCCACACGATCTGCAGCGCCGCTACGGCGGCAGCAGCCGTGCCGGCATAGAACTGCGCGGCAACGGGCAGGTGGCGTTCCGGCTCGGTCACCGCAACGAACAGGACCTGGTGTCCCTCGAGAATGTCGTCTGCGTGTTGTCCCGCGACGCACGTCCGTCGGCCTGCGACAACGTCGCCGGCAACGGCATGCAGGACGGGCCGCGAAATGTCCGGCGGTAGTCCGAACAAGATCAGCTCAGGGTGATCGTGGTCGGTCAGACCGATCGTGTACCAGCACGTTTCCAAGGGATTCGGCTGGGGCACGAACTCCAGGTGCACGCCAGAACGCTCAATGGTCTCGCGGATCTGGCGAAGCCCGGTGTCCTGCTGTCCGGCCGTCATCAGGCTTACCTTCCGCCCGGTCGCTGTTGACCACGCATCGTGGTCGAGGCTGGAGTGCCCTTCCAAACCCTAACCCTGCATACCCAAAGCAGAACGCCCACACCTGACTGCCCCGCCCGGCTTCCGCCATGGCATCCGGCACGTAGCCGGCGCCAGAGCAGCCGATGCGGGTGCGTCGGTCACCGGCCGGGTCCTCGGGTCGTAGATCGATGAAAAGTCTGGAAGCTCCTCCGATCGGGCATCCACTGCTTTCAGGATCGCACCGCTTCGGCACCGTTCATCGGTGTGCTGCGGACCCGGGGCGGCAGACTGGCCCACTGGCGTGAATACCAGCACACCCTCGCCATCGCCCAGGCCGTTGGCCAGGCAAGACCCTGATCAAGCGGGGCCAGCCACGGGCGACGGCGAGAGTCAAGAATGCACGCTCATGCCGCCGACAAAGCGCGGGCCAGCCGACGCTGGCCGCGCTCGGTCGCCTGACGACCACCGACCCCGGCCCGAGGCGTTGCGCGCTTACGGGTAACGCAGGGTAACTGCGGCGCGGGGGGTTCTCACAAACTTGCCGGTGCGGCGCGGAAACGAACCGCCACGACGGTGACAGATGGCCCCTGAACAGGAACAACGGGGCCTGGCGGATACGCGTTGACGTTGGGTGTTCGACAAGCCTGGGACCTGGCTCCGGCAGCGGAACGGATCTGGTTGCACACCTCTTCACTGGACCACCCGAACGCCCTGGCCAACTATCGCCGCCGAGGTTTCCGCGCCTTCAAGGCCGAAGAAGGCGAACGTGGCTGGCCGAGGGGCCACGAGAATGCCTCACGCCGATGGAGCCTCCGCGAAGGGCGGCGCCGGCCGCGACGCGAATCATGTCGGACGCCTCGGAACCGGTTGTTCAGCCCGTCTTCCGGGCCAGCACCTCGGTGATGCAGCGCAGTAGATGCTCGACGGCGGCAGACCGGCCGCCCACTCGGGTAGTGGCGTGAATCTGCCGGGCCAGCCCGGCCGGCTGGCCGACCGGCAGGTACCCGAGACCGCGTTGGCTGGTGGCGGCGAGCTGCGGTACGAGCGACACCCCGAACCCGGCGGCGACCATGGCGAGCACCATCTGGTAACTGTGCACGCGGACGCTGATCTGCGGCTCGAACCCGGCTGCCCGGCACGCCATCTCGGTGGCCGCTTGGAAGCCAGTGCTGGTCAGCGCTGCCACCCAGCCGGTGTCCGCGAAGTCGGCCAAAGACACTGGTCCGGACTCGGCGGGCAGCAGGCGCCGGGGTACGGCGAGTAGCAGAGGCTCGCGGTAGAGCGGCCGCTGGGAGAGCCCTCGCAGGTTCGGCCGGGACAGCGGCGTGTACTCGTGGGTGACGGCCAGATCGATCTCGCCGGCGCGGACCCGGGGCAGCGCCTCGTCGGATTCCAACTCGGTGAAGTACAGCTCGACGTCGGGATACCGACGCCGGAACCCCGTCAGTGCCGGGATGACGAAGCTCGTCGCGGCGGTGGCGAACGCGGCTACCCGTACCGTGCCGCCGCGTAGCCCTGCCACGTCTCTCACCGCGCGCTCCGCCTCGGCAAGTGAGGTCAGCACCGATTCGGCGTGCTCGGCGAGAACACGGCCGGCTTCGGTCAGCCGGACACTGCGTGCGGATCGTTCCAGCAGCGGGGTGCCGACGTAGCGTTCCAGAGCGGACAGTTGCTGCGAGGCGGCTGCGGCGGTGCAACCGGCCCGGGCGGCTGCGCCGGCGATGGTTCCGGTGGCCGCGACATCCCGCAACAGGGTCAGACGGTGGGCATCGAGCATAAGCACAACTTACGCTGAGCGATGCGAGCATGGATTGATCGAGGCTTGCTGCCATGCCAGCCTGACCGGGTGCCTCTGGATCCGCATCTGCTCGCCGCATTCACCGTCACCACGATCGTCGCGACGGTCGCACCCGGCCCGGACATGCTGTTCGTGCTGAGCTCCGTGATGCGCGGCGGTCCCCGCGCCGGGCTTCTCGCCACAGCCGGAATCGCCACCAGCGAAGCCATCCACGTCATCGTCGCTGCCGCCGGGCTCAGCGCGTTGTTCACCGCGGTGCCCGAGGCGTTCACCGCGCTGCGTATCGCCGGTGCTGTCTACCTGGCCTACCTGGGCATCCAGATGATCCGGCAGCGCGGCGATCTCGTAGCGGCCGCCGGCGACGGCGCGCCGATCTCCGGTCGTCGTGCGTACCTCACCGGGTTTTTGACCAACTTGTCCAACCCTAAGATGATCGCCTTCTCGGTGGCGTTCCTGCCTCAGTTCGTCGATCCGGCCCTGGGCTCGGTGTGGGCGCAGTTCGCCGTGCTCGGCATGATCCTGATTCTCCTGGAGTTCCTGATCGACGGCGGGGTAGGCGTCTTCGCCGGCCGAATCGGGACCTGGCTGCGGCACCGCCATACCCTGCGGCGCTGCGCCGACACCGCCACCGGCAGCATCCTCATCGCACTAGGCCTCCGGCTCGCAGTGGAGCCGTAGGCGGCCGGCGCCTCGGTTCTCTCGTCGTCACCGGTCGGCCATGGCATGAATGCATCCGGATCGGCATCGAGCAGGCAGAAAGATAGGCCCCTGAGCTGCGGGTATTCGGTTCTTGTTCTGCCAAGTATGGTCCACATGGTTGGCAGTGCGCGAAGGCACGAACCGCGTGGTGGAGACAGTAGAAGCTAACCCCAGCCGTCAATGGCGCACTGGTAGCGCTACGTACATACCGGCATAGACACACAGCGACGCCGCTGGTACTAGTTGGGCGTGCTGAGGGCCATTGAATGGGCTGTGCTGGGAATCTGTAGCGCGGCCGCCATCGTCTACGGGGTCCGTCGTCACCGACCTGCCCGGGTCGGACCCTGGCTGCTGCTCGCCTGCGCCATTGTGGCGAGCGCCGCCGGCGATGTGCTGACCGCGTTGAACCGGCCAGGGGTGGCCGATGTCTGCTTCTACGCCATGTTCGTGTTGGTCGCCTGTGGCCTGCTGCAACTGACCCGCGTCGGTGCAACGCTCGTCGACCGGGCACGGCTCATCGACCTGCTCGCACTCGCGTGCTCGACGCTGCTGGTGGTCTGGGTGTTCGTCATCGGCGATGCGGGCCGGATCGGAAACATCTCCGGGGCGTACGTCATCGGAGCCCTGCTGCTCCTCGCGGTTGTCACCCGCCTGCTGGTCGCCGTGGGCCGGAACCTCACGGCCATGCTGCTGGTCATCGGTGCCGTGGGTGTCCTGGTCAGTGACATCGTGCAGCCGCTGTGGCCGGGCAGGCTGAGCGAGTCCGGGTTCGTGGTGCTCTACCTGGCCTGGGGCGCCGCCGCGCTGCACCCGTCGATGGTGAGGCTCACCGAGCCGGCGACGCCGCGTCCGAGCCCGTGGCGCAGGCGCTGGGCGGCACTGCTGGGCGTCTCCGTCGCCACCCCGCCGGTCGTTCTGCTGATCGAGGCGGCCCACGGCGCAGTTGGCGATGGCGTGGTGATCGCCGTGACCGGAGCGATCACACTTCTCCTGACCATCACGCGACTGACCGACTCGATGACCCTGAACCGCCGGGCCTTGACGCGTGAGCGCGGGTTGCGGCAGGCGAGCGCCGCGCTGGTCGCCGCCGCCGACACAGCGTCCGTGGGCGAGGCCGTCCGGGCCGCGGTCGTCCAGCTCATGCCACCGGACGCTGTCCGTAGCATCGACTTTGCCACCGACGACAGTCAACTCACGCTCGAGGCGGTGCCCGGCGTCGATGCTGGTCCACCGCCCCGCAGCTGGTGGATCGAGGATGCCGACCACGACCACGCCACGCTGGTCTGTCCGCTCTGGCTGGAGCCGCTCGCCGTCGCCCGGCCCAGCGGCGGCGCCCTGATCCTGGCGGGTCGCCGGGACACCCTTACCGCCACTCGCGACACCCTCGAGGTGCTGGCCGGTCAGGCGGCGCTCGCGCTGGATCGCATCTCCTTGGTGGAGGCGGTCGGCCGCCGCGACAGTGACCTCTATCTGCGCGCGGTGATCCGGAACAGCGCGGATATCATGGTGGTGATCGACGAGGACCAGCGCATCCGATACGCCAGTCCTTCACTGCGAGAGCTGCTCGGCGTCGACGACCTTCCGCCGCTGGCCACACTCGACGATCTGGTGCATCCGGACGATCGCAACCAGATGCGTCAGGTTTTCCGCAGCTCTGGCGACGGTGTGGTGTACTGCTCGCTACTGCGAGCGGACGACAGCCAGGCGTTGGTCGAAGCCACATACCGCGACCTGCGCGAGGACCGCTTGGTCCAAGGCTTTGTGGTGACGATGCGAAATTTTACCCGGGGCCATGAGCCGACCGAGCGGCTGCCCCATGGCGACAACCTGGACGAGTTGCCGGCTCGTGTGAACCGGCGCAGCGCTCGACACAAGTTCCGCTACTAGCGCCGCCCCTCACCCGGAACTCCCCGGCCGAGCCCGGTGCCCCCTGACGGAGGCACCGGCAGAGCCGGTCAGGCCGCCGCGTATTTCCGGGTGCGGCCCAGCGACGTGATCAGCGACTGCTCGACCGGGAACGACTCGCCGAACGCAGTGGCCACCACGGTGGCAGTCCGCCGCCGCGTGACGTAGCGGGCGCCCTCCTCGTCACTCCAGCGTTCCTTCACCACCTCGCCGGTCCCGGTCCAGGTGATCTTCACGCTGGTCGTACCCTCGGTCGCCGGGGCGTCCGTGCACGACTCCGGGCGTTCGCCCTCTTCGTTGACCGGCCCGTACGTGCACGTCCGCACGGTCTGCGAGTAGGTCACCACGCCGGTGGCCGAGGCGCCCTGCAGCGACATCCTGACCCGTGACGGCGTCTGGTCGTACGCGTTCCGGAAGATCGTCTCGCAAGTCTCCAGACCGCCGGATTCGGTGCAGGAGCGGGACCAGTATTCGACGTCCAGTTGGGCCACCCCGTCGATGCGGTCGAGGTCGACGGTCAGGGTCCGGCCGGTGTTCGGGTCGTCGAAGCCGACGTGCGCGCTCTCGAAAAGCGTTGAGGCCGGCGCAGCCGTCGCGGGTGTGGCAAGGGCTGCCGTGACGAGAGCGGCACCGATCGGCACGAGGACACGGCGGAGCAGGGTCATGCGGTCTCCTTTGCGGAGTGATTCAAGGAGACCCGAATGCTAATCGCCGGGTACGGCGGGCGCTGCCCCGGAAATCGGGGCGAAGTGCCCGATTGACGCGATCTCGCTGACCCGGGCCGGTGCTTTGGCCGGTCGTCGGCGGCAGCGCTGATGCGGCCGGGCTCAACCGGACCCGTCCGCGGCAAACCGGCACCCCTGCGTGCGCCGGACCACCTGTGAGGCGCCACGCTCGGTCCGGAGCCTCAGCTCCAGCCCCTTCCGGTCCGAGTCCACGCCTCCCGGTCCACCGGTGGTGGACCTTGTTGCAGCCACGTGATGATGCTCTGTGCCTGTTCCTCCGGCGTCCCCGCGGACGAATCCAGGCGGAGAGCCTCGTCGGAGTACGGGAACTCCTCGGCGCGCTCGCGGACGAGTGCTTCGTCGAGATCCGTGGCCTGGTGACGCTCCCGGAATCGGCTCACGGCCTCGTCGGGAGTCACGAAGAACTCGACCACCCAGAGCGGCGCGGAGGAGTCGGTCAACGCTTTGAGGAGACTGGTTCGCTGGCCGCGGCGAGCGTAGGTGCACTCGAGGACCACGGTCTCGCCGCGATCGACGAACATGCGGGCGAGGAGGTGCGCAGCGTCGTACGCATGCATTCGGTCTTCACGATTTCGATCGGATTCTGGGAACAGAAGGCCGAACAGGGTGTCGACCTCGAGATGGATCCGACCGTTACCCGAGGAGGTTCGCTTCTCGGCCAGAGCCGCCCCAGCCGTGGTCTTTCCCGAGCACGGAGGGCCGGAGAGCAAGACGATTCCGTTGTTGCATGCCGTCCTCGTTCTGCGCCGCATCGACTCGATCAAGTTCGCTTCGCCTGGCGGAACAGGCCGATCACGGCAGCGACGATCATGCCTGCGTATACCCAGAACATCGCGTCCAAGATCGCGGATGCCGGGTCCCGGGTGCCGCGCCAGGCCTCGCCGACCGCCTGCGACCAGGTGTCGCCGTGACCGGTGGTCCACGGCAGCGGGAGTCCCAGGCTGACGATCCAGACGGCGTCGCAACAGGTCTGCTGTATCGGGGTCGCCACGCCGGCCAGCAGCCCGGCGGCGCCGACCGCCGTACCGGCGATCCAGGCTGCCCGGCTTGTCCGTGGCCGTTGCCGCGCCTGCGCGATCATGACTATCCCGCCGATGATCGCCACTGCGGAGAACACCGAGACGTTCCAGTCCGCCTCGTACGCGGTGGCGTTCATGCCGCCCAGGTACAGGCCGAGAATGACGCTGCCCCCACCGACAAGCGCCCGGACGGCGGTGGTCAGGGTGCGCCGCATCGGCCCGAACCCGTTCCGACGGTCGTCGGCCGGATCCGCGTCGTGCCTCGCATCCGTCATCGCCCGATCGTCGCATGACCCCGCTCGGCGGATGAGGCGGTGTGCGACCGCTGTGTCGCTGTGATCGGATGCTGGATCCGGCCACAACGCAACCGCGGGGTTGGCGTGTTCGGTTCGCGATCGGCTACCCGAGCCGCGGCAAGCTCATCCTCCGCAGCCGTCCGGACGTGCCGGCAGTCAAGCGCCTCTGACCACGGCTGACCATCACTCTTGCGGGCGATGGTGTGGGGTCGCTGAGCCATCATGGGGCGATGACCAAATCCCAGAGAGTCTGGCTGCGGCTGTTTCCTGCGCTCGCCGCGATCGGGCTCGTCGGCGCCGTCGTCTACTTCGGCGTGCCCCTGCTCCGCGGTCCCGGACGGCTTGCGGCGGCAGACCAATGGGGCAGCGTCGTCGCGGCGGTGGTCGCCGTCCTCTGTCTGCCCCTGACGATCTACGGACTCGTACTGGCACGCCGCGCCTCTCCCCCGCCCGCCGCGCCGGAGACCGGGACCGCTGACGGCCCTGTGCAACAGCACGTGCGGGCGGGCCGGGACGCCTACATCGCCGGCCGTGACCAGCATTTCGGCAACCGGCCCGGCGCGCGATGACGGGTGTCGAGGCACACCGCGACGCCTACCTGGCGCAGACGCAGGTCTTCCACTGCTCCCCGGCCGACTCCCAGCAGGGTTTCCCCGTCCCACGTCAGCTCCCATCGGTCCCGGCCGGCTTCACCGGAAGAACAGAAGAGCTGACCCAGCTGACGGAGCTGCTGCTGACCTCATCATCGCCGCCGGTCGTCGTGGTGACCGGTATGGCCGGTGTCGGCAAGACCGCCCTCGCCGTCCGTTGGGCGCAGCAGGTCCACGAGCAGGTCCCCGACGGACAGCTCTACGAGGATCTGAACGGAGCGAATCCCGGCGCTCCGGCGAAGCCGACCGACGTTCTGGCGCGATTTCTGCAGGCGCTCGGGGTGCCCGCCGGGGGCATTCCCGCCGACGTCGCCGCTCGGGCATCCCTCTATCGGAGTCTGCTGGCCGGCCGGCGGGTCGTCGTGGTCCTGGACAACGCCGCCTCCGCCGAGCAGGTACGCACCCTGCTGCCCGGCGGCTCATCGTCCGTCGTCGTGATCACCAGCCGCAACACACTCCCCGGCCTCGTGGCCCGCGAGGGGGCCCGTCGGCTGAATCTCAGTCCGTTGCCCATGTCGGATGCGCTGGCACTGCTGCGGGAACTGGTCGGCGACCGGGTCACCGCCGCGCCGGAGGATGCCGCCCTGCTGGTGCGGCGATGTGCGGGCCTGCCGCTCGCATTGCGGATCATCGCCGCGGAGGCCAGCCGGCCGCACTGGAGCATCTCCGTCGTCGCGGCCGAGCTGGCCGATCAGTCGCGGCTCGACCGGCTGGTCACCGGGGACGACCCAAGAGCCGACGTACGCGTGGTCTTCTCCTGGTCCTATAGAGCGCTCGCCCCCGACGTGGCCCGGCTGTGGCGAGCCATCGGTCTGTTCAAAGGGCCGAACGTCACCGTGGAGGCCGCAGCGGTTCTCGGTGACGTGGACCTGAATGACGCACGGCGCCTGATGGATGCGCTTCTGCGCGCCAACCTGCTCGAGGAGCCCGATGCCGGCCGTTTCCGCATGCACGACCTCTTGCGCGAGTTCGCGGCCGAGCGGGCCGCCGAGGACGACGTCGAGCACCGTCGGGCGACCATCGGGCGGCTCTGCCGCTGGTACTTCGACACCGCGGCCGGCGCCGTCGCACTGCTGAATCCCGCCGCCCTACCACTGCCGTCCGAGCGGGGCGGACACTTCGCCGGCGTACCGGAGGCCCTCGCCTGGTACGAGGCAGAGGACGACAACATCCTCGCCGCGGCCCAGCAGGCGGCCGAGTACGGGCATCTCGAACTCGTCTGCGACCTGCCCGAGCTGCTGTGGCAGGGCTGGTACGAGAAAGACCTCCGCGCCGCGTACCTGATCTCGGCGAGCTCGGTTGCCGTCGACGCGGCGCGGCAGCTCAGAAATGGCGGACGCGTGGCCGCGTCGCTCGTACATCTGGGCCGGTCGTATCGCGAGGACGGCCAGTACGAGAACGCCGTGAGGACGCTCCGCTCGGCCGCGAACAAGTACCGACGGCAGAAAGACCAGCTCGGTGAGGCCAACGCCCGTAACGAACTGGGGCTCGCCTACTCGCAGAGCTGCAACGCCGACGCGGCCTGCACCGAGCACATTGCGGCGCTGAAGGTCTTCCGGAAGGTCGACGACACGGTCGGCAAGGCGCACGCATTCCTGTACATCGCCAGGCTGGTGGCTCACCTGAAGGACACGGAGGCCGCGCTGGAGGACTTCGACGCGGCTGCCGAGACCTTCGCCCTGGTCGATGACCAGCGGGGAGAGGCCATAGCGCGGCAGGAGCTCGGCTGCTATCTGTGGGACCGGGAAAAGCGTGAGGAGTCCATGCCACATCTGGATCGTGCGGCCGGCCTGCACGAGTCCACAGCCGACTGGGGACGCGCCATCGCCCTATTGGCCCGTCTGGGCCAAGCGTATGCGGAACGCAGGGATATGGACCGGCTCGACGAGGTGAATCAGCGCGCGATTCGCGCCGCCGGAGGTACCACGTGCCGCAGCTGCCGTGCAGCAAGCCTGGGTGCCGCCGGCGCCAATCTCGCCAATGTGGGACGGCACGCGGAAGCGGTGCCCCTGCTGCGGGATGCCCTGACGATGCGGAACGACGACAGCCCCGCCAAAGCGGTCCTGCACTACTTCTTGGGTGCGAGCCTGAGAGTCCTCCGCCGATGGGACGAAGCTGTCTTCCATCTCATGCAGGCCCAAGCCATCACGGGCGCGAAAGGCGAGCGGGATGTCCATGTCCTGGTGGTGGGAGAGCTCCTGATGACGTGCGGGGAGCGAGCCCGGGCCGGCAGAAAGAAGACGAGGGCGTACGCGCAGAGGGCCGCCGCCCTGCTCAGTCAGAACGCCCCCGCCGACCAGATCGAGGAGCTGATCGGGGAGTTCCAGGAGAGTTGCCGGCCATGGTGGCGGCGTTGGCTGTCCCGGCTCGTCACGTCAGCACGGCGAACAGGACACTCGAGCCACCCAGCGAGCGAGGCCGCGGGATAGCCGCGGCCTCCCGGCGACTGACCCCCGACGCCGAGGCTCGGTTGCGGCGGTTTTGCACCCCCTGGTGCGCGGCGCCCTTCGACCGCCGGTTTGCAGTCCGCCGCCGTCAGGGCTTGGCGGCTCTTGCCCGGGCGCGGTAGGCGGCCACGGCGCCCCGGTTGGCGCAGGCGGTGCTGCAGAAGCGGCGGGACCGGTTGCGGGTCAGGTCGAGCACGATGCCGTCGCAGTTCTCGTCGGCGCACACCGACAGGCGGGACATCTCGTCGCCGCGTACGAGATCGGCCATCGCCATTGCCGTCTCCACGACGATCCGGCGCACCACGGGTTCGTCGGGCGACACGGCGTGGATGTGCCAGTCGATGCCGTCGTGGCGGACCAGCCGGGGCACGGCGCCGGCGTCCGCCAGCATCCGATTGATCATCTCGGCGGCGGCGTCGCGGTCCGCGGTGAGCAGGGCCCGCAGTACGGGGCGCAGGGCCCGCAGCTCGGCCAGCTCCGCGGCGTCGCGGTCGCGGCGGCCCGTGTAGCGGTGCCGCGCGTACCAGTCGTCGACCCACGCCGTCGTGGCCAGCGTGTCCGGTTCCGCGCCGCTGTTGACCAGCTCGACGGCCGCTTGGAGCGCGGCCCCTGTGTCATGGGCTAAAAGCACCTTGACATCTTACGACGACCTCCATAGCGTCACTTCCTATGACCCAGCTAGCCAATGACAGGCCCGTCCTGACCGCCGCGCCCGGCATCGGCGGCGGGGTGCTGCTCGCCGTCGTCTCGGCGACGGGTTTCGGCCTCTCCGGCCCGCTGGCCACCGGTCTGCTCGCCACCGGCTGGAGCCCCGGCGCGATCGTCCTCGGCCGCATCGCGCTCGCCGCGCTCGCGCTGGCGCCGTTCACGGTCGCCGCGCTGCGCGGTCGGTGGCATCTGCTGCGGCGCCAGGCCGGGCAGGTCCTGCTGTACGGCACGCTCGCCGTCGCCGGCGCCCAGTTCTGCTACTTCTCCGCGGTCGCCACCATGGATGTCGCCCCGGCCCTGCTCATCGAGTACACGGCGCCCGCGGCCGTGGTCGCCTGGCTCTGGCTGCGGCGCGGCCAGCGCCCCCGCCCGCTGACCGTCGCCGGCGCAGTCGTCGCCGCGGCCGGCCTGGTGCTCGTGCTCGACCTGGCCTCCGGCGCCGATCTGGCCTGGTCGGGTGTCGCCTGGGCGCTGGGCGCGATGGTCGGCGCCACGGCGTACTTCCTGATCTCGGCCGACACCGGCAACGGCCTGCCGCCCCTGGCCCTGGCCGGCGCCGGGCTGACGGTCGGCGCGCTGGTGCTCCTGACCCTCGCCGCGACCGGCCTGCTGCCGATGCACGCCTCCGCCGTCGCACCGCAGTACTCCCTCGGCAGCCCGCCCTGGTGGGTGCCGATGGTCCTGCTCGGCCTGGTCACCGCGGCCGTAGCGTATGCGACCGGCATCGCCGCGAGCCGCCGGCTGGGCTCCCGGGTGGCGTCGTTCGTGGCCCTGCTCGAGGTGGTCGCGGCGGTCCTGTTCGCCTGGCTGCTGGTCGCCCAGCTTCCGGGCCTGGCCCAGCTCGCCGGCGGCGTCCTGATCATCGGCGGCGTGGTGGCCGTCCGCCTCGGCGACCGGTAGACCGCCTCTCCTCACAGCTGTTTGTGGAACACCAGGAAGTCGCAGGGCGTGGCCAGGCGCGGGACCAGGGCCGGGAAGTCGTCGGCGAGGTCGCCCTTGCGGACCACCTGGTAGCCGATCCGGGTGTACCAGTCGTACAGGAACTGCTTCACCGGGTGGGTCCAGGCCTGCGGGACCAGCAGCTCCAGCTGCATCGTGCGCAGCCCCCGGTCGCCCGCCCAGCCCTCGGCGTACGCCACGAGGGCGCGCCCGATGCCGGCTCCGCGCCGCTCGGGGTCGGCCACCAGCATGCCGAGCTCGCCCTCGCCGGTCGGCAGGCGCCGCACCCGCGCCACCCCCGCCGGCTCCCCGTCCGACCCGGCCGCCACCAGCTCGCCGGCCGCGATGATGGAGGCGACCTCGGCGGGTGAGGTCCGCTCGGTGCCCTCGATCCAGAGGCCTTCCTCGGCGGCCGCGTAGACGACGTTGACCAGGTCGGCGACCTGGGCGACATACTCCTCGTCGCCCGATCTGCCCGGCGGAACGAACGAAATCATCACTGTCCCGATCTGGTGGCGGCCGGCTGATCCCACGGTGGCGGGGGTGATGGTGAGTATCCCCGCGCCGCCGACACGTCAGCCAACCGGCTCCTCGAACAGCCGTTGCAGGCTGCCGAGCAGCTGCCGCGCCGTGGCCTGCCGGCCGGGATCCAGCACGCCGGCCGGGTGCGGTCCCCGGTCGACGTCGTCCGGCAAGTGCCGGTCGACGACGACCCGCAGCGCCGCCGCGGCCTGCCGGGCGAACAGCGCCAGCAGGTCGAGCTCGTTGAGGCTGGACCGGGACTGCGGCACGGGGTCCAGGACCTCCAGCACGCCGAGCATCCGTCCATCGTGGATCAGTGGTGCCGCCATCAGCGAGTCCGGCACGTACCGCGTGGATTCGGCGAGGCCGCGGTCGAACGCGGCGTTGCGGGACAGCTCGTTCGCGACCATCGGCTCGCCGGAGGCGACGACCCAGCCGGCGATGCCGCGCCCGGCCGGGAACCGCCGGCCGACCAGGAAGCCCTCGCCCTGGCCGGAGACGCTCTGGAAGATCAGCTCGTCGGCCTGCGCGTCGAGCAGGAACACGGAGCTCGCCTGGGCGCCGAAGATGGCCCGGGCCACGTCCACCACCGACTGGAGCAGTTCGCTGGACAGCGGATCGGTTTCGAGGCCGTTCATGCTTCATCTCCAATATGGACGTCGACGTTGGCCGCGGCCAGGTACAGGACATTCTTGAGTTGGAAGGTGGTCATCCTCGGGTGCTTGGAGAGGATGCGCGCGCAGAGCCCGGTGATGAACGGCGTGGCGAAGCTGTTCCCGCTGGCGCGGATGCTGCCGCCGCCCGGCCACGCCAGCTCGACGTTCTGCCCCGGTGCGAAGAATTCGACCGGGGGCCGCCGGTTGTAGAGGAAGAGGTCCGGCTGGTCCTCCTGGTGATGGCTGCCCACCGAGATGACCGAGGAGAACCGCCACGGAAAGCTCTCGACCGGTACGTTGTGCGCCGAGGCCACGATCGCTATCCGGCGGAAGTAGGCCTCGTCGGCGAGTGAGCGCAGCTCGTCGGCGTACCGCGTCCTGGTGGTGGACAGGCTCAGGTTGATCACGTCGAAGTCCTGGCGGATCGCCCACCGGAGCCCGGCGAGCAGCCCGTCGCCGGTACAGGTGCGGTTGTTGCCGAGCACCCTGACGCTGAAGATCTCGCAATCGGGGGCCACCCGGCGGACGATGCCGGCGCAGGCCGTGCCGTGGCCGCAGGCGTCGCCGGCGTCGACCGGCACCACCTCGTACCCGTCGTCGGCGGACACGACGGCCCACGAGCCGGAGACCGGCCCGACGAGCCGGTGGCCCGGATCCACGCCGGAGTCCACGACACACACCCGTACCCCGGAGCCCGTCGCGCCGCCCCAGGCCCACTCCGGGGAGACCGGCTGCCCGTCGGCGACGACGGCCAGATCGAGCTGGTCCGGGTCGCCCAGCCGCCAGGTAAGCCAGCCGCCGCCGCTCGGGTCGGTGGTAATGCTCATGATTCGCTCATTCGCTGTCCTCGGTTCGGTTCGGTTCGGAGCCGGTCGTGAGTTCGGCCAGCAGCTGCCGGGCCCGGCGGACACCGGGCCGGTGCCCCTTCGCGGCGAATCGCCGGCGTGCTGCGCCGGCGGAGGTCGCCGCCTGTGCGATCCGTCCGGCCCGCGCCAGGACGACCGCCCGGTCGAGTGCCGCGACCGCCTGGACGATCGGCGAATCCGTCGCGGCGGCGGTGGCGACGGCCCGCTCCGCCAGCCGCACGGCCTCCTCGCCCGCGCCCCCGGCCGCGGCGATCCGGCCGCGCAGGCCGTAGAGGTCCGCCAGTTCCGCGCGCAGCGCACCGGGCGCGGCATCGACCGTCCGGAGCGCGTCGCCGGCCTCCGCCCACCGTCCCTGTTCGAGCAGGAGCCGGGCCGTCTCCCGTACGACCGCGCTGCGCATGCCGTCCGAGGCGAGCCGCAGCGCCGCCGCATCGGCCCGGCGCAGCAGCCGCAGCGCCGCCTCCGGCCGTCCCGCCAGCGACTCGACGGCGGCGGCGAAGATCGGGATGACCAGTTCACCCTCGGCGTAGCCCAACGTCTCGGCGACGGCACCGGCATCCGCGAGGCGGGCGTGCGCGTCGTCGATCCGATCGTCGAGGGCGAGGAGGACGGCGAGCGGGCAGCTCAGCGTCACCCGCACGGTCGGCCGGCGGGAGCCGTGCTCGGCGAGGAGCGCGCGGCATCGCTCGACCGCCGCGGGTACCGGGGTCGGGCCCCGCCACAGCGACATGCCGAGCGCTCCGAGCGCCATCGCCTGTACGGCTTCCAGGTCGCGCCGCGCCGCGTGCGTCAGCGCGGCGTCGAGCCGCCGCACGGCACTGGAGTGCCGGCCGTGGAACTGGTGCTCCTGCGCCAGCCTGATGTGCGCGCGGGCCTGGCCAAGGTCGTCACCGGCGGCCACGAAGACGGGCATGGCCTGCCGGGCGGCGGCCGCGGCGGCGCTGACGGCCTCCGCGCCGTCCGTCGCGGCGAGGGCCAGCCGCGCGTGTGCCGTCTCGACCGGGTCCTCGGCCGCGTCGAGCACGCCGCGCAGCAGCGACCGGCCCTCCTCGATCCGCCCGGCGGCGATGCGGGCCTCGGCGAGCCGCCGGGTCGTGGCCGCCCAGCCGTCCTCCCCTCGCGTGCACAGGTCGGCGGCCCGCTGCAGCAGCGTCCCGGCCCAGGTGACGTCGGAGCGGTGGAGTGCCTGCGCGCCGGCCGTGCCGAGCAGGGCGGCGGCGCGGCGGCGCAGCGTGTCGGTGGTGGCGCCGAGCAGGCCGAGCTCGACGCGGTAGCGGTAGGCCCGCTCCAGATGACCGGCGGCGGTCACGGCCGCGGCGTCCCACCGGTGCAGGAGGTCCGCGGCGCGCTCGTGGCGCTCGGCCCGGGTCTGTTTGGCCATCGCCCGGTAGGTGGCCTCGTGGATCAGGCTGTTGGCGAAGCGGATCAGCGCGCCGTCCGGGCTCGCCACCCCGGTGCGCTGCACCAGGCGACGGCTGTCCAGGTGGGCCAGCGCGGCGCGCACCGGTTCGTGCGGCGGCGTGCCGGACAGTGGCCCGCCCGGAGCGCCCTCGGGCCCGGTGCCGGCCAGTCCGGCGAGTTGGCGGGGGGTGAACTCGCGGCCGAGGATCGCCGCGAGGTCCAGCGCCGTGCGCTCCGGCCGGTCGAGCGCGTCGATCCGGGCACCGAGCACGGACTGCAGCGAGGGCGGCAGGTCGTCCCGGTCGGCCTCGGTGACGGCGGCGACCAGCTGCTCGAGGTAGAACGGGTTTCCCGCGCAGGCGGCCACCACCGTGGCCGGGCTGGCCGTCTGGTGGCCGGCGACCTCGACGAGCGTCGCCACCATGACCTCGGACTCCACCGTGGACAGACCGGAGAGCAGCAGATGTGGTGCCCGCCCCGAACCCCATGCGGCGCGGCGGTCCAACACGTCCAGCCGGGCCAGGCAGAGGAACAGCACGGGCGACCGCGCGGTCAGCGCGGTGAGCCGGTCGACGGCGTCCAGCAGCGGATCGGCGGCCCACTGGCAGTCGTCGAGGACCAGCACCACCGGACGGTCCTGCGCGAGGCCGTCGAGGACCGCGGCGAGGGCGGCGCAGGTGCTGTGCGCGGCCGGTCCCGGCGTGCCGTCCTCGAGCAGGCCGGACCGCAGGACCGCCATGGCATCGGCCGGCAGCCGGTCCGGGTGCCGGCCGGCCAGCAGCTGGTGCACCGCCTCGGCCAGCGGTGCCAGGCTGCCGTGATCGCCGTACGGCCGGCAGCGCCCGGTGCCGTGCCGGACCGGCCGGCGGACGCCGGCGAGCCAGCTGTGCACCAGGCGGGTCTTGCCGATGCCGGGTTCCCCGCACACGGTGACCAGCCGGCTCCGGCGCTCCGTCACCACACCGTCGAGGGCCAGGTTCAGCTCTCGCAGTTCGCCTGCGCGGCCGACGAACGGGACGTCGAGGCGGCCGGGCAGCTCAGGCGCATCGGTGTCCAGGCCGAGCAGGCGGTGTGCGATGACCGGCGCCTGCTTGCCCTTCAACGCCAGCGGGCCGACCGGCTCGGTCCGGGCGGCGCCGCCGAGTGCCCGGTGGGTGACCGGGCCGATGAGGATCTCGCCCGCGCCGGCATGCTGCTCCAGCCGCGCGGCGACGTTCACCGTCTCTCCCGAGACCAGCGCCTGCCGATCCGCGAAGCCGTCACCGGTCACCGCGGGGCCGGTGTTGACCCCGATCCGGACCGCGAGGCGCACCCCGAGCGTCGCGTCGAGGTCGGCGTTGACGACGGCCAGCGCCGCGCGCATGTCGAGGGTGGCGGCCACCGCGCGGCGGGCGTCGTCGTCGTGCATCACCGGTACGCCGAAGACGGCCATGACCGCGTCACCGATGAACTTCTCCACCGTGCCACCGTGATGTTCGATGCAGTCCCGCATCGCCGCGAAGTACCGGAGCACCACCGAGCGCAGCGTCTCCGGATCAAGCGCCTCGGACAGGGCGGTGGAGCCGACGAGATCGCAGAAGACGACCGTCACCAGCTTCCGCGCCGCCACGACCGCGGCCGGCGTGCCGGCGGTGCCGCACGACGGGCAGAACCGGGCGTTCGGCGGCATCGTGGCCGCGCACGCGGTGCAGGTCATGCTGGGCCTCCCCGGCGGATCGGGCGGTGGGACCGCACGGTCAGAACAGCGCCGCGCCGGCGATGTCGCTGTGTGCCTGTACGTCCGGGCCGACCGCTTCCAGCCGGCTCCGGATGTCGACCAGGAGCGTGAACTCGTCGTCGGTCAGATCGCGAAGCACCTCGAGCTGCTCGGCGGTGAGCGCGTGGGTCGGTATGCCGTTCGCTTCGAGATCGGCGAGCGAGTACCGGTGCCGGTTCATGTGCTGTGCTCCTCACGCGGGTGGGTTGCGGCGCAGGACGTGCAGGTACAGCCCGACGAGCGCCTGCGCCGTCTGCAGGCCGCTGATCGAGACGAGACGCAGCTGCTCCTCGGTGAGTGGGAGCTCGTCGAGCAGGCTGAACACCTGTTCGGTGTGGCCGGTGTCCAGGACGGCGTGTTCGCGTACGGTCCGGACGGCGCGCTCGGGTATGCCGGCCGACGTGAGCCGGTCGACGAGCCGCACCGCCGGCGCGTTGGCCTCCAGCACGGCGATGTATCCGAGCACCGCGACCGGGTGAACGTGCGCGATCCAGTAGTACTGCGGGCCGACCAGGGCGGCCGCTGCCGGCGGCGGTTGCGCGAGCAGCCCGGCCGGGTCGGCGCCGGCCCCGAGCTCGGCGAGATCGGCGGCCAGCCAGTCGTCGTGGCCGCGCTCCTCCTCGATGTGGTGGCGCAGGTACGCCTGGAGCGGGCCGCCGACCGGGTCGTCCACCAGCTCCGCGCAGCGGCCGGCGGCGAACTCCATGACCGGCACCGAGGCGCGGACCACCGCGTGCATCGCGCACAGGTACCCGCGATAGCGCCCGGGCAGGCCGGGGCGCTGCCACAGCCGCGCCGACGCGGCACGAAGGGTCGGCGCCGCCTGCGCGATCGTGGCCCGGAGCGTCGCGGCGGCGGCGCGCCGCCCGGCCGGCCGGCTCACGACCGGTCCGCCCCGCGCGCGCCGACCAGGTGCGCGTGGCGCGCGCAGCCGTACCGGCGGACGAAGTCCACCGGGCCGGCCCGCAGCTGGACCGCCGCCACCTGCCGATCCACCAGCTCTCCCACGGCGCCGGCCGCCGCCCGGCCGGCCGCGGCGAGCACCTCCGGCCGCTCGCCGAGCCGCCGGCACCCGGCGCAGTACCCCTGATCGGCCGGTGCGCCGGCGGCCGGCGTGCCGTACCGCGAGAGCAGATGCGCGGGCCCGGTGCTGCGGATCATCCGCAGCACCGGCGCGGTCAGCAGCCGGCGGCGGACGGCCGGCCAGTCGTCGTCGTCAAGGTGCCCGAGCCGCAGGTGCTCCGGTGCCGGCCGCCGGTCGACGACGTCCTGGTTGCAGCAGGCCAGCACCATTCCGTCCGCGGCCACGACGGGCCAGGCCGCCATCGCGCACGGCGACACCTCACCCGGGTCGGCGGGCATCGGCCGGGCCGCGGCCCACGCCGCCGCGCGTCCCACCGGCCGGACGGTGTTGACAAGCATCGGTACGCGGTCGCCGAACCGCCGTCGCACGTCGGCGACGAGGCCGGTCAGGTAGGGGTCGCCGGCCGTGGCGCCGACCGCGTGGATGCTGACCGGTGTCCCGGCGTCGAGCACCGACGACAGCAGCCGGAACACGTCGGGGCGCGGGATCTGCCGCTCGTGGAAGACGTCGATGCTGACCGAGAAGTGGTCGACCGCGTCGATCGCCGCCCGGATGGCCGCGGGTGTCGCCGTCCGCGCGAAGAACGCTCCGGTCAGGACGGCGCTGCGGGCACCCCGGCGCCGGGCGGCGAGCGCGAGCTCCGCAACCAGCTCCGGGCGCAGCAGCGGCTCACCGCCGGTCATGAGCACCACATCGGGGCGGTCCCGGTCGCCGAAGGACGCCACGAACCGCCGCAACCGGGCGGCGGACGGCTGCGGGCCGGCCTGGGTCGACGCCGACGAGCAGTGCGCGCAACGCAGCGGGCAGCGCTGCGTCAACGCCAGCAGCAGACCGGCGCCGGGCAGCGGGCGCAGGCCGACCAGCTCACCAAGCTCCACGGTTTCCCCTGTCATAGGCCACCCGCGCGATCACGGACCGGTGCAGTCTCTCCGGGCCCGGGTTGGCGAGGGGCTGCCTCGCGCATCGAACGCGGTATGGCCGCAGGCCCAGGCGCGTGCCCGGCCCGCCGCACGTGTTCCGGCGGACGGGTCCGGCGCTCGGTACACCCCCGGCAGGCAGCGGCCATACCGCCGCCATACCGGTGCGCAACCGTTCCTTGTACTCGGGTCCATAGCGTTCGGGCCACGGCGGAACCACACCGGCTCCGCGCTGAACCAAGGAGTCTGACGATGTCGATGAACGCGTGGACGGTGCTTTCCCTGCAGGAGCAGAACACCGAGACCGGCCCCGAGGGCGACGGAGACGTCGAGGGCCACATCAGCCTGACCAGCGTCCTCGCCAACTGCGCGAGCGCCTCCTAAATAGTTCGATCGGGCACACCGGTAGTCGAACGGCGGGTGCGTTGGGCTCCCCCGGTCCAGCGCACCCGCCAGGCCGTCAGAAGTCCCGGAAACAGCCATCGGAAGGAATCCGAGAATGACCATGCACGCCTGGACGGTGCTTTCCCTGCAAGAGCAGCAGCCCGAGGACGGACCCGAAGGCGAACAGGACGTCGAGGGTCACGCGAGCGCCAGCTTCATCAGCATCGCGGCCGGCTGCCTGAAGCCCGTATAAGCAGCTATCAGAAGGAGTCTGACGATGACGATGCACGCGCGGACCGTGCTGTCCCTGCAGCAGCAGCACATCGAGAACGGACCCGAGGGCGAAGAGGACGTCGAGGCGCACGCCTTCAGCGCGTTCAGCCTCGCGGTATGCGAAAAGCCCTGCTAGGTGTTCGCCCGGCAGGGCCGGGGCGATAGGGCCCCGCCCTGCCGGGGTGACTCACCGGTTCACCTCAGCCTCAGATGGAGATGCCATGAGATTTCCGATGGAGTTCGCCGTGGCGGACCGGGAGTTCTACGCCCCGCTGGACGACGGCCGCGACGACGGCGACGGCCTGCGGCCGACGAACGTCCCCAGTGGATGGAACGAGGCCCGGTTCGGCGTGTGGCGGGGCTGGCAACCGGCTGAGCACGACCCGCTGCCCGATGACGGGTGGAAGGTGCACGTCTCCGCCCGGGCGGGGCGGATCCAGCACGTGTTGGACACCACGGCGGCGCTGTGCTTCGCGCAGGGTGTCGCGTTCAAGCATCTCGCGGCCGGATCCGGCTACTTCTGGCAGCACGCGAGGCACGCGAACCGGGCACAGAGCGGCAAGTTCATCGCGGCGTACCCGGCCGACGTTGCCGCGGCGCGCCGGCTGATGACCGCGCTGCACGCGGCGCTGGCCGACGAGGACGGCCCCTTCATCCTGTCGGACCGCCCCTTCCAGGACTCGAACGTCGTGTTCTACCGGTACGGCGCGTTCACCAGGCGCGAACGCCACCGGGCCGACGGCACGCTCGAGTTGCTGACCCGCGACGGTCACGGAAACCTCGTCGGCGACCAGCGCGGCGTGTCCTTCCAGCTGCCGCCGGGCATCGCCGACCCGTTCCTCGCCGAACCACTCGGGCCGCCGCCGGCCGCCGGCGACCTCAACGGGTTCCGCATCGAGTCGGCGATCCGCTTCACCAACGCCGGCGGCATCTACCTGGGCCGGGAGTCGGCCACCGGCAGGCGGGTCGTCTGCAAGGAGGCACGGCCCCACGTCGGCACGCGCGAGGACGGCGCGACCGCGATCGACCTGCTCCGGGCCGAACACGAAGTCCTGACCGAGCTGCACCGGCTGGCACCGGGGCTGGCACCGGAGCCGATCGCCCACTTCTCGCAGTGGAAGCACGAATTCCTCGTGATGGAGCACATCCCCGGCGAGTCGTTCGGGCCGTGGATGGTGCGGCGGACGCCACTGGTGCGGGCCGGCTCGACGGCGGCCGAGTTCGCCGACTTCTACGATCGCTGCGCGGCCGTCCTGAGCCAGGTGGAGCAGGCCATCCGGCGGCTGCACGCGATCGGGTACCTCTTCGTGGACATCAGCGCGACAAACGTCATGGTCGGCGACGACGACACCGCCCGGCTCGTGGATTTCGGCTCCGCCCAGCGGATCGGCACCACCTTCGTAGCGGCCGTCACACCGGGGTTCCTGCCACCGGACGACCTCGTCCGCGCCGACGCCCGCGAGCACGACCTGTTCGGGTTGTCCCGGCTGGCCCAGCACTGCCTCGGCCCGCTGCAACTGGTCCTGGACCGCAACCCCGACGCGCTGGCGCACCTGCACCGGGATCTGAACGACATCGCGCCGGTGTCGCCGGCGCTCTGGCAACGCGCCACCAGCCATCACGTGCCCCGCAACGACCCGCGCCTGCCGACGCCCGCACAGGTGGCGACCGACCCCATCGGTCACCTGACCGCGCTGCGCGACGGAGTCGCGGACGCGCTCGTCGCCATGGCCGACCTGACGAACACCAGCCGCGTGTTTCCCACCATCCCCCAGGGGCACCAGTCCAACACGGTGTGCGTGGCCTACGGCACGGCAGGCGTGGTACACGCGCTGCGCCGCTCAGGCCGCGCGCTGCCGGACGGTCTCGTCGAGCGGCTGCGCCGGGACGCCCTGGACCAGGCACACAAGCTCGGTCCCGGGCTGTTCGTCGGGCTGGCCGGTATCGCGCAGGTGCTCGCCGCGTCCGGCTGCGTCGAGGAGGCCGGAGACCTCCTCGCGACGGCCGACCGCCATCCACTCACCGGCAGCTGTGCAACGATCTTCGCCGGCGCCGCCGGCGTGGCGCAGGCCCACCTGGGGCTGTACCAGCTCACCGGCGACGAACACCACGTCGAACGGGCCTGCGCGCTGGCGGCGGCGCTGCCGTCGGACGAGCAGCTGACGGGCCGGCTCGGTGCGGACGACGCCACGGGGTTGATGCACGGCCGGTCCGGCGTCGCGTTGATGCTGCAGCAACTGGCCGGCGTCACGGGCGACGACCGCCACCTCGCGCGGGCGGTACGGCTGCTGCACGCCGAACTCGACCGGGCGACCGACGCCAACACGTCCGGCCTGATGTTCCCGGCCTCCACAAAGGACCGCAGGGTCATGCCGTACCTGTTCGTCGGCTCGGCCGGCACCGCCTTCGCGGTCACCCGCACCCTGCGTGCCGTCGCGGACGAGCGCCTGGCCGCCGCGCTGCCCCGCCTGCTGGAACCGGTCCGCCTGACCTACACCGCGTTCCCGGGTCTCCTGCAGGGGATGGCCGGCTTCGCGTTCACCCTCGCCGACCACGCCCTGCTGACCGGCGACGACTCGGCGCGCGCCGCCGCGCTGCGGTCGGCCCGGGCCCTGTTCAAGTACGTCGTGCCGCACGAGACCGGCGTCCGCATTCTGGGTGACCAGGCGTTGCGGTTCAGCGCGGAGCTGTGGAGCGGCTCGGCCGGCGTCCTGCTGGGACTGACGCACACCCTCGATCCGCGCCCGGACGCGCTGTTCACGGTGGACGAGCTGATCGACGCCCGGTGCGGGCCGGTGCCGCCGGCAATGGCCATGGCCCTTCCCGCGGCCGCGGGGCGGTGACGTGAGCCCCGGGCGGCACCGGCAACGCCCAGGGCAGCACCGACCTCGCCGGGACGCCACGTCGGCCGACCTCCGCCTGTACTGGTGGGGACACACCGCGTCGGCGCTCGGCTCGGCCTTCACCGGGATCACGCTGCCGATCATCGCGGTGGTGCACTTCGAGGCCTCCCCGGGGCAGGTCAGCCTGATCAGCGCGGCGGCCGTGCTTCCGATGTTGCTGCTTGCGCTGCCGGCCGGCGTCCTCGCCGACCGGATCGAGCGACCGCGCCGCACCCTGATCCTGCTCGACACGCTCTCCGCGATCGCCGTCGCCGCGATCACGGCGGGTGTCGCCCTGGAGGTCGCCTCGATCGGCTGGCTGGTGGCGCTCTGCGCCGCGCAGGGCTGCGTCGGGGTCTTCCTGGAGACCGTGTACTTCATCCACCTGCGCCAGCTCGTCGACGACGCGCAACTGGGCGCCGTGCGGGCCCGGCTGCAGGCCGGCCAGTACGCGGCGGGCATCATCGGCCGGCTCCTCGCCGGCCCGACCATCGTGATGTTCGGGCCGGCGGCCGCGCTGGCGGTCGACGGGATCAGCTACCTGCTGAGCGCCACCGCGTTGGTGTGCATGACGCCGGTGGCACAGACCCTGCGGCCCACCGCCGGCGAACCTGCCGCCGGGCTCGGAGCCGCGCTGCGGACGATGACGACCGGGATGCGGTTCTGCTTCGGCGAGCCGGTCCGCCGGGCGGTGCTGGTGGCGCTGTTCGTTCCCGGCGCCGCGCTGGCGGGCGTGGGCGCGCTCACCGCGCCGTTCCTGCTGCGGGTGGTGCAGGTGCCGACCCAGGCGTACGGGTGGTTGTTCATGGCGTCGGGGTTCGCGGGTCTCGCCGGTTCGGTCCTCGCCGGCCGGCTGCTCGCCGGCGGCCGGGATCCCCGGGGCGTACTCCTCGCGTCGAGCGGCGCCGCCGCGCTCGCCGGCGTCCTGCTGCCCGCCGCGGGCGGGCCGATCCTGATCGCAACCGGCCTGGCCGCGGTCGGCGTCGGCCTGCCGGCGCTCTTCGCGGCGGTCGCCAACGTCGCGGTCGGGCCCGTGATCGTCGCCGACGTCGACGAGGGGACCCTCGGCCGCATCCTGGCCGCGCTCCAGGTGGTGGGCGCCGCCTCCGGGCTGCTGGGTGCGGTGACCGGCGGCGCGCTCGGCGAGCTCATCGGCGTCCGGTCGGCGCTGTGGGTGCTGCAGCTCGGTGCGCTGGCGGCCGTGCTGCTGTCCGTGCCGCCGGCGCTCCGGGCGGCGCGCCGGTCCCGGCGGGCGGCCGCGCCGGCGGACCTGGGCCGCACCCCCGCGGCGGACCTCGCCCGGGCGGCGTGAGCAGCGGCGCGGTGCCCGGCTCAGGCGTCGTGCCGGCTCAGGTCACGGACGAACGACCGGACCAGCGGGGGCAGGACGAACTGCGGCAGCGCGTGCCCGTCGTGCGCCTCGACCTCGGCCGGTTGCAGCTCCACGAAATGCTCCTCGGCGAGGCGCTCGACGGCCGCCTCGGCCTGAGCGAACTCGACGCCGAGCCCGCGGGCGACCTCGGACACCGAGGCACCCGGCTCGGCCGACGCCGCCAGCAGGCGCAGCGTCGCGCGATCGTCGGGCCGCAGGTCGTGGTACCAGACGGACAGGCGGGCGCGCAGGTCGACGTCGCCGGCCATCAGTTCGGTCAGCAGGGCCCGGCCGTCCGCCAGCCGGTCCGCATAGCGGTCCAGCGGGAGGTGCCGGAGGCCGTCGAGCTTCCCGCCGATGATCCGCAGCGCCAGCGGCAACCCACGACAGCTGGCGAGGAGCCGCCGGACGGCCGCCGGCTGCGCCGTCACCCGCTCCGGTCCGACCAGCCGGCCGAGCAGCTCCAGCGCCTCGGCGTCGGAAAGCGGCTCCAGGCCGATCCGCACCGCCGACGCCAGGCCGACCAGCTGTCGACGGCTGGTGACGACGACCGCCCCGCCCCCGGTCGCCGCGAGCAGCGACCGCACCTGGGACTCGGTGACCGCGTCGTCCAGGATCACCAGCATCCGGTGGCGTGCGGTAACCGACCGGAACAGCTTGGCCCGGTCGTGCGGCACCGGCTCGGTGACGCCGAACTCGCGCAGCAGCTCGCCGAGCACCTCCGGAACCAGGCGCGGTCCCCCGTCGGGTGCGCGGAGCGAGACCATGACCCGGCCGTCGGGGAACCGGTCGGCGAGCCGGTGCGCGCAGTGCACCGCCAGCGCCGTCTTGCCGACCCCCGCGGCGCCGCTCACCACCGCCACGGTGTCCCGGCCGGCGGTGAGGACGCCGAGCAGCGCGTCAGTTTCGTGAGCGCGCCCGGTGAAGTCGGGGGTGTCCCAGGGCACGTTGACGTGGCCGGCCGGGCCGTCGGGCACCGACACGGCGGCGACCGCGGGCGCGGATTCCGGCACGTGCAGGTCCACGTCGCCGCGCAGCATCGACTCGTAGAGCCCGACGAGTACCGGGCTCGGCGGCAGCCCCAGCTCCCGGGACAGCTGCTGGCGCATGGCCTCGTACTGGGCGAACGCCTCGGTGTGCCGGCCGGACCGGTAGAGCGCGAGCAGCTGGGCCCGGCGCAGCCGCTCCCGGAACGGCTGCTGACGCGACGGCGGGTCGAGCGCGTCCACGATGTCCGCGTGCCGCCCAAGCGCCAGGTTGGCCTCCGCCCAGTCCTCCAGGACGGTCAGGTGCTGCGCCTGCAACCGGTCGGCCTCGGCGGCCACCTCCGGCACCGTCACCAGGTCCGGCAGGACGGGACCGCGCCACAGGCGTACGGCCTCGCCGAGCGTGTCGGCGGCCCGCTGCCACGCGCCGTCTCGCATCGCTTGCCGGCCGGACCGGGCGAGCTGCTGCTGCCGCAGGGTGTCGAGCTGGTCCGGCCCGACCTGGATCGAGTAGCCGGGCAGGTGGTGCCGCAACGGCCCGTCGCACCGGGCGCCGTCCGACCGCTGACCGAGAAGGCCGCGCAGCCCGGACACGTACACTTGGAGGTTCTTCTGTGCCGTTCGCGGCGGCTCGTCGTCCCACAGCGCGTCGCGCAGTGCGCCGACCGGCACCGCCGTGTTCGCGCGGCACAGCAGCACCGCCAGCACGATGCGCTGTTTGCGGGCGCCGATGGCGAGCGGCCGTCCATTCTGGAGCACCTCGAGCGAGCCGAGGATGCCGTACCTCAGATCGGTGACAGACCGCGTGACGCGCTCGTGATTCTCGTCGGCCCCGTTGCGCATCATCGTTCTCCCACCGGCGGACCACCCGGTGCGGCCCACGTACCACGCTGTCAGGTGAAGTTGATCACGCACATCAGTACGTACCCGCATCCGTCGATACGTAGCAGAGCCTCAGCGCGCAAGCCGGCTGACGGCGGCGGCGCGGGTGGTGACGCCGAGCTTGGTGTAAATCCGGGACACGTGCGTCTCGACCGTGCGCACGCTCACGAACAGCTCGCCGGCGATCTCGGCGTTGGACATGCCCGCCGCGATCAGCACCGCGATCTCGCCCTCGCGCCGGGTCAGCTCCGCCGCCCCGGTTACGGCCGGGGGCGGCGACGCGTCGGGCCGCAGCCTCCGGGACAGCCGCCGGATCGCCGCATGAAGGTCGGCGGCGTCCGTGGGTTCGGCGATCTCCTCGGCGCGCGCGAGGTCGTCCAGCGCCGCCGATTCGTCGCCGGCCCGCAGCCGCAGGGCGGCCGCGGTGAGCCAGGCGCGGCCGGCCACCAGCGGCAGCTCCACCTCGGTCAGCAGCGCGCCGGCCCGTTCGGCGAGCTCGGCGCCGCGGGCCCGGTCGTCGCCGCCGACCGCGTACGCCCGGGCCAGCAGCGACAGCCCCGGCCCCGCCCGGTGCCCGGAGCCGGCGATCTGTTCGGCCAGGTCCGCCCAGTGCCGTGGGGACTCGGGCTCGCCGTTCTTCGCGGCGACCTCGCTGAGCACGGTGCAGGCGATCAGGCGGTTGTGCGGGTACAGCGCGGCCAGCTCGGGTCCGCCGCCGGCGGCGACCAGGTCGGCCGCGCCGCGCCGCACGTCGCCGGCCGCGACCCGGCTGAACGCCAGCATCGCCTGCGCGGTGGCGAGCCAGCCGTGGCTCGCCGACGCCGCGGCGACCGCCTGCTCGCCCGTCGCGATGGCCGCCGCGTAATCGCCGGCGCACCGGTGCAGCCAGCACTGGGTCAGCAGGGCGAGCGCCAGCGGCTCGGCGGCGGCGAGCAGCCGCGCGATCGTGATGGCCTCCTCGGCGGCGCGCATCGCGTCGCCGATCCGCCCCAGCCGGGCCTGCATCAGCGCCTGCATGGCGAGCAGGTAGGGCAGTACGAAGCTCTGTCCGGCCTGGACCGCGATCTGTCGGCAGCGCAGGAGGCGGCGCAGCGAGTCGCTCGGCCCCTGCGCCTCGAGGCCGGTCCAGCAGAGCCAGGCGACGACCTCGAGCCGGCAGGCGATGTCGTCGTCGCTCAGCGTGTCCAGCAGGGTGTTCGCCGAGGGCGGCGGCTCGCCGATGCGGTCCGCCGGCCCGGCCGCGTACCCGGTCATCGGCCGCATGGCGCGTGCGATCGCGGCGGCCGTGCCGCCCGGTGCGCGCGCGATGACCTGGCACAGGCGTTCGTCGGCCTCGCCGAGCCGGCCGCGCATCAGGGCGTAGGTGGCGATCTGCAGCAGCACATCCGAGTTGTCCGCGTCGGGCCGGTGGTCGAGCTCCGCGGTGAGCAGCGCCTGCGCCTCCGCGTGCCGGCCGAGCAGCCGGATCAGCACGCCGGTGTACGCGACGGCGGCCAATCGGGCGGGATGCCCGGCCGGCAGCTGGTCGTCGAGGACGGCACCCATGGCCTCCCGCGCCTCGGCGAGATTTCCGCTCGCCGCATGCCGTTCGGCCAGGTAGGAGAGCAGTTCGGCGCGGGGCGGCAGGCCGGCACCGGTGGTGTCGCCGGGCAGCAGGCGCAGGGCGGTCCGCAGCCATTCGGCCGCGGTGGCGGGCGCCTGCGCGCCGACCGCCCGGGCGGCCGAGACCAGGGTGACCGCCGCGCCGGTGTCACCGATCGCCGCCGACCGGGCGACATGGTGCGCCCGGGCGCGCGGCGGCGCACCGACCCGTTCCAGGTACGCCGCGGCCCGCGCGTGAGCGCCGAGCCGCCACCCGGCGGCGGCCGACGCGTACACGACGTGCCGCACGAGCGGATGCCGGAAACGGAACCGGCCGGTGCCGGCCACCACCTGGACGAGGTCGCGGGCCACCAGCTCGTCGAGGCAGCGCAGCACGGCCGGCGGCGGCAGCTCGGCGACCTCGGCGAGCAGGGCCGGCTCGCTCTCGTCGCCGCCGACGGCAGCGGCCGAGGCCAGCAGGCGGCTGTCCGGCCCGACGGACTCCCACTCCGCGCCGAGCGCGGCCCGCACCTCCGCGGGCAGGGCCGCCAGGGCGGGGTCGAGGTCGTCCTGGGTACGGGCGGCGCCGAGCGCCGTGGTGCCGCAGCGGCGCAGCGCGTCCAGGTACAGCGGGTTTCCGCCGCTGAGGCGATACAGGTACGCGGTGTCGCGGGTGTCGACACCGGGCCCGAGCAGGCGCGTCACGTCCGCCTCCGGCAACGGCGCCAGCGCCAGCCGGTGGTGGAGCCGGCTGGTGTGCCCCGCGGCGAGCGCGGCGGCCAGCCGGGCCGGCGCCTGCGCGGGCCGGTAGGCGAGCGCCAGCACAATCGGACCGGCGGGCGGGCGGCGCAGCAGGTAATCGATGAGGTCCGTGGTGGCCGGATCGCACCAGTGCACGTCATCGAGGATCAGCACCAGCCCGTCCGGCTCGGCGATGGTCTCGAGCAGGCGGCGCAGCGCCCGCAGCGACCGGTAACGCTCGGCCGCTCCGCCGGGCGACGCCTGCGGCGCCGGTGGTCCGGCGCGCAGGCCGTCGAGGATCTCGCCGAGCCGCCACACGTCATCGCCGGGCAGCCTGGCACGCAGGGTCTCGCCGTGCAGCCGTACGTGATCGTCCAACGCCTCGGTCAGCAGGGCGAACGGCATCTCGGACTCGAACTCGGTGGCCCGCCCGGTCAGGGTCACCAGCTTGTTCTCCCGGGCGTGGCCGGCCAGCTCGGCGAGCAGGCGGGTCTTGCCGATGCCGGGTTCGCCGACGACCTCGATCACCTGGGAGCCGTCCCCGAGGGACTGCAGCGCCTCGGTGACCGTGCGCCACTCGGCCTCCCGGCCGATCATCGACTGCACCCCGGCCGCCCCCTTCCCCACGCAACGGGCCGCCATTGTTGCAGCAGGATTCCAGTCGGCGGGGTCTGGGGCACATATTCGGGAAAAAACGGCGACTGGCAGCAGAATGACGAACGACAATGTCTGGGATGTCGATCTTGCAAATCCCACCCGATCGCCGGGTGTCGTACTTCCGACCTCACCCGCCCGCCCGACAGCCCGATCACGACGGCGCTCACCGCCCGGACGGGGCGATCAGGGTCCGGGCCGCCACGCAGGCCCGGGCGGCGGCGTCTTCGACGGTGCCGGAATTGCGGGCGAAGAAGCCCTGCGCGTACAGCGAGGCGTAGCCGTGTGCGACGGCGAGGGCCGCCTCGATCAGCAGGACGGCCGCCTCGTACGACCGGGGGCCGGTCGCCGCGGCCAGGTCCAGCAGCGTGGTCATCAGCGCGCGGCTCTGCTCGCGGCGGGCGTCGTCCGCGAGGTTGTACAGCTCGGCGGCGTAGATGACGTGGATGCCGGCACCGGTACGGGCGACGTACCGGACGTAGGCGCCGGCCGCCGCGGCCAGGCGGTCGGCCGGATCGAGGCCCGCCGCATCGGCGGCGGCGACGATCTCGGCGCGCAGGTCGCGGGCGGCCGCGGCCGAGACCGCGCCGAGCAGATGGGAGCGGTCCGGGAAGTGCCGGTACGGCGCGGCCGAGCTGACTCCCAGCCGGCGTGCGACCGCGGCGACCGAGAAGCGCTCGAGGCCGTGCTCGGCGAGCAGGGTGAAACTGGTTTCGATCAGCGCCGCGCGGAGATCGCCGTGGTGGTAGCTCCGGTCCGCCGACATCCCCACCTCCCCGCTTGCCGCCGTGTAAGTTACCTCTTACATTAGCAAGTGATAGCCCTCTTACATGACGGAGGCACTGTGAGTATCCGGCTCGGGTACCAGATTCCGAACTTCACCTATCCCGGCGTCGAGGTCGAGAACCTCTTCGACACCGTCGCCGCGCAGGCCCGGGAGGCCGAGGCCGCAGGGTTCGACACCGTGCTGGTGATGGACCACTTCTATCAGCTGCCGGGCATCGGCGCGCCGGAGAACGCGATGCTCGAGGCGTACACGACGCTCGGCGCGCTGGCGTCGGTCACGTCGACGATCCAGTTGTCCGCGCTGGTCACCGGGAACACGTACCGCAATCCCGCCCTTTTGGCGAAGACCGTGACCACCCTCGACGTGGTCTCGAAGGGCAGGGCGATCCTCGGGATCGGCGCCGGCTGGTTCGAGCGGGAACACCACGACTACGGCTTCGAGTTCGGCAGCTTCGGGCAGCGCTTCGAGCGGCTCGAGGAGGCGCTGAACATCATCGCGCCGATGCTGAAGGGAGAGCAGGCGACGCTCGACGGCAAGTGGTACTCGGCGCGCGGCGCCATGAACAATCCGCGGCTGCGCCCGACCGTGCCGATCATGCTGGGCGGCAGCGGCGAGCAGAAGACGTTCCGGCTCGCCGCGCGCTTCGCCGACCACATGAACATCATCTGCGACGTCACGGAGCTGCCGCGCAAGGTCGCCGTGCTGCGGCAGCGCTGCGAGGAGATCGGCCGGGACCCCGCCACGCTGGCGACCAGCTATCTGAGCATGGGCCTCGTCGGCGAGACCGAGCAGGAGGTGAAGGAGCTCGGCGAGACCGTGCCCGAGGACCGCCGCAACCGGGCCTTCCTCGGCACGCCGGAACAGGTCGCCGAGCAGCTGCACGAGCGGGTGCTGAGCGCCGGGATCGACGGAATCACCATCAACCTGATCCGAAACGGCCACCGGCCCGGCGTCGTCACCCAGGTGGGCGCCGCGCTCAGGCCGCTCGTGGCGACGACATAGACCGCGGCGACGACGGTCTGGTACGGCCACCACGTCGAGCCGACCGTCATGCCCGTCTCCTGACCGGCGGGGCCACGCTGAAGGCCCGCAACTCCGTCAGCCGAGTGTCCTGCCGAGGTCCTCGGCGGGGAACGGCGTGCGTTTGCTGACGTTGACGACGGCGTCGAAGAACTGTTCCATGACGACCGCGACCGGCGTGTGCCGCGCCACGATGCGATCGGCGGTCGCCGAGGCCGCGATGGCTCCCGGGTTCCGGGCGTGCCTCTGGAGGTAGGCGGGGCAGTCACTCCAGGGGACCTTCAGCAGGTTGCTCACCAGCCAGACGGTCAGGTGGGTGGCCGTGTAGCAGCGGTCGTAGCTCCGGTGCCGCCGGACGAAGGCGGCCTCCTCGGCGCTCAGGTCGAACCGCGCATGGACGGCCAGGCCGAAGTCCGCGAAGTAGAGGCGACGGCCGTCGGTCAGCAGGTTGCGGAAGTGCGCGTCGAAGTGCAGGAGCCCCTGCGACTCAAGGAAATTCACGCCGGTTCGCAGGGCGTCATCGACGAAGGCGTACGCGGACTCGGCGGCCTCGCCCCCGGCGGCGGTCCGCATGGTCAGCCAGCCGTCCACCGTGTACGGGATGTGCTCCATGAACAGGACCACGGCGGCCGAGGCCGCGCTGATCGCCTGCAGCCGGCCGCGGACCTCCTCGGCGCCGTCCCAGTGAGTCACCCAGCGTTCCAGCTCGCTGTTCCGCATCGGGCGCGGCTGCTGCGGCAGCACGCGCCAGTGATGCAGGAGCGGAAAGCCTTCGAAGCGATCCTCCAGCACCCAGCGGGTCGTCATGGCGTGCACGGCGACCTCCCGCCACGCACCGAAGCCGGTGGAGCCGATGCCGTACTGGTAGAACACGGGAAGCCGGAAGAGGTTCGCCGTCGAGCCGACGTTCTCCGCGCGCCGTTCCAGGTCGGTCAGGGGCACGCTCTTCACGAACACCGGCAGGCCGTCCACCTGGACCGTCAGCGTCGTTCCGCCGATGCCCGCGGTGGACGACGTGGCCCCGGCGAGCAACTCTGCGACCTCGGAATCACGAAGCGCCGCCAGCCTTTCGGACAGTGCGGTGTGGCGGGCCACGCGGTCGGACCAGGCATCGTCGGGCACGGGGCAACGATGCCAGAAGTGGTCAGGTGCGCAGGGTGTGGCTGGGGCTGGTGCCGTACACGGCGCGGTAGTCGGTGCTGAACCGCCCGAGGTGGGTGAAGCCCCATCGGGTGGCGATCATCGCGACGGTGGCGCCGGTGGTCGGGTCCGAGGCCTGCAGGTCGCGGTGCGCTCGCTCCATGCGGACCCGGCGGGCGTACTGCGTCGGCGTGGTGTCGCGGTGGCGGCGGAAAGCGAGTTGCAGCGCGCGGGGGCGCACGCCGGCCGCGGTGGCCATCTCCGCCACCGTGAGCGCCCGGTCGGTGTTCTCCTCGACGTAGGCCATCGCCCGGCGCAACGCCTGCGACGTGACCTCGCCCGGGTGCCGCAGCTGGGCGTCGAGGCCGGTGTTGGGGAACACCGCCAGCGCTGTCGAGGCGAGTAGATGGCGTGCCTGCCCGGCGATCAGCGGGTTCGCCATGAGGGCGCGGTCGGACAGCACGGTGCGGGTGAGGTAGGAGACGGTCTGAATCCAGTGGCGGCCCAGCCGTGCGGAGACCGGCCGAGGGCTGTCGAAGCGCAGGTCCGCACCGCTGATACCGGTCTGTGCGCTTGCGACTTCTTCGAGCAGCCCACGGGGGAGCCGGACGTTGAACGTGTCGATGTCGGTGAAGTCGACCTCCACGGCGTGGTCCGGCAGGATCAGAACCACATCACCCGGCCGCAGCAGGTATTCGTCCTTGCCTCGGGCGGCGGCGTAGCGCCCGCTCATCATGTGAGTGACGATCAGATCTCCGGCGGGCGCCGTCTGGAGTTGAGTTCGCGCCGAGTAGTGCATCCGGTTCACGCCGACGTCGTCGAGTTGGGTGAAGACGGTGCGCAGGCCTGCTCCGTCGGGGCCCTCGCCGGAGAACCGCACGTTGACGTCGATCAGGGAACGCCGGATGAAGGCGTGCGCCTGATCCGTGTCGGTGGTGGCATACCGCTGCCAGTGCGGGCCGGAATACACGGTGCCGGCGGTCATGCCGGACCACCTCCTGGAAATGAGGCTGCACCCGGGATGCGCGCCGGGTGGGCTATTTGTCCACCATACGCATCGCCTTCGCGGCGGACGTAGTCCGCGGGATGATCTGTTGGCGGTTCAGCGCACGCCACGGCTATACAGATTGTCGGAAACTGCTCAGCCCGTGCCGGGCGGTCCCGCGGGTGCCCGAGGTCAAGTAGTCGGCCCTGGGCATCCGTGCATTCCCGCCCTCCCCGCCGCTGCCCGGCCGCCGGCGGGATCAGCGGCCTCCGGGGACCTGCCCTTCGGTGAGGCCGAAGTGATCGGCAAGACCGGTGATCTGCAGAATGCGGTGCGCCATGGGATGGGTGTCGGTCAGCCTCAACTCGCAGTCCACGAGCCGGGCATCGGCGTGGCACAGCAACAGGATTCTGATTCCGGCGGAGTCGAGGAAGCCCACGCTGAACATGTTGATCTCGATGCGGCTGGGGCGGTACTGGCGCAGCACGCCGAGGACCGCCTTGTGCAGCTGGCCGGCGTTGAGCGCATCGATCTCGCCGACCACGATGATGGTCTGCACGCTCCGGTCATCACCGCGGTCGACGGTGATGAACAGCGACGACGAATCCGGCTGTTCGTTGTCGAGCATGCGTTCATCGCACATGTGAGCCTCCAGCACAGTGTGTGGGCATGATCCCCTCACTGCTGAAGGCTCCCGACGAGCCTAGCCCCCGGCCACGGCCTCGGCCATCACCCGGGAGAGCGACCCGACCACGGCGTACCGAGCGTCGTGAGGCGGTCCGCGGGCCTCATGGCCAGACGTTTCCGGCGGCCGGCCGGCACTCCGCCGGACCGCCCTCCCAGGACACCAGGCGCCGGCGCAGCTTGGCCAGGCTGGTGGCGAGCAGCCGGGAGGCGTGCATCGGGGAGACACCGATGCGCTCGGCGATCTGGGCCAGCGTGTGGTTGCCGTAGAAGCGCAGCGAAATGACGCGCCGCTCGCGCTCCGTGAGTGCCGCCATGGCGGGTCCGAGATCGACGCCCAGTTCCGCGAGCGCGTAGCCGCGCTCCGGCACGCCGAGCGTGTCGACGAGTTCGCACGATCCTTCCGGACCGACCGGCGCCGACAGGGACCTCGCCCGGTAGGCCCGGGATCCCTCGAGGCCCTCGATGATCTCCTCGTCCGAGACCCTCAGGTACGCCGCGAGGTCGGCGACCGTCGGCATGCGCCCGAACCGCGCCTGCCACACGCCGTTCGCCACGCTGATCGCCAGCCACAGCTCCTGAATCCGGCGTGGTACCCGCACGGTCCAGGCCCGGTCCCGGAAGTGCCGTCGGATCTCGCCCAGGACGGTGGGCACCGCATAGGCGACGAAGTCGTTGCCGCTGCGGGGATCGAACCGGTCGACGGCCTTGATCAGGCCGACGGCGGCGGTCTGCCGGAGGTCCTCGAAGGGCTCGCCCCGCCCGGCGTAGCGGCGGGCGAGGCGGTCCGCCATGGGTGTCCAGGCCTCGATGGACCGGCGACGAAGGTCCGGCCGGGCCGGATGGGTGACGGGCGATGCGGCGTACGCGACGACGAGCTCGACGGCGTGTTCGTCCCTGCTCGTCGCCGCGACGGTCGTCGGCTGCGCGGATGCGGTGCGCATGAGGGTCCTCCGGGTAAGCGAGCGCCGTGGCGCTGTCTGCCGTGGCTCCACGGCGGAAACGCTCGCTTGAGGACTGCGGCCCCGCGGTCGATGGCGCCGGATCCCGGTCGCGAGACGGTTGCCGCACTCGGGGTCTCGGCGCTCTGCTTGACCGATGTACCCGACCCTAGCCAACGGTTGCTGGAACGGACCCGAACGCCGGGGGACTTTCGGGCCGGTTATTCGTCGTGCCCGGCCGCCTTGGCGACGAGCGCGGAGGCGACGTCGCGGAGTTTGCGGTTGCTGTCCTGGGAAATCCTGGTCAGGATCGCGAAGGCCTCGTCGGCGGTGCACCGGCGTTCGCCCATGATGATGCCCTTGGCCTGCTCGATGACGGCCCGGTGTTCCATCGCCCTGCGCAGATGTTCGACGAGGCTGACGGTGGTGTCGTACAGGTGGGCATTGGCCAGCGCGACGGCGGCATAACCGGCGAGCCTCTGAGCTAGAGCGACGCTCTCCCCTTCGAAGGCGCTGGGTGTCTCGCTGTAGACGGTGAGCGCACCACTTATCGAATCGTGCATGGGCAGGCCGACCGACAGGGCGGCGCGCACTCCGGCGGCGGCGGCACAAGCCGCCCAGTCGACCCAGCGGGGATCGGCGGCCGCGTCGGCGACGACCACGGGCAGGTCGCCGGCGGCCGCATCGACGGATGGTCCTTCGCGTCGCTCGTGCTGCCATTCCTCGAGGCGCTGAGCATGAGCGCCGGTGGCGACCGTATGCGAGACGAATTCACTGATAATGGTGACCGCCGCCGCGTCGGCGCCGGGCAGGCTCCGCCGCGTAAGCTCGGCCACCCGTTCGAAAACGCCGTTCAAATCGGTTTCGCTGAATCTGATCTGGCCGATTTCCGCAAACGTGCGGAGGGATTCCGCCGGCTGGTCCGTCAACGTCAGTTCCCTGCAGCGGGCGCACCGCCACCGAAAGGCGACCGTGCGGGTATGGGCGTCTTACTGCCCGGGAGTGGCTGTCACTCACGGACCCGCGCCGCTGCTTGACGCTGGTGCACCAGCCGATGATTCCGATGGCCGGCCGCAGGATGGTCATGCTACTCGGCGGGGTTGAGCCGAGTCCTCTTGGATCAAGCGAGGCGGCTCACCACAGTCGACCGGTGTTGCGGCTGCGAGGACGCCGGTGATGTCGGCATCCGGCGCACCGTTGCGGCGCACAGCCGACGACCTGGGACGACCGCAAACGATCAATCTTCCATTCGGAGAATCCCGCTCAGTCCGGTGAGATCCAGAACCCGCGCCGCGAACCCGTGCACGCCACGCACGGAGAATGCGCCGCGGGCATGAGCGGCCTGAATATGCGCGGTGGCGAGAACATTCGCGCCGTCGGCTCCGAAGAAGTCGACGCCACGCAGATCGCAACAGACGCGTGGCGTGACGTCGATCGCCGCGGCCAGGGCTGCGAACAACGTGGGCGCCGTTTCGGCGTCGACGTCGCCGGCAACCTCGACCACGAGGATGGGACCACGCCGGACCCGCTTGATCCGCAGGGCGCTTCCGGCGGCCGGCAGCGGGCGGTCAGCACTGCCCCGGGGGCACGAATGTCCTCGGGTGATATGCGGGCAACGTCCGGCCGCAAACGATCGCATTCGGAAATACCGCATCCACCCACCTCAATCAAATCTGGGATCCGGCGGGCACAGCGGCTTGACCCACGTCCAGCATACGGAGACCGCGACCCTCGGACCAGTTCTCCGCGAGAAGGGCACACTTATTCACCACGGGCTTGTTCATTTGTCTGCGCGACCAGTGCGCGGGCGACGTCACGGAGTTTGCGGTTGCTGTCCTGCGACAGCCGGCTCAGGATCACGAAGGCCTCGTCCGGGCCGCAGCGCCGACCCGCCATGACGATGCCCTTGGCCTGTTCGATGACGGCGCGGTGCTCCATCGCGGCCTGCATCTGCTGTGCCAGCGTCACCGTCGCGTCGAAGATGTGCGCGTTGGCGAGCGCGACCGCCGCGTAACCGGAGAACGTCTGCGCCAGCACCACGGCGTCATCGTCGAAGGCGTCGGGCTTCCTGGAGTAGAGGTTCAGCGCCCCTGCGACGTTGTCGTGGACGGGCAGGCCGACCGAGAGCGAACTGAGGATCCCCGCATTGATCGCGTGCCGGACGTAGTTCGGCCAGCGTTCTTCCTGGGTCAGGTCGGGCAACGACAGGGTGGCGGTGGTCGCCGCCGCCTGCAGGCAGGGGCCGCCGCCGCCTTCGTACTGCCGTTCGTCCAGGCTCAACGCGAGGCTCCCGGTGAACGCCGCGGTGTGCGTGTTCTTACCTCTTATCAGGGTCACCGACGCCTCGTCCACGCCGGCGACGGTGCGCTTGGACAGTTCGGCGACCTTGTGCAGGACGCCGTCGAGGTCGGTCTCGTTGAGGTTGATCCGGCCGAGCTCCGCGAACGCGTTGATCGGGTCGAAGGGCTGCTGTGCTTCCACCGGGTTGGTCCCTTGAACGGGCGCGACAGCCGAAGATCCGCACCGAATCCGAGGTCATGCGCAGGCCACTGCAGGACTTCCCACCCACGGGCCGGAACCGTCCGGGACCTGCGCCGCTTCTTGACGCTGGGCTCGTCGATGCGATCGGGGCATCGACCACAGACACCCAGCCTATCGGGCCGCCGGGGTAAAGGCACTCGGCGGAGCCGGCCGCTCTCCGCCGGAAGATCCGGCGAAACCCATGGTCAGGGGCCCTCGGTATCACTCTTGGCGACCGGCGCCCCGGCGGCCGGACATACCGTCGGGGAAGCCGGAACACGGTCAGGGAGGCGGACCCCGCCTCGCAGCCGTCCGTAGCCGCGAAGACTCACTCAACGGAGCGCGCAGGATTGACGGTTGTGACGATCCCCACCCTCTTTCGGGTGCCCGGTGCGCCGGATTGTCGTGCGATCTGCTCAAGAGGTCGTCGCGCCGGCCGATTGGATCCGGTTGCTCACCCCCCTCCGAAAGGCGTTTGAATGCTGGCTCTGGTGGTCGACGACTCGAGCACGATGCGCCACATCTTGCAGCGCATCGTGGGCGGGCTTGGTTTCGCGTCCTACGAGGCCGCCAACGGGCGGGAGGCACTGGACCTGCTGGTGGAGATCCCCACGGTGCCGGACGTCGCGCTGATCGACTGGAACATGCCGGTGATGGACGGCCTCGAGCTGATCCGCCACATCCGCAAGATTCCACCGCTGCGGGACATGTGCATGATGATGGTGACGACCGAGGCCGAACACAGTCAGATGGTGCGCGCGCTCGCGGCGGGCGCGCACGAGTACGTCCTCAAGCCGTTCACGCCGGAGATCATCCGGGAGAAGCTGGCCTATCTCGGCCTGGTCGGGCCGGAGAACCGCTAGGAACGGGCAACGCGGGCCCCGGCGAGCACGTCGCCGGGGCCCGCGCCGTCAGCTCTTGACCGACGCGATGACCATGGACGGGATCCACAGCAGCGCGTACACCCCGACCATCACCACCGCCGCCGATCCCGGCGCGTGGCGATAGACGCTCAGATACGTTGCGGTGAGCGCCAGCAGCGTCATCAGGTTGAGCGCCCGGATGCGCCGCGCGGCCTTGACCGCCACCGAACCCTTCCTGCGGTTGGTCTTCGGCGTGACGAACCAGGTCTGAGCCAGGTCCCGGAAGCCCTTGATGTTCGCGATCGCATAGGTGTGCACCACGGACAGGGCGATCCAGCAGGCGGCGGGGAGGTAGGCCAGGCTCGCCCACTCGCGTTTCTTCATCACGGTCACCAGCAGCGGCACGACGCCGCTGAACAACGTCAGCAGCATCGCCGGCGGCAGGACGTACCCGACGATGCGCAGCACCGCGGGCTCGGGGGCGGCCCGGCCCGCCGCGGTGCCGACGGTGACGAGCGCGACCATCATCAGGCTCCACACCGCGGACAGCTCGATGCCCAGGGCGGCGGTGTAGTAGCCGTTCTGGCGCAGCAGGCTCAGCTTGGTGCGCAGGCCCAGCCCGGACCGCAGGACGGGCAGGAAGTACTCCTTGAACGTACGGGCGGAGCCGATCGCCCATCGCTCCTGCTGGCGGCGGAAGGCCTTGTAGTTCGGCGGCACCTCGCCGACGTTCGTGACGTCCTCCAGGTATACCCCCCGGTAGCCGGCCAGGTAGAACCGGTTCGACAGGTCGATGTCCTCGGTGAGATGCCCGGCGTGGAAGCCACCCACCTCGTAGAGCGCTCTCAGATTGAACATGGCGCAGCAGCCCGAGAACAGGATCATGTGGCCCAGGCGTTGCCGTCCGGGCAGGTCGGACAGGTAGCAGGACTCCTCGTTGATGGCGAGGCAGCGCTGGAAGTGGTCGGTGCGGCCGAAGTGGTACAGGCGCTTGGTCTGCACGTATCCGATGCCCGGATCGACCTCGATCGTCTCCAGGCAGCGCTCGATCGCGTCGGCCTGCGGGCGCCAGTCCGCGTCCAGCAGGTACATGTGGGTGAAGCCGCGCTCCTGGAGATAGCCCTCGAGGGTCTTCAGGTTGCCCGCCTTGAATCCGACGTTGTCCGCGCGGTGGAACACCACGAAGCCGTCGGACTCCCACAGCTCGACGTCCGTGCCGGCGTACCGGGCGTCCTCCCGGCGGACGCAGCCGCGTTCGGTGGCCAGCCTGCGCAGGATCGCGATCGTCTCCGGGTCCTTCGAGTCGTCGCCGACGATGATGGTCTTGTTCCGGTACGACAGCCGCTCACACGCCGCAACGGTGTCGGCGATGACCTCGCGCTCGTTGAACGACACGACGACGACCGCGACCTGGAGGTCGGCGGCGGGATTCACGGTGGGTGGGCGCCGCCGGGACAGGGCGGCGAACGCGTAGGCGTAGTTGAATACAGCGAAGAACCCGAAGTACAGCAGTAGCAGGGCGGGCACGGTCAGTAACAGCACGTCGATTACCACGTGCCGCGACGGTACGTGAGAAGGTTTACGGGTTTGTGTCGGAGTGCCGACCTTTGAGCAATTTTTGTCGTACCGGGCGGCGCGCTGCGCAAGGGCCGGGTGTGCCGCCGGGATACGGCTGGTGCCGGCGGTGGAATGCCGCGGAACCAACGTTAGGGGGCGATCAGGGGATGTCCCCCTGCCGGTGCAGGTGAGGCTTTTCCTACAGTAGTGGCATGGCACCGGCGCGATCCCTTCACGAGATCATCGCGGGGTTGACCGGCGACGCCGGAACCTCGGGTGATCTCGCCGCCGTGCTGCACGCCGGCGGGCACCCGGACCTCCCGGAGGAACTCCTCGCCGAGGCCGTGATCAGCTTCGCCGACACCGCCCCGGCCGAGGTCGCCGAGCATCTCGCCCCGTTCGTCATGGCGCACGGTCCGATCGCCGAGGGCGACGCCGGGGCGGGCGAGATCGGCCGGCTGCCCGACCTTCTCGCCACCGCCCCCTCGGCGGGGTTCGGCGAGGCTTCGGCCCTGGCCGCGCCGGAGATCGATCCGCCCTTCGAGGCCGGCGGCGCCGACGCGGCGCAGCCGCCGGACGACGTCGACGAGCCCGCGGAGCCCGGGTGGGCGCCGCTGGACACGGCGTTCGGCCACGGCCACGGCGCCGCCGCCACGCCGGTCGAGGACGCCGGGCCCGGTGCCGTGGCGCCGGAGGCGGCCGGGTACGCCGATCCGCACGATCTGCCGGAGCTCCAGGACGTGCCGTCGCCGGCCGCCGAGCTGTGGGCGACGCCCTCGCTGCCCGACGACGCCCCGGAGATCGACGACATCGACGGCGACTGAGGCCGGCACCGGCCCTCCGGCCGAGCGGATCACAACCAGGCCACGCCAAGAACCGGCCGGCCAGGTCATGGACCGGCCGGCCGGGTCACCCAGCGATGTGCCGGGTCAGGTGACGATCGCCGCCGCGTGCTCCCGCAGCTGCCGCAGGCGGTCCAGTTCGGCGGTCAGGTCGCGCAGCCGGCTCTCGCGCTCGGCCGTGGTGCGCTTGGCCGCCTCCGACGCGGCGGTCAGCGCCTTTGCGTTGGACCGGGCCAACTCGTCGGCCAGCCCGCTGTAGTGGTCACGGAGCTGACGCTGGATCCGGCGCAGGGTGTCCCGGGAATCCTTGGTCATCACGAAGGTGACCTCGTCGCAGTAGCGCCGGATCGCGTTCCGGGCCTGATTCTGCCGGTTCGTGCGTTGCCGCTTCTTCTCCTCGCGCAGGCCCTTGCGGCCCATCACCAGGCCGATCCCGACGCCGATCGGGCCGAGGGCGATGCCGGCGAGCGTGCCGAGCATGGTGAACATGAGCGCACCGCCGTAGGCGCTCTTGAGCGCCACCATCGCCTGCTTGCCGACCTTCATCTTCGCCAGCTCGATCTTGTGGTCGACCTGGGCGGTGCCGGCCAGCGGCACCGGGTTGGCGATCGCGACCTGGCGCAGGATCTGACCCGCGGCCTCCTGGAAATGGGTACCCACGTCGTCGCTGAGGCTGATCGCCCGGTCCCGGAGCATCATGTAGTTGGCCAGCAGCTCATGGGAGACCCGGGCCTGCAGCCACCGTTCGGTCTCGTCCCAGGTGTCGGCCGGGTCGTTCTCCTCGATCTCGGCGTCGGCCTCCTCCACCAGCCGGCGGATCCGGCCGCGAAGGTCGTGGTCGATGTCGGAGCTGAGATCGGCGATCCCGTCGCCGAGGGTCTGCTGCCACTTCGCCGCGGCGGCCTTGAGCGCCTCCACGCGCTTCTTCAACCCGGCGAGGTCGTCCATCACCCGGGCCGCGGCGGCCGGGTCCGCGAGCGCGGCCCGCTCGGCCTCGAACTGGCTCTCGATCTGCTCGCAGATCCCCACCACCGACGCGCCCGCCTGTGCGGCGGCCCGGGAGGCCGCCCCGCCGGAGACCCGCTGGGAGACGAACTTGACCAGGTCCGGAAAACCGGACTCGACGTTGAGTTCCTTGTCGCCGGCGGCGACGGCGCGCAGCCGGAGGTCGGACGAGACGGGAATGATCGGCAGCTCCCCCGCGCCGCGCAGGTGCCCGGCGTTGAGGTCCCTGATCTTGCGCCAGTAGGGATAGAAGTCGGTCTTGGTGAGCACGCACACCGCCGTCGAGCACACCTCGCGGGCCTGGCGCAGGAACTCCAGCTCGCTGCGGGTGAGTTCCTGGGCCGCGTCGGTGACGAACAGCAGCGCGTCGGCCATGGACGCCGCGGTCAGGCTGGCGGCCGAGTGCACCGAGCCGAGGCCGCCGACGCCGGGGGTGTCGACGATGACGAGCCCGCTGGAGAGCAACTGGCGCGGCAGCCGGACCTCGACGCCGGTGACACCGTCCACCGCGCCGCCGGCGTCCTGCTCCAGGACGAACTCCCGCACCCGGTCGACGGGCACCGACTCGCGCCGGGGCGGCACCTCGTCGAGGAGCACCTGGGCGGACGGTTCCTTGCCGTAGCGGACATAGGTCGGCAGGGCGGTGGCGACGTCGTCGTTCACCGGGCAGACCTTGGTCCCGACCAGCGCGTTCACTAGCGAGCTCTTGCCCTGTTTGAACTCACCCACGACGACGATGTGCACCACCGGGTCGGCCAGGGTCTCGCGGACCGCGGTGAGCCGGCCGCGCAGATCCGCGCGGTCGTACGCCTCGCAGGCGCGCAGCGCGAGGTCGACGATCTCGGTCGCCCGTCGCAGCGTGCCGTCGGCTTCAGGTGGTGCCGTGTTTGCGGTCAACGTCGTTCCTCCCCGTCACGGTAGGTTACGGCGAACCGGAAGCGGCCCGGCCGGCGGCCGGGCACGAGCGGGGCGTGGCAGGTCCACCGACCCACCACGCCCGCTGTTCTCATCCGGCCGCTGCCCGATATCCGCTGTTGGTCCGGTCCGAGGGTCAGGATCAGAGGCTCGGGTCCGAGTCGAGGCTGTCCTCCGCCTTGAGGACCGGCCTGACGTCGTTGAACGACTCGTCGTTGTTGAACGAGTCCTCGTTGTTGAACGAGTCATCCGTGGACTGGTCGTTGAACGAGTCGTTCGTCGACTTGTCGTTGAAGGAGTCGTTCGTCGACTGGTCGTTGAAGGAGTCCTGCGTCGTGGCCGCGTCACCGCCGGAGGAGAGCGAGGAGTCCTTCACCTCGGAGTCGGTGACGTTCTGCTGGCTGCCCCCACCGAAGTTGATGTTGATCGGGCCGACCTCGCCGCCGTTGCCGCCGCTGGCGTTGCCGCCGACGCCGCTGCCACCCGCGCCGCTGCCGCCGACCGCGGTGCCGCCCGCGCCGCCGTTGCCGCCGTCGCCGCCCTGGCCCTGGCCGACACCCTGGCCGCTGCCGCGGAGCCCGACGCCGACACCCGCGCCGACACCCGCGCCGACCGCTCCGCCGCCGCCGTTCCCGCCCTCGGCGTCGGCGTCGCCGCCGACGCCGCCGGCGCCACCGGTGCCACTGGCGTTGCCGCCGGCCGCGCCGCTGGTGTCGATGTCGAACTGGGCGGCCTGGTTGTCGTTGCCGACGACGGCCTTGTCCACGTCGTCGCCGACGATGCCGAAGTTGTCGCCCACCAGCACCTTCTCGGCGTCGCCGCCGGCCTGGACGCCGGAATTGATGCCGGTGTTGACGGCACCGGTGATGTCGTCACCCGCGGTCACCGCGTTGTCGCCGGTGTTGCCGACCACGTCACCATTGGCCGCGCTGCCGGCGAACGCGCCGTCCCCGGTCGCGCCGAGCACGTCGCCGGCGCCGGTGCCGATCACGGCGCCGTCGCCCGCGGTGACCTTGTCGCCGCCGACGACTTCCACCGACGAGTCGTCGCCGGTGACGCCGATCGCGTCGCCGCCCGCCGCCACCGAGCCGCCGGCCGCGGCGACCTGGTCCCCGTCGCCCTGCTGCGCCACAGCGCCGTCGCCGGTGGCCGCGTTGACGTCGCCGTCGCCCGTGGTGCCGACGTTGCCGTCGCCCGTCTGGTTGACGTTCGTGGAGTCGATGTCGATGTCGCCGAGGACCGCGCCGTCGACGTCGACGTCCACCGAGTTGTCGATGTCGGTGGAGTTGTCGATGTCGGTCGAGTTGTCGATGAAGTTGCGGGAGTTGTCGACGAAGTTCTGGGTGGTGAAGGTCTGCGCGACCTGGGTGACCTGCTGCACTGTCTGCGCGGCCGGCGCCGAGGCGGCCGCGCCGCCCCCGCCGCTGCCACCGCCGCTGAAGCCGCCGCCGCTGCCACCGCCGCTGTAGGCGCCGCTGCCACCGCCGCTGTAGGCGCCGCCGCTGTAGCCGCCACCAGCGGCACCCGCGGGGCCGCCCTCGTAGCCGCCGTAGGCGGCCTCCGAGACGATCTGGTTGATGTCGACCGCGCCGAGCGTCTCGGCGTCGATGTCGTTGGCGGCGAAGGCACCGGCCGGGTCGGCGAGGAACTTCGCGGTCTCCGCGTCGCTGCTGAACACCTTGTCGAACAGCGCCTTGATGTTCTCGATGATCAGCGGGGTAACTTCGATTGCGGCCATGACTTATCTCCTGTGTTCAGGCCCGCCCCGGTGGTCGGACAAGTGCAAGCCTGCCGGTTGTAGCCCATGCCCGGCATCGGGGCTATCCCCCTTCCGGGCGCGGGGGGTTAGGGGGTGCGCCCCGGCCGGCTAGGGCTCCGCCGGTAGGCGGCTGCGCAGCGCGGCGATCATCTCGGCCCGGTTGCCGGCGCCGAGCTTGGCGCGGATCCGGGCCACATGGTGTTCCACCGTCTTCGGGGACAGGTAGAGCTGCGATCCGATCTCGCGGTGCGTGCGGCCCGCCAGCACCAGCCGGCCGACCTCCACCTCCCGGTCGGACAGGCCGCCCCGGCCCGCGTCCTGGGGCGACTCGTCGGCGACCGGCTCCGCGCGGGACAGCTCCCGCGCCCGCTCCAGCAGCCGGCGCGCGGCCGACGGGTCACTCGTACGGATCGCGGCCTGCCCGAGCAGCCGGGAAGACTCCCACGGCAGCTCGACCGCGACGAGTTCGGCGGCGTCCGCCAGCACGTCGTCCGGGGGTACCTCGCCGGCGAGCGCGGCGGCCCACCGGACGGCGGCACGGCATTGGGCCTGCTGGCGGGCGCCGGACGGCTCGAGGCCGCCGAGGTCGCTAGCCGCGGCGGCCGCCGCCGGCTGGTCCTCGCCGACGACGGCGATCTGCAGCCGGATCCATCCGAGCGACACCGCCCAGGCGGCCGGCCGGCCCAGCCGGTCGACGATCGCACCCAGGTCGTCGAGGATCGGCGTGATCCGCCGGTGGTGGCGCAGCCGGGCGGCGGCGACCAGCAGCTCCTCGACCATCTCCAGCTGGAGCAGGTCGACCGCACGCCGCGCGAGCACCGGCTCGGCGAGCTCCCACGCCGCACGGAGCTGGGCGATGTCGCCCCGGCGCCGCGCGATCCCGGCGGTCAGGCAGGCGAACGCCAGCCGGTCGCGGCCCGGCAGCGGCGCGCCGGCCAGGCGTTGGAGCTCGGCGAGGGCGGTGTCGTAGCGCCCCGCCCGCAGCCGCGCCCAGGCCAGCAGCAGCCGGTGCCGGTTCTGGGCGACGGGCCCACCGGCCCCGGCGTCCAGCGCCCGCTCGAGGAGGTGCTCGGCGGTCGGTGTGTCGCCGGCGGTGACCGCGACCAGCGCGCCGATCGCGTGCGGCAGGTCGGGAAGCGTGACCGCCGGCGGGGCCTGTTCGTAGGCCTCGGCCGCCTCGATCAGCAGCGGCAGGGCGGTCGCGGGGCCGCCGATCGCCAGCGCCGCCTCGGCGAGGCGGCGCAACGGCAGCGGGCCCTGACCGGTCGCCGCGGAGCGCGCCGCCTCCGGTTGACCGGTGGCAATCAGCGCCGCGACGGCCAGGACCGGGCCGGGGGGACCGATGCTCAGCAGCGCCTCGGCCGACCGGCCGGCCCGGCCGTCGTGTGCCGCGGTGGCACCGGCGACCAGCGCGAGCCGGGCCGTTTCGGACTCCGATGACGTCGCCACGTCCAGGTCGACGGGCAGGCCGAGCAGGGTGGCCGCCTCGGCCCGGCCGGCGGACACGGCGGCCGGGTCGGCGCCGGCGTTGAGCGCCTCGTCGTACCAGGACAGTGCCCGGTCGGGCGCGGCGAAGCGGAGCCGGTCGGCGGCGCGCCGGTAGACGTCGGCCGCCGCCGGGGTACGCGCTCGGGCCGCGCGCAGCTGCTCCGCGGCGCGTACCGGGTCGGCGCCGGAGGCCAGCAGGGCCGCCGCAACGGTGTCGTGGAGCCGGCGGCGCTCCGGCGGCGACAGGTCGGCGAGTACCGCGCGGGCGACCGCCGGGATCATCCGTTCGCCGTCGGGCGTCAGCAGCCCCTGGTCGCGCAGCGCGCGCGTCGCCGTCGCCGCCCGCGCCGGCTCGAGCCGGGCCGCCGCGCAGACGACGTCGTCGTCGAGGTCCAGCCCGAGCGCCAGGATCACGGCCAGCTCCGCCGCGTCGCGGTCGGGACCGGCGAGCCGCCGTTGCAGCCGGGCGACCAGGGCCGGCGGCGTGCCGTCCGGGGCGGCGGCCACCGCCTCGGCCACGGCGGCCAGTCCGGCCGAGGCGGCGTGCACGGCGGCGAGCTGTTCCGGCGTCGCCGGGCGGCCGGTCGCGGCGGCGATCAGCGCGGAGAGCGCGTCGGTGCCGAGCGGGCCGAGGGTTTCGACCGTTCCGGCGGCGGCGACCGCTTCGTCCAGATCGGCCAGTTCCGGCCCGTCGATCGTGGGGCGGCGGGCGATCGCCATCGGGGTACCACCGCGGGCGGCGGCGGCCAGCGCCCGCAGCGCGTCCGGTGGCAGCCGGTGTGCGTCGTCGACGACGACCATCGCGCCGTCGGCGCGGGCGTGCGCCAGGAGCGTCTCCAGCTCGCCGACCGTCGTGAAGATCACGGGGACGACCGGCCGGCCGGCGGCCGCGGCGATCTCGCCGAGCCGGCGGGTCCGCCCTGAGCCGTCCACCCCTACCACGACAGTCACCCGTGTTCTCCCCCTCTCGCGGCGCCGACCTGGCAGTTTACGGATGGTGGCGGCGGAGTTTGCACAGCCGTCACCGCCTGCCCCGAGCCTGTACCGTCGGCCCGGCTTCCGGCACGAGGCTGTCAGATGGCCGAAAGGTGCTCGGCCGCCGGCGGTGCACCCGGGGGGCCGTTCGGCCGAGTGATAGCAGACCGCCCGCGCCTTGCCCCGGTGGCCCGCGCTCCGCGAGGCTTGTTCCCGGGTGGCATGCTCAGGGCGTCTGCCAGGCCGGACAACGGTCGGTGCACGGGAAGCGACGGAGCGCACCGAGGCAGACCGGGAAGCAGCGACGTGAGGATGTGGGGTCCGAGTTGATCTGGATCCGGATGCCCGGGCAGCGGTCGGGTAAGGCGAGGGCATGAGCCTGATCGACCGCACGCGGGGTGTGCTCGGCCAGGCCATCGACGTGTACCGCGGTACGCCGTACGAACGGCGGCTGACCGCCGTGCGCGACCGGCTCGACGAGCCGCTGCGGGTGGCCGTCGCGGGCCGGATCAAGGCCGGGAAGTCGACGCTGCTCAACGCCCTGGTCGGCGAGCGGCTGGCGCCCACCGACGCGGGCGAGTGCACCCGCATCGTCACCTGGTATCAGGACGGGCACACCTATCGGGTGACGGCGCAGCCCTACCAGGGTCCGCCGCGGCAGCTCCGGTTCAGCCGTGAGGACGGCGCCATCGAGATAGACCTGGGCGACCTCGGCGTGGACGACGTGGCGCAGTTACAGGTCAGCTGGCCGTCGCAGGCGTTGCGGACGGTGACGTTGATCGACACCCCGGGTATCGGCTCGCTGTCCGAGAAGACCTCGCTGCGTTCGTGGAACCTGCTCGTGCCCGACGACGAGGAGACGCCCGCCGACGCCGTCATCTACCTGATGCGCCACCTGCACAACAACGACGTCGAGTTCCTGCGGGCCTTCCACGATGTCGAGGTGTCCCGGCCCAATCCGGTCAACGCCATCGGGGTCCTGTCCCGGGCCGACGAGATCGCCGTCGGCCGGCTCGACGCGATGGCGTCGGCGCGCCGCATCGCCGGCCGGCTGAGCACGACCGCGAGCGTACGGCGGCTGGTGCAGTCCGTCGTGCCCGTGGCGGGCCTGCTCGCCGAGACCGCGACGACCCTCACCGAGGTGGAGTTCGCCCGGTTGCGCCGGATCTCGGAGCTGCCGGTGGCACAGGCCGAGCAGCTGCTGCTCTCCGCCGACCGGTTCGTGCAGAGCATGCCGGAGCTGGGCATGACCTCGATCGAGCGGGAGGAGCTGCTGGGCCGTTTCGGCCTGTTCGGGCTGCGGCTGTCCGCGGCCCTGCTGCGGCACGGCACCTGCGGCACCGCCACGGAGCTGGCCCGGGAACTGACCGAGCGCAGCGGACTCGGGCAGCTGCGCGAGGTGCTCGGCTCGCTGTTCTTCGAGCGCCGGGATGTGCTCAAGTCCAGGTCGGCGCTGCTCGCCCTGGCCGAGGTGACGCGCGTGTGCGCCCGGCCGGGCAGCGAGAGGATCGCCGGCCTGGTGGAGGAGATCATCGCCTCGGCGCACCCGTTCAACGAGCTGCGGGTGCTCTCCAGCCTGCGTTCCGGCTGGGTTACCGGCAAGCCCGACGTCGTCGCCGAGCTGGAGCAGCTCATCGGCGGCGCCGGCGCCGCAGTGCACCAGCGGCTGCGGCTGCCGGCGGACGCGTCCGGCGCCGAGCTGGACGCGGCGGCGGACGCGGCGCTCGCCCGCTGGCAGCGCCGGGCCGAGAATCCCCTGACCTCGGCGGAGATGGCGGTCGCCGCGCGGGTGGCCGTCCGATCCTGCGAGGGCATGATCGCCGATCGGCGGCGGCTTCGATGAGCTTGCGGTGAGTACCGTATGAGCCGCGACCGTGCCGGCTGCGTAGGCGCGACGGTCGCGCCGCCGTCCGTGTGACGACCTGATGAGCCTTGTATTGATGATCATAATCGGAGCATCCATCGATGTACGCGCTTGGAATTGACCTCGGAACCACGTTCACGGCGGCGGCGATCTGGCGGGACGGCCGGGCGGAGACCGTCTCGCTCGGCGACCGGAGCGCGGCCATCCCGTCGGTGGTGCTGCTGCGGCAGGACGAGACGTTCCTGACCGGCGACGCGGCACACCGCCGGGGATTCTCCGAGCCGCAGCGGGTGGCACGCGAATTCAAGCGGCGGCTGGGCGACACCACCCCGTTCCTGCTCGGCGGCGTGCCGCAGTCCGCCGAGGCCCTGATGTCGCGGCTGCTGCGGTGGGTGGTCGACGAGGTGACCCGCCGGGAAGGCGGCCCTCCCGCCGCGATCTGCATCACGCACCCAGCGAACTGGGGTCCGTACAAGATGGATCTCATGCGCCAGGCCGCGCGGATGGCCAACCTCGACCTGCCGGTGACCTACACGACCGAGCCCGAGGCGGCGGCGGTCAACTACACCCAGCAGCAGCGCGTCGAGCCGGGCACGGTCGTGGCCGTCTACGACCTGGGCGGCGGCACCTTCGACGCCGCGGTGCTGCGCAAGACCGCGACCGGGTTCGAGGTCATGGGTCAGCCGGAGGGCATCGAGCGGCTCGGCGGCACCGACTTCGACGCCGCGGTCTTCAACCACGTCCGCACGGCACTCGACGGCAAGCTCGAGGAGCTCGACGAGGACGACACCGCGGCGATCAACGCCGTCGCCCGGCTGCGGGACGAGTGCGTGCAGGCCAAGGAGGCGCTGTCCTCGGACACCGACACGACCATCCCGGTCCTGTTGCCGGACGTGTCCACGGAGGTCCGGCTCACCCGGGCCGAGTTCGAGGCGATGGTCCGGCCGGCGCTGCACGGGTCCGTCGAGGCGCTGCAACGCGCCCTCCGGTCGGCCGACTGCACGCCGGAGCAGGTGCACTCGGTGCTGCTCGTCGGCGGCTCCTCCCGGATGCCGATCGTCGCCCAGCTCGTGGGCTCGGAGCTGGGCCGCCCGGTGGTGGTCGACGCGCACCCCAAGCACTCGGTCGCGCTCGGCGCGGCCTGGCTGGCCGGCGGCGAGCTGGCGGGGCCCGCGGGCGGCGCGCCCGCGCAGGCCCCGCCCCGCCGGCAGGCGGCGCCCGCCACCCCGCCCGGCCGGCCGGCGCAGCCGGTCCCGCCCGCGCGGCCCGCGCCGTCCGGGCCCCCGGCCGCCAGGCCGGCGGCAGCGGCGGCCCCGTCCGGCGGGCCGGTGCCGGCGACGTACCGCGCCGAACCGGTGGCGCCGGCGCCGCGCGTGCACCCGTCGCCTCCCCCCGCCGTCGCCGCGACCGTGGTCGGCGCCGCGGGCGTGCCGGCGCCCGCCGCCCGCCCGGCCGGCCAGCCCGCGCGGACCAGGACGTTCGTGTCGGCCGCTGCCACGCAGGCCCCCGCCTCCGCGCCGGCCTCACCGGCGCCGAGGCCGCCGGCCCGGCGGCGCCGGGGTGCCCTCATCGCGACGGGTGCCGCCCTGGTCGTGCTGCTCGCCGCCGGCGTCGCGGGCTGGGCACTGACCAGGGGCGACCGTGACGGCGACGGCAACCGCACCGTGGCGGGCGCCGACACCCCCACGGTCCCGGCCGACGAGCAGTGCACGGACAAGATCAAGAGCAACCCGCGCTGGGTCTGTCTCACCTCGGCGAAGGTCTCCGGCGGCAAGTTCACCGTCGAGTACGACGCGGAGTTCGGCGACACCCCGCCCTCCACCTCCGGCGGATGGCACCTGCACTTCTGGGGCAGCGACGGCACCAACCCGCCGGACGAGATCATGGGCGAGCAGGCCCCCTCCGGCCAGCAGGGGGTCTGGTACGTCGACGACGAGCAGCCCTCGGTGATCGGGACGGGTGAGCCGGCCTTCGTCAAGGCCATCGGCAACGCGCCGAAGGTGTGCGCCCGGGTCGCGAACTCCGAACACGGCCTCGTGGCCGACGGCGACGGCACCTACAAGACCGGCAACTGCGTACCGATCAAGTGGCAGTGAGCGCACCGGCGCGGTCAGGTGGCGGCACACGTCAGCGCCGGGGGTGTGTTGGTGCCCGTCCATGATCCGATGAAGCCGAAGGTGGTGCTCGCCGCCGGCGCGAGGGGCCCGTTGTAGGTCTCGTTGCGGGCCGTCACCGTCGCGCCGCTGGTGGACAGGACGGCGTTCCAGCCCTGGCTGACGCGTTGCCCGTTGGCGAAGGTCAGGGTTGCGGTCCAGCCGTTGATGCGCGCCGATCCGGCGGTCACCCGCACCTCGCCCTGGAAGCCGCCCGCCCACTGGCCGACCTGCGTGTAGGTCGCGGTGCAGCCGGTGGTCGCCGGCGGCGGAGTAGTCGGCGGCGGAGTGGTCGGCGGCGTGGTGGTGCCGCCCCAGGCGGCGGTGCCGTCGAGCCAGGCCGCGCGCCGGGTCATCCAGGAGCGCATCACCTGGACCTGGCCCGCCCAGGTCGCCGCGGTGTCGGTGACGAACGGCCCGATCATCCGGGTGGTCAGGTTGGGCCACCGCTGGAAGTTGCGCTGCGCCGCGGCGGTCAGCGGTGCGCTCAGCGCGTCGACGCGCGCGGCGAGCGCCGAATCGGAGAGCAGGCCGCGGCGCAGCGCCTGCCAGCGGGCCTTGAGGTCCTGCTGGAGCGCGGGATCGGTCAGCAGGATCTGGAACCAGTCGTTGGCCTGTGGCGAGCGGGTCTGCTGGTGCTGCCATCCGGCGGTCTGCTCGTTGCCGAAGAAGCCGCCGGTGCCGAAGGTCAGGTCGTAGTCCCATAACGGACCGGCCACAATCGGGCCTTCCCGGTCCTTGTAGAAATAGGTGCTGCGCAGGTATGAGTCCATCTCGCGGCTGAACTCGTTGAGGATGATCAGGTCGACCCAGGAACCGACGTCGATCCAGCTTCGGTAGCCGGTCTGCGGGTCGGCGAACCGGGAACTGTGCAACAGGTCGTGGAACTGTTGCAGGTACTGCGTCAGCCACGACTTCTGCTGGGCGTTCAGCGGCGACGGGTCCTCGACCTCGAGGAAGTTCCAGCAGGTTGCCGCCGCGCCCGTACAGGTGAGGGTGGGCTCCTCCGCCGCCAGCCACTCGAACTTGAAGATGTAGCCACCGGTGATCTTGGGCAGGGTGGTGTCGGCCTCCTTGAGCTGCTTGAGGTCGAGCCGGTCCTTACTGTTCTTGATGGTCTCGACGAGCATGTAGACACCCTGGTAGTCGGCGGCGGCCACCGGCGCGGAGTCGACGTTGAGGTAGAGCTCGACGAAGCGGTAGCGCGGCGCCACCATGCCCATCTCCCGGCCGAGGTCGTAGACCAGCGCCTCGCGGATCAGCGACTTGTCGCTGAACGGCCCGCGCAGCACCCAGTCGGAGTCGGCCGGCATCCCCAGCACGGGATGGTCCGCGTCGTCGTCGGCGCTGTCGCGGAACTCCAGCCGGTACGGCGCCTTGTCGAAGGTGGCCGACGACTGGCCGCGCAGGTGGATGCCGGCCCGGGTGGCGACGGCCGGCGCCGCCGACAGCGAGGCGGTACCGGCCGCGGTGTCGAAGACCATTGCGGCGGCGTCGACGAAGTCGCGCCCCGGCTTGCCCCTGCCGTAGTCGTCGATGAGCAGCAGCGGCAGGTTGTGCTGGGCGTCGAACGAGCGGGCCACGTAGAGCCCGGTGCCGCCGGCGCCGGTGGCAACGCCGTTCACGAACGCCTGCGCGCGCAGCTGGGTGGTGGCGGTCAGGCTCAGGGCCCGTCCGGGATAGAGCGCAGAGGCGGCGGCCGGTGGCCGGCCGTCCGTGGTGTACCGGATCTCGGCCCCGCTGATCGCGGTGCTCATCGCCACCGAGACGGAGCCCTGGAACGCGCCGCTGGGCACGGAGAACGTGATGTCGTCGGCCGCAGCCGCCGGGGCCGCTCCCGCGGCCGTCACCGTACGCGAGAGCGTGGCGACGACGCAGAGGGCGACTATCGCGGTGAGGACGATCCTGAGACGCCTACCCATGATTCAGTTCCTCTCTCACAGCGCTGAAGTGCCGCCTGAGCACCCGGCGCCAGGGCGCCGCCGGCAGGTCGGTGCGCAGGGCGGCCAGTCCGGTGGCGTACTTGGAGATGGCGACGGGCCGGTGGCCCCGGCGCCACAGCCGGCGGTCGGCGCCCGAGGCGGCGGCGCCGGTCTTGGTTTCCACGATCGCCGTGCCCGGCAGCCGCAGCTCGCGGCCGTCGGCGGTCCACCGCAGGTCGGTGTCGACGGTGACCCGGCTGTCGGTGTCCGGCAGCAGCAGCGTGAAACGCAGGTAGGCGGTGCGCAGCACGGGCGTGAGCTCGGCACGGTCACCGCCGGCCAGGCCGTGCCGGCCGAAGACCTCGTCGACGAAGGCGCGCCCGGTGCCGACGGTATGCCGCTGCCCGAGTTCGTGCGGCACCCGGTACTTGACCGTGCTACCGCGCGGGCCCGGCACCTTCACCTCCAGCCAGCAGGAGCCGGAGTCGACGTACGTCCGGGTCCGGATCTTGAAGCGCCGGCGGTGCCGGTGCGCGGTCCGCAGGTAGCTGCTCAGATCGGGGGTGTCGAAGTAGAGCGACTCGTAGGTGAAGTGCAGAACCCCGTCGATGTCGAGCACCGCGGCGTGCGGCGCCAGCCGCTCCAGCAGCCAGTCCGCCTCCCCCACCGGCACGATGTACTTGCGGTCGACCCGGCTCTGCAGGGCCGCCCGCTCGTCCAGTTCGGCCAGGTCGATGCGGGGCAGCGCGGCCAGGGCGGGGAACGCCACGGCGGCGGTCACCGGTGCGCCGCGTACGCGGCCGGGCTGACCGGCGCGACCGGCCTGCGTGGCGAGCCGACGTACCGGACGTCGACCACGGTGGAGTCGTTGATCAGGTCGATGCGCAGCAGCCGCGCGGAGTGGACGCGAGCGTCGAGCAGCTCCTCGAGCCGGCCGACCAGCTCCTCCTGGCCGGTCACTGCGCAGTCGAGCACGATGATCTGCTGCCGGTACCGGCCGAGGAGCCGCTGGTTGTCCACGATCGCCATGACGACGAGGATCAGTCCCATCAGGGCGAGGTTGCGCCAGATCGACGCGGTGTCGAGCGCGCCGAGCAGGCCGAGCGCGAGCGCCGAGAAGAAGTAGGCGACCTCGTGCTGGTCCAGTTCGGTGGAGCGCAGCCGGATGATGGACAGCACGCCGAACAGCGCCAGCCCCAGGCCGAGGCCGGTCCCGGTGTTGCTGGTCCGCAGCGCGTCGGCGACGGCGAGCACGCCGATGTTGACGCTGAAGTAGGCCACCACCAGATCCCGGCGCCGGTGCCGCGGAAAGTAAAGCCCGAGCACGAGCACGGTGACGGCCACCACCTCGGCCCCGAGCAACGCGAATTCGGACATACTTCCGTCCCCTCCGTGCGGCAAGAGTTCACCGTAAGTTCCGGTGAACAACCGGAATCTGAACCGCAGGTTAAGGCGAGCCTTCGATGTCTGTCAATGCGTGTTGAACCCGCGACCGCTAGTCGAAGGTCTTCAGATCGCGCTTCAGCTGCACCGATCCGCGAGAAGTCCCTACGATCGACTCTGAGAATGGCACCGAAACTTTCAGCGCCTTCCAAGATGGCCGACCCAACGCCGGCCGGCTGATCAGCGGCCGGTCCTGCTGAGTTTCGGCCCGGCCCGCCCCTGCATCGGCGCCGGCGGGACGCCCAGTTCCCGCATGCGCTTGGCGTAGGTGTGATAGCGGCGGGCGGCCTCGCCGTGCCGCCCGCTGTCGGTCAGCACGTCGACCATCCGCAGGGCGCCGTCCTCGTCGTACGGATCGTGATCGAGCAGCCGCCGCCAGGCCCGCACGGCGGCATCGGTGTCGCCCGCCTCCGCGCAGGCCGAACCAAGGGCCCGCATCGCGGCCAGGTACATGGTGCGCGCCTCGTCGCGCAGCGGCCGCACCGCCTCCAGGTCCGGCTCGTCGTCAAGTACGGCGCCGGCGTACGCATCGTCCGCCGCCTCGAGCAGCGCCCGGGCCTCGGCGAAGCGCCCGGAGCCGAGAGCGGCGGTGCCGGCGGCGGCGAGCTGCAGGAAGACGTCGACGTCGACCGAGAGCGTGTGCGGGTCGTACGCGACGCCGGCCGGGCCGGTGACGACGTAGTGGTCCGGCGGGACGGAACGCGTGGGATCCAGGACCGTGCGCAGGATCGACAGGGTGATCGACAGGCGGTTGGCGACCGCGTTCTCGCCCGGCCACAGCGCCTCGCCGATGGCCTCCCGGCTGATCGGGCGCCCGCGCCGGGCGACCAGCAGTTTGAGCAGGTCGCGTGCCTTGCGGCTCTGCCAGGTCGCCGCGGGAACCGATTCGCCGCGGTGCAGGACCGCGAACGAGCCCAGCATCCGCACGGTGACCGGGCACTCCGGCGGCCGCAGCGACGGCGCCAGCGAACGGGTGCCGGTGATCGACTCGACGCCCAGCGCGTGGAGCGTGTGTTCGGCGATGATGCGGGACGCCGCCGGGGAACGGCCGGTGCTCCTGCGCGCCCGGGCGAGCGCGACCCGGGCCACCGCGACCGGATCGCCGATGTCCTTGGCGACCCTCGCCGCGTCGACCAGCAGTGGGTCGGCCGCGGCGGGCGGATGGGTCATCGCGGCGAGTTCGAGGCCGTCGGCGAGGGCCGCGGGATTCCGGCCGGTCCGGGCCAGGCCGATCGCCTTCTCGGCATGGTCCCGGGCGGCCGCCGGTTCCGCGTTCAGCACCGCCCACCCCATGGCCACCTGTGCCGCCGCCTCGGTCAGCCCGGTGGACGCGGTGACCGCCCGCGCCGCCGTCGGCACCGCCTCGGCGTCACCCGTCGCGGCCAGGACCCGGGCGAGACCGCACAGCGCCGGCACCAGCGCCTGGGCGATTCCGCAGGTCTCGGCCACGAGCACGGCCTCCTCGTACGCCGCGCGCGCCTGCGGCAGGTCGCCGCAGAGCTCGTAGCTCTCGCCGAGGCCGGTCATCGGGTACGCCACGCTGCCCGCGCCGGCGCGCTGCAGCGTGGTGCGTGCGGCCCGGAAACCCTCGCGCGCCGCGCGCAGCCGGCCGCTGCGCAGCAGCAGGTCGGCCCGGTTGTGCTGGGCCAGGCCGACCATGGCCGGATGGGGCTCGGTGCCGTCGGCGTCGAGGCCGAGCGCCTCGTCGAGCTCGGCCAGGGCGCCCGCGAGGTCGCCCTCCTCCAGCCGCTGCGAGGCGCGGTTGGCCCGGATCCGCAGCTGCTGCGTCCGGTCCCCGGCGGCCACGGCGGCGGACAGCGCCAGCGCGTAGTGCCGGTCGTTGCCCCGGCGGTCCCCCTCCGCCGCGGCGAGCAGGGCGAGCACCGTGTGCACGGCCGCCAGCGCCCGCGGCTCGCTGCCGGGCCGCGCCAGGGACAGGGCACGGTCCGCCGCCAGGCGGCAGGCGGACACCTCGCCGCGGGCCCACGCGACGCTGGCCGCCCAGGCCGCGAGCAGCGCGCGGTCGGCGACATCGTCGGCCGGATCCGGTGTGGACGCCACCCGCGCCCGGACCGACTCGGCGGCCTCGAGCCGCCCCTGCAGGTAGAGCACCATGATCGCCGGCCACGCCGCCCGGGCGGGCAGCGTGCCGGCGCCGCCGGCGATGCGACCGGCGTGTTCGCCGGCCTCTTCCCACTCGCCCGCGTCGGCATGGCGCAGCACGGCCCCCCGGCGCGTCTCCTCGACAGGGCCGTCGGACACCCTGGACACCCCCACAACCGTCTCTGATACGGCGAACTCTGACGGACACGCTGCCGTAGAGGGCCTCCCACCTGGGATGATGATCTTATCGCTCCGGCGCAAACGCAGGTAGTGACGATCATCGCTCCCGGGTGCCTCCGAGGTGCCGGCCCGACGGGCATAATCGCCGGGTGTCCCATGCCGACCTCACCCTGTCCGCCTGGCTGAACCTGTCCGACGAAGCCGCCACCCGCACCGCCGCCGCCATCGCCCGCGGTGCCGACGTCCGGCTGCTCGAGGTCGGCCCGCACGCCTACGCCGGCCGGTCCGGCCGGGTCGCCCTGTTCGAGCGGAACGACATCACGTACGCCCTGGTTCCGGGCGGCACCGCGCGGCTCGGCCACGCGAGCGACCGGTGGGTTCCCAGCGCCCGCCAGCTCGCCGGATTCGCCGAGGCCGCCGCGGCGTACGACCTGCCCGGGCCGCTGCACCGGTTCGTGGCCGAGGCCACGTCGCCGCCGCGGGAGGTCACCCTGCCGGCCCGGCTCATCGCGGTCCGCTCCGACGACGCCGACACGCTGCTGCCGGACGACGACGATGACGACGACGGGTACGGCCACGCCTGGCTGATGGCCGGGCTGGCACGCCAGGGGCTACGGCCGCCGACCCCCGACGAGTGGGAGTACGCCTGCGGTGCCGGCGCCGCCACCCTGTTCCGCTGGGGCGACGACCATCCGGACGGCGAACCCGGCGAGGCGCCGACCACCCGGGAGCCGAACCTGTTCGGCCTCGTCATCGGCGACGACCCGTACCGGTCCGAGTTCACCACCGACCCGGCGGTGCTCTGCGGCGGCGACGGCGGCTCGGCGGTCTGCGGCGGCTCCGGGCCGTTCCTCACCTGGCTCACGCTGGCCACCTCCTACCGCGACCGGGACCTGGCGGAGGCCGTTCACGACGGCGGCCTCGCCGGCGAGACCCCGGTGCGCGCCGTGCTGCCGCTGGCCTGAGCGGCCGCCGCGTACCCCGGCAGCTACCACTCCAAGTCACTCACCAGCACCAACGGCTGCGGCGGTTCGACTCCGGCCGAGTACTGGGTGGACACCTTCGCCGGCGCACCGGTGTACGCCTCCGCTACCAGCACCGCGCAGACGGGCACCTGACCCGGCGGGGCGGCCCCGGTCGGCGGATTCCGGCCGGGGCTGGCGCCGCACCGTCCTCGGCGTGAACCCTGAACCAGGCCACCGCACCGGCGGCGGGACGTGAGGGGATGACGATGCGAGCGGTTCTCACCGACCTGTCCATACCGCGTTACCTGCTCACCGCGGCGGCGCAGCACCTGCCCGGCGGCATCGGGAAGAGCGCGGGATTGAGGTTGTCGGGCCTGATCTCGCTGCGCGACGACCTGGCGACGCCGGCCCTGCCCGAGGGGCCCGGGTGGGTGCTGCTGCGTCCCGAGCTGTCCGGCATCTGCGGCAGCGACACCGCCATCGCGCACGCCAAGTCGTCGCGCGTCCTCAGCGCCTTCTACGCGGCCCGCCGGCAGATCCTCGGCCACGAGATCGTCGCCGTCGTGGACCGGACCGGTCCCGGAACCACGTCGGTGTCGGCGGGCGACCGGGTGGCGATCGATCCGGTGCTCTCGTGCGTCCATCGCGGTTTCCCGCCGTGCCGATCCTGTCGCGAAGGCTTTCCGTACGTCTGCGAGCGCTTCGACCAGCCCGGAGCATCCCGGTGCCACTCGTCCACGCTGGGATTCGATGCGGGGCTGGGCGGCGGCTGGGGCCAGTACGTCGTCGCGCACGAGTCGCAGCTGCACCGCCTGGGCGCGATCCCGTCACACCGGGCGGTCCTGTCCGAACCCGCCTCCATCGCGCTGCACGCGGCGCTGCACTGGCGGCGGCGCGGCGACCGGGCGGTGGTCACCGGGCCGGGAACCATCGGCCTGCTCCTGATCGCCGCCCTGCGCCGGCTCCACCCAGATCTGGACATCACCGCGGTCGGGCCGGGTGCCTTCAGCCGGGACCGGGCCGTGCGGGCGGGCGCCGACCGGGCCCTGGAACCCGGGCCGCGGGTCGTCGATTCGCTCGCGCTGCTGCAGGGCGGCCGGGTGATCCGCCCGCGGCTGACCAGAACCCCCATTCTCGAGCAGGGGGTGGACGTCGTCTTCGACTGTGTCGCCCTGCCCGCCTCGCTCGACCTGGGGCTGCACCTGCTCCGGCCGACCGGCATGCTCGTGCTGGTCGGCGGCGCCGGCAGGCAACGGGTCGACTGGTCGCTGGTGTGGAACCGCCAGCTCACCGTCCAGGGCACCGTCAACTCCGGCCCCGAACCCGCGCTGGGCGGGCGGACCACCATGTCGCAGGTGGTGGAGTGGCTCGCCGATCCGTCGTACGCCGTGGACGGGCTGGTGACACACACCTTCGGGCTCGGCGAGTGGCGTGCCGCCCTGCGTACCGCGTCGGCCGGCCCACGGGCCGGCGCCGTCAAGGTCGCGCTCCGCCCCAACCCCGACATCCCGCTGGTACCGCGATAGGCGCGGCACGTCGAGGGGCGGCGCCGGAGTCCCGGCACCGCCCCGATGATCGGCGGACAGGTGCTACCGGGCGCCGACCCCGCTCCGGCCGCCGCACCCGTAGGCACAGGGCTTGGTGAACTGGGCGAAGTGTGGACGGTCGGTGCTGCCGAACTTGGTGAACTCGCCACCCAGCGCGATCTTGCCGAGCGCCGCGTTGGCGTCCATCGTGAGCACGCCCCACTTGCCGTTGCTGCGCGGGTTCCAGTCGAGCAGCTTGCCGGTTGCCCCGTCCAGCGCGACCACCTTCGGCTGGCTGCGCAGCTTCTTCCCCGGGCACCAGGAGGTCGCGGTCTCCGACGGCGACAGGCAGGACTCGGTGAAGTGTCCGCCGGCGTAGACGGCGCCGCCCAGGTTGGTGATCGCCTGAATGTCGCCGTCCGTGACGGTGCTCCAGATGAACCCCCCGTCGGGCTTGTAAGCGGCCACCCGGCCGCCGACGCCGCCGAGCCCCGCGTACACCTTGCCCGGGACGATGGTGACCGCGAAGACCTCGTACGGGGTGGCCGGGCGGAACGTGGTGTCCACCGTCCCGTCGGACGTCTTCAGCGCGCCGAACCGGGGCGTGCCGGCGCCGTTGAGTTTCTTGAACTTGCCGCCGACGTACAGCCGGGAGCCGGCGACGGTCAACGCCCGCACCTGCTCGTCCGCCGTGCCGGGGAACCCGGTGTCGAGCGCGCCGCCGGTCAGCCGGAACGCCGTCAGGTTCTTCACCGCACGGCCGTCGACCTTGGTGATCTTGCCACCCAGGTACAGCCGCCCGCCGCCGGCGGCCAGGGCGGTGCCCTCACCCTCCACGGTGTGCTTGAGCGGGCCGGCGGCGCCGGTCTTCAGGTCGACGCCGGCCAGGCCGGCGCGGGCCTGCCCGCCGACGTTCTTGAACTTGCCGGTGACGTAGAGCTGCGTTCCCTGTGCGGCCATCGCGAACACGGTGCCGTCGATGACCGGCGCCCAGGGCAGCAGCTTGCCCGTACGGGCGTCCAGCGCGGCGAGCCGCTTGCGCACGACCTGCTTGCCGTCCACGATCGCGTTCCGGAAGCTGCCGCCCACGTACACGGTGTTGCCGACGTACGTGCTGGCGTACACGAGGCCGTCGAAGCCGACCGCGGGGGCCGGCGCGGCGGAGACGACCTGAACGGCCGCGGCGGCCGGTACGGGCGTCCCCATTACGGCGAGCGCGGCGGCGAGCAACAGTCCCAGGTGGCGCCGACGCGGAAGGGCGCGGCGGATAATCGGAGCAAAGAGCATGAAAACGACGTTAAGTTCATCGAGGCCACAGAATCCCTGAATATGGGACGTACACCCTAAAGTGCAAGTAACAGGTATTTCGGGTTCGTCCGGGGCCGCCGCCCCGCCTCGCCGGTATGGTGCACCGATGAACCGCACCGCGCTGGTCACCGGGGCATCGTCCGGCATCGGCCTGGCGACGGCCGCCGCGCTCGCCGCGCGCGGCTACCGCGTCCTGGGAACCAGCCGCGACCCGCAGTCCCTGCCGCCGGAGCGCCGGGCGGCCGGCGTGGAGTACCTCGCGCTCGATCTCGCCTCCGAGGACTCCATCGAGGCCCTGGCCGACCGGCTCGCGGGCGTCGACATCCTGGTCAACAACGCGGGCGAAAGCCAGTCCGGCCCGTTCGAGGAGCTGCCCGGTGACGCGCTGCGCCGGCTGTTCCAGGTCAACGTGCTCGGGCCGGTCCGGCTGAGCCAGCTCGCCCTGCCCGGCATGCGGGAACGTCGCTACGGCCGGGTGGTCATGGTGGGCTCGATGCTCGCGTCGTTCCCGCTCGCCTACCGCTCCTCCTACGTCGCGACGAAGGCAGCCCTGAAGGGCTTCAGCAATGGCGCCCGCCACGAGCTCTCCCCGTTCGGGGTGTGGCTGACCACCGTCGAGCCCGGTTCGATCAACACCGGCATCAGCGAGCGGCGCACCCGGTACCTGACTCCGGACTCCCCGCATCGGCGCGACTTCGAGACGATGCTGGCCGCCCTCGACCGCAACGAACGCGCCGGCGTGGCCGCGGAACGCGTCGCCCCGGTCGTCGTCAGGGCGATCGAGGCGGCCCGCCCCCGGCCCCGGTACGCCGTGGGCAGCAACGCGCCGCTCGCCTTCGCCCTGCGCCGCGTGCTGCCGGCGGCCCTCACCGAGAAGGCCGTCCACCGCCGGCACGACCTGACCCGCTGAGAATCCCGCTGCTCACGCCGCGGGCGTAAGCCGGAAGATCCGGATCTCCCGGCCCTCGGCGCGCCGGGCGTACGCGGCGTAGCCGGGCCAGATGCGCTGCACCAGCTCCCAGAGCCGCTCGCGCTCGGCGCCGGCGGTCAGCGCGGCGTCCACGTCGAACTCGCGACCGCCGAGGGTCACCCGGGCGGCCGGCCGCGCGATCAGGTTAGTGGACCAGGCGGGGTGGTGCGCCTGGCCCCAGTTCGAGCCGACCACGATGTACCCGTCGCCGTCGGTGGCGTAGAGCAGCGGCTGGGTCCGGGGCAGGCCCGACTTCCGGCCGGTCGTGGTGAGCAGCAGCGACGGCAGCTCGTGCCTGCCGACCACCGACCAGCGCCCGTCGGTGAGCCGGTACAGCCGGCGGTCCAGCGGGGTCACCAGGCGCCCGAGCGCGGCGAACCACCGCTGATTGCCGAGGCGCCGCAGTAGTGCGGTGTAATGCGACATCCGCTCAGTATCACCGGCGGACGGCACCGGCCTCACGGCGACCGGGCCCGCGCCGCCGGGGGCGGTCAGACCGGCCCGCCGCCGAAGCCGATCTCGTTGCCGTCCGGGTCGCGGAAGGTCGCCTTGCGTACGCCGTTGTCGTAGGTCTCCCGCTCGACCGGCCCGAGACCCCGCTCGGCGATGGCGGCGATGCGGGCGTCGAAGTCGCCGACGAAGACCGTGTGCATGGCGTGCCCGGCGTGGGCGGGCCGCACCTCGATGAACACGTACCGGTGGTCGGCGAGCTCCCACACGGCCTCGGTGTCGTTGGGCAGGAACGACGGCGCGGCGCCGAGGAGCCGCTCGTACCAGGCCACCGCCGCGGTGTAGTCGCGCACCGGGACGCCCGCGAAGAGATCCAGGGTCATGTGGTCATGCTAGGAGCCGGACGGCCGGCGGCGTGGCGGCCCGGTGCGGGGCCGCCACGCCGTCGAGGTCGGCCTCAGCGCTTCATGCCCAGTTCGATGGCCTCGATGATCCGCGGCCGGAGCTCGGCGGCGCTGATGATCGCGTCCACCGAGCCGACGTCGACCGCGCGCTGGATGCTGTGCACCCGGTCGAACTCCGCGGCGACCTCGCCGAGCTTCTCCGCCCGGACGGCGGACTGCACCTCGGCGAGCTGTGCGTTCAGCGCCGCCCGCTCGGCGCCGCTGGCCGCCGAGACCTGCGCCTGAAGCCCGGTGACCCGCGGGTCGGTCGCGGTGCGGTTGTTCACCTCGCCCGAGAAGACCACGGCCGCGGCCGGTGCCCCGCCGAGCACGGAGGCGAACGAGCCCTGCAACGCCAGCACGGTCATGTTCGGGTTGAGCGCCTTGGAGAACACCACGAACGCGCCGCCGTGGTAGCGGGAGATCACGCAGAACACGATCGGGCCGTCGAAGTTGACGATCGCCCGGCCGATCTCGGCGCCGTACTCGAGCTGGAGCTTGCGCATCGACTCCGGCGAGCCGTCGAAACCGGACAGGTTCGCCAGCACGACCACCGGCCGGTTGCCGGAGGCCGAGTTGATCGCCCGCGCGGTCTTCTTCGACGACCGCGGGAACAGCGTGCCCGCGGTGTAGGTGTCCGGCCCGTCGGTGGGCGGGAAGCCGCGCCTGGGCACCGACCGCGACTCGATCCCGATCAGGCAGACCGGCCACCCACCGATGTGCACGTCCTGCACCGCCGAGGTCTCGGCGTCGGCCATGCCCGCCCAGCGCTCCAGCACCGGGTGGTCCTGGTCGGACAGCGCGCGCATCACCGTACGGATGTCGAACGGCTTCTTTCGGTCCGGGTTGTGCTGCGCCGAGAAGATCTGGCCGACGGTGGTGAAGTCGCTGCCGGCGATCGCGTGGGGGAACTCGGAGACGTCGCGGTCGGCCGGGTCGTCGGTGCCCGCCTTTCGCGGCACCGTCTCGCCGGGCGCGACGTAGGTGTGGTCGTAGTGCGACATCAGCACGTCGCGGGCGGCCGGCAGGTTGGGCGCCCAGTACTGCGCCTGGCCGTTCGGGCCCATCACGCGGTCGTAGCCGCCGATGCCGAAGTTGTCCTCGGCCGACACGCCGCCGGAGAAGTCCAGCGACTGCTTGCCGGTGAGCACCATCGCCGAGTCCGGCGTCATCACGAGGATGCCCTTGGTGTGCATGAGCATCGTCGCCTCGGCGTTCCAGTACGGCTGGGCGCCGACGTTGATCCCCGCGACCACGATGTTGATCTCGCCGCCGTCCTGGGTGAACGTGACGATCCGCTTGAGCGCGGCCGCGACCCAGTCCATGTTCTCGGTGCCCGAGGACATGGAGATCCGCGCTCCCGCCGACAGCGCGAACCACTCCAGCGGTACCCGCATCCGCTCGGCCAGGTCGAGCGCGGCGATCACCCGCGCGCACTCCGGCTCCGAGAGCGCGCCGAGCGCCTTCACCGGGTCGCCGAGCAGCACGACCCGCGAGACGCCCTCGGGGTAACGCTCGGTCGGCGTCGTGACGACGCCCGCCACGATCGCCGCGGAGTTCCTGCCCTTCGGCCGGTCGACCGGCACCAGCACGCCATTGGAGTCGAGGTCGTGCTCGGTGAAGCTGCCGCCGGGCCCGGCGAGCATGCCGGTCAGCTCGTACGGGTAGACGTTGCCGCGCCGGGCCGCGCGCAGCACCTTCTGGCGGTAGTCGTCCAGCGGCTGCACCGGCTCCGTCGACGGCTCGCCGACGTGCAGGTGTGCGCCGTCGCCCGGGTCGATGGTGATCCGCACGGCGACCTCGGTCAGCTCGCCCGCGGCGGTGCGCTGACGGGCGACGAACTGGACCTCCTCCAGCCCGGCGCCCGCCGTGGTCGGCAGTATGCGCTGCACCAGCGAGTTCAGCTCCTCGGCGGTCAACTCGGTCGACGGCCAGACGTACATCATGATCTGGTTGGTGTCGAACCGCTTGTTCTGCGGCCGCTGCGCCTGGATGTTGCGGATGGCGTCGAGACCAGCGTTGATGGCCTCCTCCACCGCGGGCAGCGCGACCAGCCGGCCGTCGGCCTCGCGCAGCGGCGTCAGGTCGCGGACCTGGCCCATCGCGAAGAGCCGCTCGTCGGCCGGGTTACTGCGCGCGACGGCCTTGAACAGGTAGATCTCCTCATCCGCGGACGGCAGCCGGGTGAGGTCGAACTCGCGCAGCCGCTCCAGCTGCAGGCGCTGCGCGATCTGCGGGTGCAGCCCGCGGATCAGCCGGTCCTCGGCGAAGCCCGCGCCGTCGGGCCGGAAGGTGAAGTGATGGTGCATCACCGCACCGCTGGTGCCGGCGACGGTCGTGGTGATCCGGCGGAGGCCGGCGGGCAGCGGGTGCTCGGTGAGCAGCTCACCGAGCCGGACCGCCATCGCGTCGGCGTCCGGCTGGCCCTCCCAGGTGACGTAAAGGTCGGCGACCAGCCCGCCCTCGGCGAGGCCGGCGGCGAACCCGCCGAGAGCGCCGATGGCGTCCGGCAGGGCGGCGATGTCGACGGCGGTGGTGACCACCCGGGTCGCGCCGGCCGTGCCGGTGAACTCGGCGGTGACGAACCGGCAGCCCGCGCTCTCCCGCGCGGCGACCGCGGAGATCCTGCGGTTGCCGTAGTAGCGGCGGGTCAGCACCTCCAGCAGCGGAACGTGGTCCCGGCCGGGCCGCCCGATCCGCTGGCCGATCAGCCGGACCAGCGGCTCGGAGCTGGCCACCATGGCCTGGATCCGCTCGGCGCGGTCCGGCGCGTCCGGGTTGCGGTCCAGGTGACGCAGGTCGGCACGCACCGCGGCGTAGACCTCGGCGCGGTTGCGGCGCAGCAACGGCTGGGCGAACCAGCGGAACACCACACCGCGGGCCAGGTCCGACACCACGGGGAAACGCACCTGCGTGGCCTCGATCAGGTGCTCGAGGGTGAGCCCGGCGCGCTCGCTCAGCGACTCCAGCGGCGGCGCACCGGCCAGCCACTGCCGTAGCAGCTCCGACACGATCGCGGCGTCGGTCGACATCCGCTGCTGCGCCAGGAAGATCCGGAAGACCGCGGCCTCCAGCTCCGGCGTCCGGTCCAGGTCGACGATGCCGTAGTGCCCGAGCACGAACTTCAGCCTGGCCTGGAACGCCTCGGTGACGCCGGCCCGCTCGACGTCGAGGCTCTGCAGGTAGCTGTGGAAGTACTCGCGCGGGCTGTGCACCAGGTTGCCCGGCTCGAGCTCGCCGCCCGGCTTGTTACGGCTCAGCTCCGACAGGTCGGCGAAGACCGTCAGCAGCTCCAGCTCGCCCGGCAGCGGCCGGTCACCGAGCTCGGCCCGTGCGGCCAGGTACCCGGTCAGCACGCGCCTGCGGTCCTGCGGGTCGACGTCGAAGCCCAGCAGCACGCTGCGCAGGTCCTGCAGGCCACGCTCGACCCGCTCGACCGCGGACACGTTCGCCGGCTCGGCGGGCAGATCGATCTCGACGATCTGGCCGGCGCCCGCCGTCTCCTTCTCGGCGCCCTCGTCGGCGAGGGGCTCGAGGCGCATCAGCGGCGTGCCGGTCTCGACCTGGCTGCCCACCGACACCGGGCACTCGCGCACCCGGGCGCGGAACGGCGCGCGCAGCACCGTCTCCATCTTCATGCTCTCCAGCACGAGGATCGGCGCGCCCGAGTCGACCTCGTCCCCGACCGACAACGGCGTCGCCACCACCAGCGCGGGGGCGGGCGAGCGGACCACGCCGCCCTCGTCGCGACTGATGCGGTGGGTGATGCCGTCGACCTCGACCAGGTGGATCGGGCCGTGGGTGGCCGACACCAGCCGGAAGCGGCGCCCGTTGACCATGATCCGGCCGCTGTACTCGTCGAACCGCTCGACCTCGACGTCCGCCTGGTGCACGTCGCCGCCGCCGGAGATGCCGACCCGGAAGCGCTTCTGGCCGACGCGGGCGACGCTCACCCGGTAGCCGACGCCGCGGAGCTTCAGGTCCAGCGGGCGGCCGCTCTCGTGCTGCACCTGCGGACGGCCGCCGTGCGCGGTGGAGAGCAGCCGCTGCCGGCTGACCTCCTCCTCGTCCTGGTAGGCCTCGATCGCGGCCGCCGCCAGGGCGATCGCGGAGTTGCGGTGACTGACCAGGCGTCCCTCGGCGCGTACCCGGTCGATCCAGCCGGTGTCGGCGCTGGCGTCGATCACCTCGGGCTGTTCGAGCAGGTCGAGCACGAAGCTCTTGTTGGTCGCGCCGCCCTCGATGATCACCGTGGTCTCGGCCATCGCGCGGCGCAGCCGGGCGAGCGCCTCGCCGCGGTCGCGGCCGTGGGCGATGATCTTCGCGATCATCGAGTCGAAGTCGGCCGGGATGCTGTCGCCCTCGCTGACGCCGGTGTCCACGCGGATGCCCGGCCCGGCGGGCAGCACCAGTCGCGCGATGCGGCCGGGCGAGGGTGCGAAGTCCCGGTCCGGGTCCTCGGCGTTCAGCCGGGCCTCGACGGCGTGGCCGATCTCGGACGGCTGGTCGCCGTCCAGCCTTCCGCCGTTCGCCACGTGCAGTTGCAGCCGGACCAGGTCGGTGCCGGTGGTGATCTCGGTGATCGGGTGCTCGACCTGGAGCCGGGTGTTGACCTCCAGGAAGGCGAACAGCTTCTCGCCGGGGTGGTAGAGGAACTCGACGGTGCAGGCGCCGCGGTAGCCGACGGCCAGGGCGAGCCGCGCCGCCGACGCCTTCAGCTCCGCGGTCTGCTCCGCGTTCAGCACGGGGGAGGCGGACTCCTCGATGATCTTCTGGTTGCGCCGCTGCACCGAGCAGTCGCGGACGCCCAGCGCCCACGCGGTGCCCTGCCCGTCGGCGATGACCTGGACCTCGACGTGCCGGGCGCCGGTGACCAGGCGCTCGAGGAAGACCACACCGGAGCCGAAGGCGCGCAGCGCCTCCTGGCTGGTGCGCTCGTAGGCGTCGGTCAGGTCCTCGCCCGACGCGACCATGCGGATGCCGCGCCCGCCACCGCCCGCGGTCGCCTTGAGCATCAGCGGGTAGCCGATCTCGGCGCCGGCGCGCAGCGCGTCGGCCAGCGTGGCGACCTCGCCGCGGCTCCACGGCGCGACCGGGACGCCCGCCTCCTCGGCGATCAGCTTCGCGCCGATCTTGTCGCCGAGCTTGCGCATCGCGTCCGCGCTCGGCCCGACGAAGGTGACACCGATCTTCTCGCACAACTCGGCGAACGCGGGGTCCTCGGCGACGAACCCCCAGCCGACCCACGCGGCGTCGGAGCCGGTCTCGACCAGCGCCCGCTCCAGCACGGCGTGGTCGAGGTACGGACGGGCCGAGGCCGGGCCGAGCGAATAGGCGATGTCCGCCTCACGGACGAAGGTCGCGTTGCGGTCGGCGTCGGTGTAGAGCGCGACCGCCTCGATCCGCGTCCCGGTTTCCGCCGATAGATCCCGGACGGCATGGATGAGCCGCATCGCGGCCTCTCCACGGTTGACGATGGCGACACGACTGAACACCGGCTGAGCCTCCCAAGTACCACGCACAGCAGGCGACGTCCGGGTCCCGAAGCGTCGCCTGCACCTTTCTACACCCTGCTTGACTACTGCCGAGTACACCAATGTTTCACATCGCGCATGTCGGAGCCGCCACGATGTCGGACGGGCGACAGCGGCGGCTAGCGGCACTCTAACTCGGCGCGGGCGATGGGCCGCGGACCTGTGGCGGCGCGCCCGTGGTCATGCCGCGTCGCGGCGTCGTCTCGAGATGTGTCCGGTACCACCCGGATGGCGAGGTTTCCCGACCCCGAAATCCTCAAGTCACGCCATCCGGGTCGGTCGCAACTCCGCGGCACC
>NZ_JBEZDY010000041.1:0-70544 GCF_040648555.1 Actinoplanes sp. NPDC049118
CGAGCCGAGACCGGCCTTGATCCGGTCGACGATGCCCACGCCGTAGGGCTGGCCGTCGTCGATGACGGCCACCGCGGTGGCCGGGCCCCCCGGCCGGAACCAATGTCGACATCGGACGGCGAACGGTCCGACATAAGAGAATGATGCTAATCGTCCGGTATATCTGTATCTATCAGTTTATGGGAGAGATGCGAAAGATATACGCAATACTGGGCACGGCTCAGCGGCGACCGGCCGAGGTCGCCTGAAACGTGAGGGCCGGATCCAAGACCCAGGAGGAAAGACAGCATGAACCTGTCCCGTTCCCGCGCCTCGCTGATGCGTGCCACCGGCTCCGTCGTGGCGATGGCAGCGGCCGCGCTGGTCACGGCGCTGCCGGGTACCGCCCAGGCCACACCCGCCGAGCACGAAGGAGACGGCGAGCGCAGCGTCTCCGTCACCGTCAAGAACCACACCGACGTGCGGCTCAACCTGGACGACGCCGACGCCGCGGAAGGGGAATGGACGATCGCCCCGCCATACGCCATCAAAGCATTCAAGATCGCGTACTTCGCCTCGATCTCGGACGAATTCGAGGGCGGCACCGAGGCCAGCGCCACCTACCGGACGAAATTCGGCAAGGTGGAGTTCTACTGGAGCAACCCGTGGCAGGTCGACAACGACTTCACCTGCCACACACCGCCGGAACTGGAGTGTGGGATCGACAGTGACCTGGGCCCCAACGCCAAGGTGACATTCGACCTCTGGGTGAGCTGACCGGCCGCACCGGCTGACATCCGGCCCGGCGTCCCGTTCCGGAAGGCGCGGGACGCCGGCGTGCGCGCGCCGGATCGAGGCCTAGCTAGAGCAGGCGGCGGATCTCGCCGTAGGCACGGTAGAAGCCGCCGCGGCTCGCCGGCCGGACGCCGGTCACCACGTAGCGGCTGCCGCGTTCGCGGATGCCCTTCGGGAACTGGACCTGCCAGTCCTGGTGGTAGCCGGACGACACGACCCGGACCCGCAGCCGACCGCCGTCCTCGATGCACTCGACCAGCACGCCGTCCGCGACGTCGTGGACGATCTCGACCGTGCTGGACGGTGCGACCGCGGGCATGCGCGGCGGCGCCTTCACGTCGATCGCCTGGGGGATGGTGCCGCCCACCGCGGACCGGATCGCGTCCTCGCCGGCGTCGATGCAGGCCAGCGAGCCGTCGGTGGTGACGATGTATAGGCGCTCGGCGCGGTACTGCATCGAGTAGGCCGAGCCGCAGCCGGTGCCCAGTTTCCACAGCCGGGTGCCGTCGGTGTCGAAGCAGTAGATCGACGACGCGCTGTCCCCCGCGAAGACGTAGCGGCCGTTCTGCGCGGTGGCGCACGAGTAGACCGGGGCGTCGCAGCGGTAGGTCTGCCGGTGCGCGCCGTCCTTGCCCAGCTCGACGATCTGCCGGGTCGCCGTGCCGGCGTAGAGCGTGGCGCGCTCCTGCCAGCCGAACAGGACCGCACCGGTGGCGGTGTGCCACAACTCGCGGCCGGTGCGCCAGTCGTAGCTCGTGACGCCGCCGGAGTGGCCGTGGTGCACGGCGTCGGCGTCGCAGCGGACCATCCAGGCCGAGTTGCCGCGCCCGGGCCGCTGCCACAGGAACTCGTCCTCGTGGTCGATCGCGGAGATCCCGCCGTCGGCGTCGGAGACGCCGAGGACGCCGTCGTGGATGTCGAGCCAGTAGATGTCGATCTCGGGCGCGATCCGGTATGCCATGCGCGGCACCTTGCCGGACAGGTCATAGACGTTGCCGTCATCGCAGCCGGCATAGATCCAGCCGTCGTCGGCGACGATGCACTTGACGCCCTCGGGCAGGCGGAACTGCCGCACCACCTCGGCGTCGTGGCTGAGCGTCGTGATCAGACCGCTCTCGTTGCCGACCATGCAGACGTCGTCGTCGACGAAGATGCCGAACGCCGGGCTGCCGGACGCGTAACGCCACAGGATCGGGGCCCGGGTGGCCGTCGAGCGGGTGCTGACGATCTGCCGCCGGGAGACGGCGCGCCTCTGCCGGCCCCCCGGGACGGCCGGGGCGTAGCCCTTGCGGATCTTCTCGCCGATCTTCTTCGACGCCTCGGCCTTCGCCTTGTCGGCGCTGGTGAAGGACGACTGCTTGACCTGGCCGCGTTCGCCGATCCGCCCGTAGCGGATGGTCACGTCCGTGCCGTCGACGGCCACCTCATAGAACTTGTGCGCGCTCCCGGCGTCTTCCGAGAGCTCGAGGTACGTCGTGTCGGCTGGCATCGGAGCCACCTTTCAGCATGGGTTGCGGCGCGCTGGGCGCATCGATGGAGGGACCGTAGCGACGGGGTGCGACATTTCTCCCACCGGGTCCACTGTCGACACGCGACGGTAGCGGACGGGTCAGCGCGCGCGAGGCCGGAGGCGGTCCAGCAGGCCGGCGACCCTCGGGTCGGACAGGGCCGCCGGCAGGTGCACCGCGTGATAGGTGACCGGCGGCAGATCGGTGACCGGCCGGGCGACCAGCCCGCTCGGCGCCGGCACGCAGCCGTTGACGACCGCGACACCCACGCCGAGGGCCGCGAAGTGCGTGATCAGGGGCCAGCCCTCGGCCTCGACGGCGACCGTCCAGTCCACGCCGGCGGCACCGAGGGCCCGCTCCAGCAGCGTCCGGTGCGGCCGGGGCCGGGGCGGGAGGATCAGGCTCGCACCGTCCAGGTCGCGCAGCGCCACCGACCGGCGCCGGGCCAGCCGATGGCCCTCCGGCACGAGCAGCACCTGCGGAAACGTCGCCAGCTCGACGGCGGTCAGATCGTCGGGCGGCGCGGCGAGCACGCCGACGCCGAGGTGCGCCTGTCCGGTACGGACGGTGGCGAGCATCTGCCGGTGATCGCAGTTGATCAGGCGCAGCCGGGTCGGCTCCTCGGCCAGCGCGGCCCGGATCGCGTCGCCGAGCAGGTAGAGGTAGGCGCCCTGGCCCGCGGCGAGCACCACCGGCCGGCTGGGCGCGACGCCGGCGAACTCGGCCAGGAAGTGCGCGAGCCGCTCGTCGTGCGCGCGGGCGAACCGGGCGACCGCCGCGCCGTCCGCGGTGAGCACCAGCCGCCGGCCGCTGCGGTGATAGAGCGGCCGCCCCAGGGCCTGCGCCAGCTTGCGGATCTTCACGTGCAGCGCCGGCTGGGAGATGTGCAGTTCCGCGGCGGCGTGCGTGAAGTTCAGGTGATCGGCGAACACGGCGAACGACGCCAGCGCGTCGGCGGAGACCGCACGCTCATCCATAACGGCAAACTATAGTCACGCCGACATCGATAGTTCTGTTGTAGCTCAGCGAGGGCCAGGCTGATCGTATGAACACACAGGGCATCCGGCTCGGGGTCGACATCGGCCGGGTCATCATCGGCGGTGGCGTCGTATCCGGCAGCAGCGACACCCAGTTCTTCGGCAGCGACACCGCCCGGATGCTGGCGACGCCGGCCGTGCCCGGCGCGTTCGACGCGCTGTCGCGCCTCGTGCCGCGCTTCGAGGGGGTGTGGCTGGTGTCCAAGTGCGGCGAACGGGTACAGCGCCGCTCCCGGCAGTGGCTCGACCACCACGACTTCTGGGCCCGCACCGGCATGTCCCGGCACAACGTCCGCTTCTGCCTCGCTCGGCCCGACAAGGCCGTGCACTGCGCGGAACTGGGGATCACGCACTTCGTCGACGACCGGCTCGACGTGCACCGGGCGCTGCGCGGCGTCGTCGCGCACCGGTACCTCTTCGGGCCGCAGCCCGCGCCGCCGCCCGACTGGGTGCGGCACACCGCGACCTGGCCGGCGGCGGAGGCCGCGATCGTGCGCAGCCTCCGGACCGCGGTCACGCTGGGCCGCGCCCCAGGATCGCCTTGAGGCCGGCGGTGTACACCTCGACCGGCACCGCCCGCGGGTCGAGCAGCCGCTGCAGCGACACCCCGATGTCGAGGGCCAGCAGCACCGCGGCGAGCTGGTCCGCCGGGAGCGGAAGGTCGTCGGCCAGCTCGGCCGCCTCCCTCGCGTTCGCGTCACGAACGCTCTGCAGCCACTGGGCGAGCGGGGCCCGGGCGGACCCGTCCCGCATGCCGTAGAGCCAGAGCTCGACGAACGCCAGCGCGAAACGGCGGATCTCGGGACGGTCGACCGCGGACTCGTAGGTGTCGCCGAGGCGGCCGGCCCAGGCGGCGAGGGACGCGCTCGGCGGCTCCGGCTCGTCGGCGCCCAGCTTGCGTTCCAGGATCGCCGCGATCAGGTCGCCCTTGCTGCCGAAGTTCGCATAGATGGCGCCCTTGGTCAGGCCCGCGGCCGCGGCGATCCCGTCCAGCGATGTCTGGTGGATCCCGCGGTCGCCGAAGAGGGTCTCCGCGGCGTCCAGCAGGCGGGCGCGGGTGACCGCCTGCTGCTGCACCCGGGTGAGTCGCTCGGTCATGGTGCCGAATCTACCCCGTTGACATTCGATGCGGTATCCAGATACTAATCAGTATTCGAATACCAACGGGTATGTGAGGCGACCATGCTGCACATCGACAACCTGACCAAGGTCTACCGCCGCGGCGTCCGGGCCAACGACGGCATCACCCTGGAGGCGGCCGCCGGCGAGGTGCTCGGCCTGCTCGGGCACAACGGCGCCGGCAAGACCACCCTGCTCGGCCAGGTCGTCGGCCTGGTGCGCCCGACCGGCGGCCGGATAACCCTGCTCGGCCGCGACCCGGTCGCGGAGCCCGCCTGGGCGCGCTCGGTCTGCTCCTTCCAGCCGCAGGCACAGGCGCCGCTCACCGGCGTCACCACCCGGCAGGCGATCGAGATCGTCGGGCGGATCCGGGGCGGTGGCCACCGGGCGGTGCGGCGGCGCACCGCCGAGCTGCTCACCGCGCTGGACATCGAGGAGTGGGCCGACCGGCCCGGCGAGCGGCTGTCCGGCGGCGTGCGGCGCCTCACCGCGTTCTGCATGGCGATCGTCGAGCCCGGCGGCCTGGTCATGCTCGACGAGCCCACCAACGACGTGGACCCGGTGCGCCGCCGGCTGCTCTGGGAGCAGGTGCGCTCGCTGGCCGCCGACGGCCGCGCCGTCGTCCTGGTCACCCACAACATCGCCGAGGCCGAGCGCGCGATCGACCGCGTCGTGGTCCTCGCCGGCGGCCGGGTCGCCGCCTCGGGCACGCCGGCGACGCTTGCCGCCGGCCGCGAGATGAGCCTGGAGCTGACCCTGCCCGCCGATCCCCCGCTACCGGCCTGGGCGCTGCGGACCGGCCGGAAGGGCGACCGCCTCACCGTCACCGTCGCCGGGGAGGACGCGCACCGCGCGGTCGCCTGGGCGCAGTCGCTCACCGCCCGCTTCTCCCTGAACCCCGTCAGCCTCGAGGACGTCTACCTCGCGCTGTCCGACGACCCGGAGGTCGACCGCGATGCGGCACTGGTTCCGTAGCTACCTTCTTCTGCTGCGCTGGTCGGCGATCCGGCTGCGGTACCTGCTGCCCCTGGTCCTGATCATCCAGATCTTCCTGTCCGTCGGGATCGTCATCGGCTTCGCGTTCCTGCTGCCGCAGGTCGACCCGGCCACCGCCCGCTACCTGTCCACCGGGGCGCCGACCCTGGGCCTCATCACGATCGGCATGGTGATGGCGCCGCAGCTCGTCGCCACCGCGAAGACCGAGGGGACATTCGCCTACAACCAGACGCTGCCGGTGCCGCGCACCGCGGTCCTCGGCGCGGACGTCACCGTCTGGCTGGTGGTCGGCGCCCCGGGGCTGATCCTGGGACTGCTGGTCGCGGCGCTGCGCTTCGACTTCACCCTGCGGGTGGGCTGGGCGGCCGCGCCCGCCATGCTGCTGGTCGCGCTGACCGCGACCACCATCGGCTTCGCGATCGCGTACGCCGCCACGCCGCCGGTCACCAACCTGGTCACGCAGTTGATCGTCTTCATCGCGCTGATGTTCTCGCCGATCAACTTCCCGGCCGACCGGCTACCGGGGTGGCTGCAGGCGATACACCGGGTGCTGCCGTTCGAGTACATGGCCGACGCGGTCCGGGACACCCTCACCTCGCCGCCGCACGGCATCGCGGCGCGGCCGTTCCTGGTGCTGGCGGCGTGGTGCGCAGCCGGCCTGGCCGTCACGCTGCGGGTGATGACCCGGCGCGACTGAGGGTCAGGCCGCCGGCAGTTCCGCGCGGCGCGCGCGCCACTGGCTGGGGCTGTCGCCGAACCGGTGGCGGAACCACCGGGAGAAGGCGCTCGGCGCGGCGAAGCCGAGCAGGTCGGAGATCTCCGTCAGCCGGTAGCGGTCGTTGGACAGGTAGCGCTCGGCGAGACCGGCACGCACGACGTCGACCATCGAGGTGAAGGTCTCCCCCGTGGCGGCGAGGCGCCGGTGCAGGGTCCGCCGGTCCATGCCCAGGGTGCGCGCGACCTCATCGACGCCGCAGCGGCCGGTCGGCAGCAGAACCTCCACGAGGTCCCGGACCCGGTCCGAGGTGGTGAGGCCCCGCGGCGCGGCCAGCGAGGTGAGCAGCTCGTCGAGGTGCCCACCGGACTCGGGACCGGCGAGCACGTTCGGCGCGTCGAGGTCCTTCGCGTACAGCACCAGGCCGGTGAAGGCGTGTCCGAAATGCACGCGTCCGCCGAACAGCGCGGTGTGCGTCTCGACGTCCGCCGGGGCGGCGTGCGAGAAGCACGCCGCTAGAGGCTGCCACCGCGCGCCGAGGACCTCGCGGACGATGCCGTGCAGCGCGCCGACCGCGAGCTCCTCCGCCTGGGTCGAGGGCGCCGGCTCGCCCAGCTCGAACCACATCCGGAGGGACGCGAGCCCTTCGGTCTCCACGACCCGGATCCGTAGCGCCTCGTTGTACGTGTGCTCGTAACGCATCAGCAGGCCCAGCGCGTCACGGAGGGTGTTCTCGCCGCGCAGTGCGAGGCTCAGCGGTCCCAGCGTCGACAGCCGGCGGTACTCGGCGAGCTTGAGCCCGAAGTCGGCGTGGCCCGAGGCGCGGGCGGACAGCTCCAGCAGCCGCGCGACGCGGACCGCAGGCACCCACCTGTCGGGCGTGGCCAGATCGGCCGGATCGAGGTCGACGGCGCGCATCAGGGTGGCCGGGTCAACGCCGAATGACTGGGTGAGCTGCAGATAGCCGCTGAGTGATGCATACCGGATAGAAGGCTTCAAAACACCATCCAAGTGTCCCTGAGGGATAAGGAATGTGTCCCCTGGAGTAAAGCATGTGGCGGGCATCACGCCTACTGTTGCCTGCATCACGACAGCGCATCCCCTGGAGGCAACACGTGGCGAAGGCCATCCGCTTCGACCGGCCCGGTGGCCCGGAGGTCATGCAGTGCGAATCGGTCGAGGTGGGTGAACCGGGCCCCGGCGAGGTCCGCCTCCGGCACCACGCCGTCGGGCTCAACTTCGCCGACACCTACTTCCGCAGCGGCCTCTACCCCGCCGCGCTGCCCGCCGGAATGGGCGTCGAGGCGGCCGGCGTCATCGAGGCGGTCGGCGCGGGCGTGTCCGGGTTCGGCGCCGGGGACCGGGTGACCTACACCGGCAGCCCGCTCGGCGCGTACAGCACCGAACGGGTCATGTCCGCGGCGCCACTGATCAAGCTGCCGGACGACATCGGTTTCGAGACCGCCGCCGCGATGACCATGCGCGGGCTGACCTCCGCCTACCTACTGAGGCGCATCACGACGCTGACGCCGGGCGACACCGTGCTGCTGCACGCCGCGGCCGGCGGCGTCGGCCTCATCTTCACCCAGTGGGCGAGCCTGCTGGGCATCGACGTGATCGGCACCGTATCCACCGACGAGAAGGCAGAGGTCGCCCGGGCTCACGGCTGCGCGCACACCATCGTCTACACCCGCGAGGACGTGGCCGCCCGGGTACGCGAGCTGACCGGCGGCGCCGGCGTGCCGGTGGTCTACGACAGCGTCGGCGCGACGACGTTCCACCAGTCCCTGAGCTCGCTGCGGCGCCGAGGGCTGCTGGTCTGCTTCGGCACGGCATCCGGCGCCGTACCACCGATCGACGCGATGCAGCTGGCGATCAAGGGCTCGCTGTTCGTCACCCGGCCGGCACTGGCCGACTACATCGCCGACGGGACCGAGCGGGCGGCCCTGGCGGGCGAGCTCTTCGACCACGTCTCGACGGGCCGGATCAAGATCCAGATCAATCAGCGGTACCCGCTTGAGGACGCCGTGCAGGCGCACCGGGACCTGGAGTCCGGCCGCAGCATCGGCTCCTCGGTCTTCACGCTCCCCGCCACCACCTACTGACATCCCGAATCCCAGGGAGGCTCACATGCAGGACACCATCGCCGAGACCGCCGCGACCGTAGGCTCGTTCGAGGCGCACCCGTTGACGGTGCACATCGGCGCCGAGCTGCGCGGCGTGAACCTGGCCGAGGTCGCACACAGCGACGACCTCTTCGCCGAGCTCAAGGCGCTGCTGCTGCGCCACAAAGTGTTGTTCGTCCGCGACCAGGACATCAGCCGGGCCGAGCACGTGACCCTCGCCGAGCGGTTCGGGTCGCTGGAGGACCATCCGATGGCCGGCAGCGACCCCGACCACCCCGGCCTGGTGCGCATCTACAAGGACCTGGACAGCCCGGCGGAGCACTACGAGAACGCGTACCACTGCGACGCGACCTGGCGGGAGGCCCCGCCGATGGGCTGCGTGCTCAGGATGGTCGAGGGTCCTCCGGTCGGCGGCGACACGATCTGGGTGAACATGGCCGAGGCGTACCGGCGGCTGCCCGAGGACGTCAAGGCACGCATCGCCGGCCTGCGGGCGCGGCACAGCATCGAGGCGTCGTTCGGCGCGAACCTGCCGATCGAGCAGCGCCTGGCGCTGCACGAGCGGTTCCCGGACGCCGAGCACCCGGTGGTGCGCACCCACCCCGAGACCGGCGAGAAGGTGCTGTTCGTCAACGCGTTCACGACGCACCTCACCAACCTGCACACCCCGAAGAACGTGCGCTTCGGCTTCGACTACTCCCCCGGCGGCAGCGAGTTGCTCAACTACCTCATCCGCCAGGCGGCCGTACCCGAGTACCAGGTGCGCTGGCGCTGGACGCCGAACAGCTTCGCCATCTGGGACAACCGCAGCACCCAACACTACGCCGTGCAGGACTACTGGCCCGCCGTTCGCAAGATGGAGCGCGCCGGGGTCATCGGCGAGAAGACGTTCTGACCTTCCACCTAGGACAGGAGACCCCCAATGCACTTCCTCGACGACTCGCTGTGGCCCGAAACCCAGGAGAAGCTGGTCATCACCGCCGCGCCCTACGGGCCGGAATGGGAACCGGGCGACTTCCCCGAGGACATCCCGGTGACGATGGACCAGCAGGTACAGGCCGCGGTCGACTGCTACAACGCCGGCGCCACCGTGCTGCACATCCACGTACGCGAGCTGAACGGCAAGGGCTCGAAGCGGATGTCGATGTTCAACGAGCTGCTCGGTCGTATCCGCGAGGCCGTGCCGGACATGATCCTGCAGATCGGCGGCTCGATCTCCTTCACCCCGGAGAACGACGGTGAAGCGGCCAAGTGGCTGGAGGACGAGGCCCGGCACCTGCTCACCACCCTCGACCCGGCGCCCGACCAGGTCACCATCGCCATCAACACCAGCCAGATGAACATCGTCGAGTTGATGACCGCCGACGACATCGCCGGCACCTCCTTCGAGCGGCCCGCACTGCACGAGGCATTCCGCAACATGGTCGTCCCGGCCGAGCCGGCCTGGGTCGAGGAGCACCTCAAGCGGCTGCGTGCGGCCGGCATCCAGCCGCACTTCCAGCTCGCACACAGCGCCCAGCTGGAGACCGTCGAACGCCTGGTCCGCCGCGGCATCTACACCGGCCCGCTCAACATCAGCTGGGTGGCCATCGGCGGCGGCTTCGACGGCCCGAACCCCTACACCATGATGGACTTCATCCGCCGGGTGCCGGACGGCGCGAGCCTGACCCTGGAATCCATCATGCGCGCCGTGCTGCCGATCAACACGATGGCCATCGCCATGGGCCTGCACACCCGCTGCGGCAACGAGGACAACCTCTGGTACGCCAAGGGCGAGAAGATGACCTCCGTCAAGCAGGTCGAGCAGCTCGTCCGCATCGCCGGCGAGCTCGGCCGCAAGGTCGCCGACGGCAAGGAAGCCCGCGACATCTACAGGATCGGCGAGTACTGGGACAGCCCCGACGAGGCCCTGGCGAAGCTCGGCTTCCCGCCGAACCGCCGCCCCGGCCAGCTGGGCTTCACCTTCCACTCCTGAGCGTTCCCTCCACGATCTGGTAAACCCCACCCCGGCTCATTCTTGGAGCGATCATGGCCATACAAGTCAGACCGGCCGTCGCGGCCCCGGCCGCACCTCCCGCCCGGCTCTACCGGGTCTTTCCGTGGGTCGTCTTCGCGCTCACCTTCGGCCTGCTGCTGTCGGACTACATGTCGAGGCAGGTCCTGTCGGCGGTCTTCCCGTTCCTCAAGCAGGAGTGGGGGCTCACGGACACCCAGCTGGGCAGCCTGACCAGCATCGTCGCCCTGACCGTTGGCGTTCTGGCGGTGCCGCTGTCGCTGGTCGGCGACCGCTGGGGACGGGTCAGGGCGATCGTCGTCATGGCCGTCGTGTGGAGCCTCGCCACGCTGGGCTGCGCGCTCGCCGCCGGCTATGGTCACCTGCTCCTGGCCCGCCTCATGATCGGAGTCGGCGAGGCCGCGTACGGCAGCGTCGGTCTCGCGGTCGTCCTCGCGGTCTTCTCCGCGCGCCGACGGGCCTCGCTCACCGGTGCGTTCATGGCGGCGGGCTCGTTCGGTTCGGTACTGGGCGTCGCGCTCGGCGGCGTGCTCGCCGTCCAGTTCGGCTGGCGCTGGGCGTTCGCGGTGATGGGCATCTTCGGCCTGGTGCTCGCCGGCCTCTACTGGGGCGTGATCACCGAGCGCAGGCTGACCGCGCACAAGGTCGACGACGCGCCCGGCGCCGGGCCGGCGCTGGCCGCCGGGCACCGGCGCGCCCGCCTGACCACGCTCTTCTCCACCCCCGCGGTGGTCTTCGCGTACCTCGGTGGCGGCGTGCAGCTGTTCATCGCCGGTTCGCTGTTCGCCTGGCTGCCCAGCTACTTCAACCGGGCGCACGGGCTGGCCCCGGACTCCGCCGCCAAGGTCGCCGCGCTGTTCATCCTGATCATGGGCGCCGGCATGATCGTCTGCGGAATGATCACAGACCGCGCCGGGCGGAGCAGGCCGGTCAGCAAGTGGACCACCGCCATCGCGTTCGCCGCCGTGACGTTGGTCTTCCTCGGCGCCGCCTTCGCGGTACAGCCCGGCGGCCCGCAGATGCTGCTGCTCGCGGTGGGCTGCTTCTTCGCCGCCGGCACGACCGGACCCACCGGGGCGATGGTGGCCGGGCTGACCCACGAGTCCATCCGGGCCACCGCGTTCGGCACGCTCACCTTCTTCAACAGCGTCCTCGGCCTGGCCGCCGGCCCGGTCATCACGGGCATTCTCGCCGACCGGGTCGGCCTGCAGACCGCGATGAGGTACGTCCCGCTGGCCGCCGTGGTCGCCGTCGTCCTGCTGTTCCTGGGGCGGCGCGCCTACCCCGCCAGCATCCGGCGGCTCGAGCCCGCTGCGACGACCGGCACCACGGACGGGGGGCCGGCGTGACCTGCGGCCCGGGCACGGTGATCGTTACCGTGCCCGGGCTCCGGGGGCGGGTGAAGGACCACTGGCAGACCCGGCTCGCGCACGCGCTGCCGAACGTGCGGGGCGTCCCGCCGCTCGGCCGGGAGAACCCGAGCCTGGACGAGCGGGTGGCGGCGCTGCACCGGACGATCGAGGCGACCGACGGACCCGTGGTGATCGTCGCGCACAGCGCCGGCGTGATCACGACCGTCCACTGGGCCGCCCGCCACGCCGGGGCCGCCCGACGGATCCGGGGCGCCCTGCTCGCCACCCCGCCGGATCTGGCGGCACCGCTGCCCGCGGAGTACCCGCCCCTGTCCGAACTGGCCGCCCTCGGCTGGCTGCCGGTACCGCGACACCCGCTGCCGTTCCCCAGCATCGTCGGCGCCAGCGCCGACGACCCGCTCGGCGATCCGGCGTTGATCCGGGCCCTCGCCGAGGCCTGGGGCAGCCGCTACCGCGAGCTCGGCGCCGTCGGCCACCTCAACCCCGCGTCCGGCTACGGCGACTGGCCCGGCGCCGAACCACTCATCAAGGAACTCGACCACCCGGAGGCACCCCGATGACCCTGAACCTGGCCACCCTGCTGGAGGACAGCGCCCGCCGCCACCCGGGCCGCGACGCGGTCGTGCTCGGCGACACCCGGCTCTCGTACGCCGCACTCGACGCGGCCGCGGGCCGGGTGGCCGAACTGCTGGCGAGCCGGGGCATCCGGCCGGGCGACCGGGTCGCCCTGTCCTGCCCGAACCTGCCGTACTTCCCGATCGCCTACTACGGCATCCTCAAGGCCGGCGCGGTGGTCGTGCCCCTCAACGTGCTGCTCAAGAGCCGGGAGATCGCGTACCACCTGGCCGACTCCGGGGCCAGGGCGTACCTCTGCTTCGAAGGGACCGCCGAGCTGCCGATGGGCGCCGAAGGCTTCGCCGGCTTCGGGCGGACCGAGGGGTGCGAGCAGTTCTTCCTCATCACGACCGACCCCGCCGCCGACTCGCCGATCGAGGGTGCGCAGACGCTCGGGCGGGCGCTCGCCGGCCGCGGCGGCACCTTCGACACGGTGCCCACGAGCGAGACCGACACCGCGGTCATCCTCTACACCAGCGGCACGACCGGGCAGCCCAAGGGCGCCGAGCTGTCGCACGCCAACCTGGTGCTCAACGCGCTCACCTGCAACCGCCTGTTCGGCGGCCTCGCCACCGAGCACGAGCGGCACCTGGTCACGCTCCCGCTGTTCCACTCGTTCGGCTCGACGGTGCAGATGAACGCGGGCTTCGCGGTCGGCTCCACGCTGGTGCTGCTGCCGCGGTTCCAGGCGGACGAGGCGGTGCGGCTGCTGCAACGGGAGAAGATCACCTTCTTCGCCGGCGTGCCGACGATGTACTGGGGACTGCTCGGCGCCCTCGACGAGGACGTCGACGTGGCGGAGATCGCCCGCAACCTGCGGGTGGCGGTCTCCGGCGGGGCGTCGCTCCCCGTGGAGATCATCCGGCAGGTCGGGGAGCGGTTCGGGGTCCGGATTCTCGAGGGGTACGGCCTGTCGGAGACCTCGCCGGTGGCCACCTTCAGCGACCCGGAGCGAGACCCGCGCCCCGGCTCGATCGGCGTGCCGATCTGGGGCGTACGGGTGAAGCTGATCGACCCCGAGTGGAAGACGATCGAGGGCACCGACGAGGTCGGCGAGATCGCCATCGCCGGGCACAACATCATGAAGGGCTACCACGACCGGCCGGAGGCGACCGCCGAGGTGATGCGGGACGGCTGGTTCCGCACCGGCGACCTGGCACGCCGCGACGGCGACGGCTTCTACTACATCGTCGACCGGGCCAAGGACATGGTCATCCGGGGCGGCTTCAACGTGTACCCCCGCGAGATCGAGGAGGTGCTCCTGACGCACCCGGCCGTCTCCCTCGCGGCGGTCGTCGGCGTGCCCCACGACGGCCTCGGCGAGGAGGTCAAGGCCTTCGTCATCCGCGGCGGGGACGTCACCGAGGACGAGCTCATCGCGTGGTGCCGGGAGAACATGGCCGCCTACAAGTACCCGCGCCTGGTCGAGTTCGTCGAGTCGCTGCCGATGACCGCGACCGGCAAGATCCTAAAACGAGAGCTGACCGGTCGGTGACCAGCGGATGCGTCAACGTCGCCGTTTCCGCCCCACCGCACCGGTCCCCGCACCCGGCCGTATCGGCCCTGCTGGTCCTCGCCGCCGGCCTCGGCGCCGCGGCCCTCGGTCACCGGCTCGTGCCACAGGTGGGCATGCTCACCTGGGCGGTCGCCCTCGGCGTCGCCGCCGCCAACCTCAACCTGCTGCCCGCCCGCGGCCGAGCCGCGATCGCCGGGCTGACCAGGAGGCTGCTGCGGGCCGGCGTGATGCTGCTGGGATTCTCGGTGTCGATCGGCGCCGTCATGGCGCTGGGCGCCCCGGTGATCGCCGTCGTGGCCGGCACGCTGCTGGCCACCGTCGTGTTCACCACGTGGCTGGGCACCCGGCTGCGGCTGGGCGGACCGAGAAGCCTGCTGATCGGCGCCGGGGTGGCGATCTGCGGCGCGTCCGCCATCGCCGCCATGGAGGACGCCGCCGGCGCCGACGACGAGGACGTCACCGCCGCCATCGCGATGATCACCCTGTTCGGCTCGATCGCGCTGGTGGCGTTCCCGCTGCTGCGGGCGCCGCTCGGCCTCGGCGACGTGCAGTACGGCGTGTGGACCGGCGCGGGGGTGCACGAGGTCGGCCAGGTGGTCGCCGCCGCCAGCCCGGCGGGCGCGGCCGTCGTCACCGTCGCGGTCATCGTCAAGCTCACCCGGGTGCTGCTGCTGGCCCCGGTCGTCGCCGGGGTGAGCGTCGTCCGCCGGCTCCGCGCACCCCACGCCGGCGGCGGGACCGCCCGCCCACCGCTGATCCCGTTGTTCGTCCTCGGCTTCCTCGCCTGCGCGGGCCTGCGCAGCGCCGGAGTCGTGCCGCAGCAGGCGCTCGGCTGGATCGGCACGCTGCAGGTGACCGCGCTCGGCGCGGCCCTGTTCGGCATGGGCAGCTGCGTGCACCTCGCCTCGCTGGTGCGCCGGAGCAGGGTCTCCATCGTGGTCGCGGCGGCGTCGACGCTCTTCGTCACCGCCCTCGCGCTCGGCGCCACCCTGCTCGTCGTCCGTGGCTGAGCGGCCGCCCGCCCCGGCCACGTCGAAAATGGGTTCACCTGTCGGCGAGCACGACGATCCCGTCGTCGTCGCTGAAGACCTGCGCGCCGGGGGTGAACCGGCAACCGCCGAACTCGATCACCACGTCCCGCTCGCCGGCGCCGGTCTTGGCGCTCTTGCGCGGGTTGGAGCCGAGCGCCTTGATCCCGATGGGCAGCGCGCGCAGCGCGGCGACGTCGCGGACGGCGCCGTTGATGACCACACCGGCCCAGCCGTTCTCCACGGCCAGGCCGGCGATGATGTCGCCCATGAGGGCGGTGTGCACGGAACCCCCGCCGTCGACCACGAGCACCCGGCCCGCACCGGGCTCGGTCAGCACGGACTTGAGCAGCGCGTTGTCCTCGAAGCAGGTCACGGTGACCGCCGGACCGTGGAACGCGGCCGCGCCACCGTACTGGCGCAGCTGGGTGTCGCAGGACCCGAGCTCCTCGCCGTACTTGTCGTAGAGGTCCGCGGTGTTGTCCATGATCTTCCTTCCGGATGGCGGCCGAGCGCAGCGCGAGCATAACGTCGGCGGCGGCACCGGCGATGTTGCGTGCGGCACCATCGGCGTCAGGGTGCGGCACCGGCGAGGAACGGGCGGGCCAGCAGCCCGCCCGCGCCCCTGGGGTGCAGCACGGCCGACACCAGCACGGCGACCGCGACCGTCCCGGCGGCCGGACCCAGCAGGGTGAGCAGGGCCGCGGCGCCGACCGCCGTGCCCAGCCCGAGGCCGAAGATCGCGATCAGCACGAGCCCGGTGAGCCGGGCCGGCCCCGGCGCGTCCGGCGACCGCAGGCCCCGGGACCACCAGCCCGCCTCCATCCACAGCAGCAGGGGCACCAGCACCACACCCATGGCGTAGAGGGTCAGCGCCACGTCGCTGGTGAGGAAGGCGGCCGGGTCGAATCCGCCGGTACGCCAGTCGGCGGTGGTGGGTGCGAAGAACCGGCGGTACCCGGTGCCGTCCCAGCCGTATGCGAGGACGAAGAACATCGCGAGGTAGCCCAGCGGCATCTGCAGCCAGGACAGGTAGTGGTGGCCGCGCCGCCACAGCTCCCGCGCGACGAGATAGCCGACGACGCCCTGGCTGATGTTGGTGACCGCGAACGCGGCGACCAGCCAGCCGGGCAGGTCCGCGTGCGCGCCCGCCGCGTGCATCGTCTCCCAGCCGGGGAACCGCCAGAGCAGCCAGATCCCGCTCGGCGCGAACACGCAGCCGAGGAACAGCACCGTCACGGTGAACCGCCGGTCGTCCAGCGGTTCGCGGGCGGGTTCCCGCAGCGAGGCGCACGCGGCGGCGGCGCCGCAGCCGGCGCCGATGGCGTACGACCAGAAGACGTCGACCTGGACCATGGCTGGTTCCCTTCAGGACGGGTCGGTACGGGCGAGACCGTCGAACATCAGCGTCACCACGGCCCGGATCCACGCGTCGCGCAGCGCCACCGCGGTCGGGTCGCGAGCCACCTGGGCGGCGCCCTCGAAGACCATTCCGTTGACCACGCGGGCGGTGACGTCGACGTCGAGGTCGCCGCGGAGGAAGCCCCGCTCCAGCCCGTTGCGCAGGTAGGCGGCGGTGTAGTCGGCGAAACGGTCGAGCGCCTCCCGGTGGCGTTCGCGCAGCTGCTCGTCGACGGTCGCCAGGTCGAAGAAGACCAGCCGGCCCAGGGCCGGGTCGGCGGCGAAGAGCTCGTACAGGCGGTGGCCGATGCGCCACACCTGGGCCCGGTACTCGGCGAGGCTGCCGGTGGTGTCCGGGGACTCCGCGGCGACCACCTCGGCGATGCGCCCCAGCGCCCGGTCGAGGACGGCCGCCGCCACGTCGCGCTTGTTGCCGAAGTACCGGTAGACCGTGCCGTGCCCGATGCCCAGCTCGCCGGCGAGGTCGGCGACGCCCGCGGCGGCGTAGCCCTTGCGGGCGAAGACGGCGTGGGCGGCGTCCAGGATCGCGTCGCGACGACCGGGTTCCGCGGTGCGTGCCATTGATGAATGACACATCATTCCGGAATAGACGTCAATACCCGTCGATGGCTTCGGGCAAACTCCTGCCCGGTCAGCGTTCGAGGATGGCGACCACACCGAGGCCGCCGGCGGCGCAGATGGAGATCAGGCCCCGGCCGGAACCCTTCTCGGCGAGCAGCCCGGCCAGGTTCGCCACGATCCGGCCGCCGGTCGCGGCGAACGGGTGTCCGGCCGCCAGCGACGAGCCGTTGACGTTGAGCCGGGCCCGGTCGATCGGGCCGAGCGGGGCGTCCAGGCCGAGGCGCTCCTTGGCGAACTCCGGCGACTCCCAGGCGGCCAGGGTGGCCAGCACCTGCGAGGCGAACGCCTCGTGGATCTCGTAGAAGTCGAAGTCCTGCAGGGTGAGGCCGTTGCGGGCGAGCATCCGCGGCACCGCGTACGCGGGCGCCATCAGCAGGCCCTCGTCGCCGTGCACGAAGTCGACGGCGGCGGTCTCGCAGTCGGTGAGGTAGGCCAGCACCGGAAGCGAACGCTCCCGCGCCCACTCCTGCGAGGAGAGCAGCACGGTGGACGCGCCGTCGGTCAGCGGCGACGAGTTGCCGGCGGTCATGGTGGCGCGGGCGGCGTCCGGGCCGCGGGCGCCGAAGACCGGCTTGAGCCGCGCGAGCCGCTCCAGGCTGGTGTCGGCCCGCAGGTTCTGGTCGCGGGTCACCCCCAGGTACGGCGTGACCAGGTCGTCGAAGAAGCCCCGGTCGTACGCGGCCGCGAGGCGCTGGTGCGACGCGAGCGCCAGCGCGTCCTGCGACTCGCGGTCGATGTTCCACCGCGCGGCGGTGACGGCGGCGTGCTCACCCATCGACAGGCCGGTACGCGGCTCGGCGTTGCGCGGGATCTCCGGCCGGAACGCCTGCTGCGGGCGCAGCCGTGCGACGGCCCGGAGCCGGGCGCCGAGCGTACGGGCGCGGTTGAGCTCCAGCAGCGCCCGCCGCATGTCCTCGTTGAGCTGCAACGGCGCGTCGGAGGTCGTGTCGACCCCGCCGGCGATGCCGGCCTCGACCTGACCCAGTGCGATCTTGTTGGCGACCAGGATGGCGGCCTCGAGCCCGGTGCCGCAGGCCTGCTGGATGTCGTACGCCGGGGTGCGCGGATCCAGCCGGGAGCCGAGCACCACCTCACGGGTGAGGTTGAAGTCGCGGGAGTGCTTGAGCACCGCGCCGGCGACCACCTCGCCGACCCGCTCCCCGGCCAGGCCGTACCGGGCGACGAGCCCGTCCAGGGCGGCCGTGAGCATGTCCTGGTTGGAGGCCTGCGCGTAAGGGCCACCGGACCGGGCGAACGGGATGCGGTTTCCGCCGACGACGGCGACGCGGCGCACGGACTGCACGACTTCCTCCAGCTGCGTTGCTAATGACCTACCCGCGGGTAGGCTACGCCCGTGCGCGACAGGTATGCGAGCTTCGCGAACTCCGACCTCGGCCGGACGCTGGTGCGGCGGCTCGGGCTTCCCGACCCGCCCCGGCTGCGGCGCCATGTTCCGGGCGACCCGCTCACGCCCGGGCCGGTGCTGCTGGGCGCGGCGCCCGGCGGCCGGCTCGCCGACCCGGTCCGCAAGCTGCTCGACGTGACCGAGTCCGCCGCCGAGAGCACCCGCTACGGCGCGCTGGTCTTCGACGCCACCGGCGTCACCGAGTCGGCCGGCCTGCGCGCCCTCTACGACTTCTTCCACCCGCGGGCCCGCTCGCTGCTCGAATCCGGCCGGGTGGTGGTGCTGGGCACCCCGGAGCAGGCGTGCGGGTCGCCGCGGGAGGCGACCGCGCAGCGCGCCCTAGAGGGGCTGGTCCGCAGCATCGGCAAGGAGTTCGGCCACGGCAGCACCGCCCAGCTCGTCCTCGTGGCGCCGGGCGGCGAGGCGGCGATCGAGTCGACGCTGCGCTTCCTGCTCAGCGGCCGCTCGGCGTACGTCTCCGGCCAGGTGATCCGGGTCGGCGCCGGAACCGTGACCGCGCCCGCCGACTGGGAGCGCCCGCTGGACGGCAGGACCGCCCTGGTCACCGGCGCGGCGCGGGGCATCGGGGCGGCCATCTCCCGGGTGCTCGCCCGCGATGGCGCCGAGGTGATCGCCCTCGACGTCCCGGCCGCCGGCGACGCCCTGGCCGGGGTGGCCAACGACGTGCGCGGGCGAGCCCTGCAGCTCGACCTGACCGCGCCGGGCGCCGCCGAGCGACTGGCCGCCCATCTCAGCGGCGGCATCGACGTGCTGGTGCACAACGCGGGAATCACCCGCGACCGGACGCTCGCCCGGATGGACGCCGAGCGGTGGGACTCGGTGCTGGACGTCAACCTGTCCAGCCAGGAGCGGATCAACGAGGTGCTGCTGGAGCGCGAGCTGCTCGGGGAGGGCGGCCGGATCGTCGCGGTGGCCTCGATCGCCGGCATCGCCGGCAACCGGGGCCAGACCAACTACGCCACCTCCAAGGCCGGCGTGATCGGCCTGGTGCGGTCCACCGCCCCGCTGCTGGCCGACCGCGGGATCACCGTCAACGCGGTCGCACCGGGGTTCATCGAGACCGCGATGACCGCCCGGATCCCGGTCCTGCTGCGCGAGGCCGGCCGCCGGATGAACAGCATGGCGCAGGGCGGCCTGCCGGTCGACGTGGCGGAGACGATCGCCTGGTTCGCCTCGCCCGGCTCCGGCACGGTCACCGGCAACGTGGTCCGGGTCTGCGGCCAGAGCCTGCTGGGCGCGTGAGGAGCGTGCCGGCCGCCCGGACCGCGCTCGCCCTGCTCCCCCGGCGCCGGCCCACGACGCTGCCCGAGGCCGAACCGGCCCGCCGGGTGGTGACGGTGGACCGCGGGCACCTCGCCCGGTACGACCGGGTGTGCGGCTTCCGACTGACCGACACGCTGCCGGCCACCTACCCGCACGTCCTCGCCTTCCCCCTCGCCCTGCACCTGATGTCGGCCCCGGACTTCCCGTTCCCGCTCGCCGGGCTGGTGCACGTCGTCAACCGCATCACGGTGCGCCGGCCGATCCACGCCGGAACCCCGCTCGACCTCACCGTGCACGCGGCCGGCCTGCGGCCGCACCACCGCGGACGGCAGTTCGACATCGTCGCCACCGCCGTCGCCGACGGCGAGGAGGCCTGGCGCGGCGTCTCCACGTACCTCCGCAGGGAAGGCGAGCGCGAGCGACGCGACCGGGGTGACCGGCCCGCCCGGCCGGTACCGTCCGCGCGCTGGACGGTACCGGCGCGGGTGGGCACCGACTATGCGGCCGCCTCCGGCGACCACAACCCGATTCACACCTCGCAGCTGGGTGCGCGGCTGTTCGGCTTCCCGCGCCCGATCGCGCACGGCATGTGGAGCAAGGCGCGCTGCCTCGCGGCCCTCGAGGGGCGGCTGCCGGCGCAGTACAGCGTGGACGTCGCCTTCGGGCCGCCGATCCCGCTGCCGGCGACGGTCGGCTTCGCCGCGACGCCGGCCGGCGAGGGCTGGGACTTCTCCGTGCTCTCGGCCGGCACCGACCGGGTGCACCTGACCGGCTCGGTCGCCGCGCCGCATTGACGCACAGCTCTTGCGGGCCCACGTACGTGTCCGTAGCGTTACCGGCGAGTAATAACTCTACGAACCGCCGGGAGGCCTGGTCTGCCATGGAGTTCTGGCTCGACCTGAATGACGAGCAGCGCGACCTGCGCGAGTGGGTCCACGGCTTCGCCGAGGGAGTCGTCCGGCCGGCGGGTGCCGAGTGGGACGAGCGCGAGGAGACGCCCTGGCCGGTGATCCAGGAGGCGGCGAAGATCGGCCTCTACGGATTCGAGTTCCTGGCCAACACCTGGTCCGATCCGACCGGCCTCTCGTTGCCGCTGGCCAACGAGGAGCTGTTCTGGGGCGACGGCGGCATCGCCATGGCGATCTCCGGCACCTCGCTCGCGGTCGCCGCGATCTACGGTTCGGGCACACCGGACCAGCTCGTCGAGTGGGTACCGCAGTGCTTCGGCGACGCCGCCGACCCCAAGCTCGGCGCGTTCTGCACCACCGAGCCGGAGGCCGGCTCCGACGTCGGCGCGATACGCACCCGGGCCGTCTACGACGAGGCGAAGGACGAATGGGTCCTCGACGGGCAGAAGGCGTACGCCACCAACGGCGGCATCGCCAACGTCCACGTGGTCACCGCCTCGATCGACCCGGAGCTCGGCTCGCGCGGCCAGGCCGCCTTCGTCGTACCGCCCGGCACGCCGGGCCTCGCCGCGACCCGGAAGCTCAAGAAGCTCGGCCTGCGGGCCTCGCACACCGCCGACGTCTTCCTCGACGGCGTACGGGTGCCCGGCAGCTGCCTGCTCGGCGGCAAGGAGGCGCTCGACGAGCGGCTGGCCCGGGCCCGGTCGGGGCAGCGGGCGAGCCGGCAGGCCGCCATGCGCACTTTCGAGCTGTCCCGCCCGGCGGTCGGCGCACAGGCGATCGGCATCGCCCGGGCCGCCTACGAGTACGCCCTCGACTACGCCCGGACCCGGGTGCAGTTCGGCAGGCCGATCATCGAGAACCAGGCGGTCGCGTTCGCCCTCGCCGACATGCGAACGGAGATCGACGCCGCCCGGCTGCTGGTGTGGCGGGCCGCCTGGATGGGCCGCAACGACCGGCCGTTCACCGCGGGCGAGGGCTCGATGTCGAAACTCAAGGCCGGCGAGGTGGCCGTTTCGGTCACCGAGAAGGCGGTGCAGATCCTCGGCGGCGCGGGCTACCTGCGCGAACACCCGGTCGAGCGGATGTACCGCGACGCCAAGATCTACACGATCTTCGAGGGCACATCCGAGATCCAGCGGCTGGTCATCTCCCGGGCGATCTCCGGCATGCCGATCCGCTGAGCCGTTGGTGGAGGTGACACCGGCATGGCTGTCCCGTTCCTCCTGACGACCCTGGCCCGGCGCGGACTGCTCCGTCCCGCCCCGCCGGCCGACGTGGTGAGACAGCTCGCCGCGCTGCGCCGGTGGGGCTTCGGCCTCGCCGGCGAGCTCCGGCAGGCCGCCGCCCGCGAGCCCGGACGGGTCGCCGTCGTCGACGAACGCGGCGGCCTGACCTACCGCGAGCTGCTGGACGGGGCGGAGCGGCTGGCCCGCGGCCTGCGCGCGGCGGCCGGCGTCGGTCCCGGCGACCGGGTCGGGCTGCTCTGCCGCAACTCCGCCGGCATGATCGAGACCCTGGTCGCGGTCGCCTCGCTCGGCGCCGACCCGGTGCTGATCAACACCGGGCTGTCCGGGCCTCAGCTCATCGCCGTCGCACACGACCAGCGGCTCCGGACGCTGATCCACGACGACGAGTTCGAGCTGCCCGACGGCCTCGACGGCATCGGCGAGGCCCGGCTCGGTGAGCTGATCGCCGAGGCCCCGCCCGGCGAGCTGAGGCCGCCGGAGCGCGAGGGGCGCACGATCGTGCTGACCTCCGGCACCACCGGCGTGCCCAAGGGCGCCCTTCGGCGTACGCCCGGCGGGTTCGGCCCGCTCTGCTCGCTGATCGACCGGATCCCGCTGCAGGCCGGCGAGCGGGTGCTGATCGCCGCGCCGCTGTTCCACACCTGGGGCTACGCCGGGCTGCAGATCGCGCTGGCGCTGCGCGCCACCGTCGTGCTGCGCCGCCGGTTCGAGCCGGCCGACGCGCTGACCGCGATGGTGCGCAACGGGTGCACCGCCCTGATCGCCGTCCCGGTCATGCTGCAGCAGCTCATGGAGATGCTGCCGGCCGGGCCCCGGCCGCCGCTGCGGGTGGTCGCGGTCAGCGGATCCGCCCTGCCCGGCGGGCTGGCCACCCGGTTCATGGACCGGTACGGCGACGTCCTCTACAACCTGTACGGCTCCACCGAGGTCTCCTGGGCGTCGATCGCCACCCCGGCCGACCTGCGGGCCGCGCCGAACACGGCCGGCCGGCCCCCGCACGGCACCCGGGTCGCGGTGCTCGACGCGGCCGGCGAGCCGGTGCCCACCGGCACGCCCGGGCGGCTGTTCGTCGGCAACGAGATGCTCTTCGAGGGCTACACCAACGGCAACTCCCGGGAGCTGCGCGACGGCCTGCTGGCCACCGGCGACCTCGGCCACCTGGACGCGGCCGGGCGGCTCTTCGTCGACGGCCGCGAGGACGACATGATCGTGTCCGGCGGCGAGAACGTCTTCCCGTCCGAGGTCGAGAACCTGCTCGCCGACCTCCCCCAGGTTCGCGAGGTCGCCGTCATCGGGGTCGACGACGCCGAGTACGGCCGGCGGCTGGCCGCGTACCTGGTGGTGCAACCCGGCGAGGCGCTCACCGCGGAGCAGGTCCGGGACCACGTGCGCGGGCACCGGGCGCGCTTCTGCGTACCGCGCGACGTCGTGTTCCTCCCGTCGCTGCCGCGCAACGCGACCGGCAAGGTCCTGACCCGCGACCTGCCCCGCCGCGCCGGCCCGACGTCGTGATCGGCCGGAGCGACGGGGTAGCGCATGATCCACTCCATGCGGCATGGTGTCGCAATGAATGACCCTGCGGACGCCACCGATCCCGGACCAAGCGACCTCGGGCGGCCGGAATCCGCTGCGGCGCCCGCCGGATCGGGCCGGGCGGACACGGCGGCGCCGGACGCCGGGCAACCCGCGACGGCCGAGCCCGAACCTGCCGACCCCACGGCCGAGGCCGAACCTGCCGACCCCACGGCCGAGCCCGAACCTGCCGAGCCCACGGCCGAGCCCGAACCTGCCGACCCCACGGCCGAGCCCGAACCTGCCGACCCCACGGCCGAGGCCGACGAGGTCGCGGCTCAGCCCGCCGATTCCGCGACGGCAGAGCCCGACGACTTCGCGCCGGCAGCCGCCGTGGCGGACGAGGTTCCGCCGGAAGCGGACGAAACCGACGAAGTCCTGCCGGAGGCCGCCGAGGTTCTGCCGGAGGCGGACGACGCCGCGGCCGCCGAGCCGGAGCCGGAGCCGGAGCCGGCCTGGGACGGCGTCGATCCGCTGGTCCCGGCGGCCGGTTCGGGACTGCAAGGGTGGGCCCTGCGGGTCGGCGCGGTCCTGCGGGAGTCCGCCGCGCCGTTCGTCGTCATCGCGTTGCTCGCCGCGCTGCCGATGTACTACTTCGTCGCACGGGTCCGTGACCTGTTCATCGTCCTGCCCGCGTTCTTCGATCTGGTGGGTAACGCCGTCCTGATCATGTTCCCGCTGCTGATGCTCGCCTACTACGCCGTCGCCACGACGCCGACGGTGATCTGCCTGGCCGGCACGGTGGCCGTGGCGGTCGTCAGGGCGGCCACCGGGACCTGGCCCGGCGTCGGCACGGTGTGGCGGCTGGTCGCCTTCCGGCTACGCCCGCTCTGGATGTGGCTCACCGGCTTCGCCCTCGTCCCGCCGTTGTTCTCGCTGCTGCTGACCTTCGTCCTGACGCTGAACCCCACGCGGGTCGAGCCGGCCGCCTTCTGGTCGGTCCGCATCGCCATGGCCGGGCTCTCCACCGCGCTGCTCACCCTGGCCGGCATGGTCGGCTGCGTCGCGCTCGTGGAGGGCGGTGACGCGCTCCGCCGGGCCTGGCGGCTGCTCTCCCCGGCGCCGGCGACCGGCCTGGCCGCGGCGGCTCTGACGTTCGTCGTGCTGCCCGAGATCGCCACCGCGCTCTGGGGCGCGGTCGGCGGCACCGCCGGCGCGGTGCTCGGCGCGATGCTGTGGTCGGTCGCCTCGCTGGTCGCCTACGCCCAGGCCCGCTCCCGGTTCGAGCCGGTGACCAGCCGAACGCTACTCGCCGAACTGGCCGACGAGTTCGAGGACGCCGATCCGGTGCCCGCCGCCCCGGAGACCGCTACCGCCGGCGCCGCGCGCGTCGACTGAGCCTGCCGGGGGGGTGCCGCGTTCCTCAGAACCTGAACTGGCCCACCAGGGAACGCAGCTCCGCGGCCAGTCCGGCGAGTTCCTGAGCGGCCTGGTCGGTGGCGCCGCTGCCGGTGTTGGTCTCCCGTACGGAGGCGGCGACGTCCCCGGCGGTGCCGGCGATGTCGGAGGAGCCGGTGGCGGCCTCGGCGACGTTGCGGGTCATCTCCTGGGTGGTCGCAGTCTGTTCCTCGACGGCGCTGGCGATCGTGGTCTGCAGTTCGTTGATCCGGTCGACGACCTCGACGATCTCCGTGATCGCCGCGACCGCCGTCGAGGTGTCGGTTTGGATCAGCTGGACCCGGCGGGCGATGTCCTCGGTGGCCCGGGCGGTGTCCTGGGCCAGTTCCTTGACCTCGCCGGCGACGACCGCGAACCCCTTGCCCATCTCCCCGGCGCGGGCGGCCTCGATGGTGGCGTTGAGCGCGAGCAGGTTGGTCTGCTCGGCGATCGACGTGATCACCTTGACCACCTCGCCGATCTCGGTGGAGGAATCGCCCAGCTTGACCACGCTGTGCGTGGTGGCCTGGGCGACCTCCGCGGCGCGCCGGCCCACCCGGGCCGCCTCGCTGGTGCTCGTGGCGATCTCGCGGATCGACGCGTCCATCTGCTCGGCGCCGGCCGCGATCGTCTGGACGTTGCTGGAGACCCGCTCCGCGGCGTCGGACACCGCCTGGGCGCGATCGAAGCTGTGTTCCGCGGTGCTGCGCATCCGCTGGCTGACCGCGGTCAGTGAGCCGGCCGACACGGCCACCCGTTCGGCCTTGTCATCGATGTGCCGGACCACGTCGGCGATCTTGGTGGTGAACCGGTTGAAGGCGGCGCCGAGCTGGCCGATCTCGTCGCGGCGGCTCTCGTCGACGCGCTGGGTCAGGTCGCTGTCGCCGTCGGCGATCTCGGCCAGCCGGTTGCGCAGGCGGTGGATCGGCCGGGTCAGCCCGGTGCCCAGGAGCCACACGACCGTTCCCGCGACCAGGAACGCCAGCACCGCGGCGATCAGCAGGCTGCGGGCCATCCCGTTCGCGGACGCGGTGATCGTGCTGTCGGGCACCGCGACAAGCAACGCCCACGAGTCTCCGGTGGCGAGCTTGACCCCGGTTGCCACCTCGGTGGCCTCGTCGCGCAGGAAATCGTCGTGCCCCTGCCACCGCACGGCACGGCCGTCGCGTACCGCGGTCTGCAGGACGCCGGCGACCGCACCGGGCAACTGCTTGCCCAGCAGATCCCCCTGCGGGTGGGCGACGACCGCGCCGCTCTCGGTGAGCAGCGCCTTGTAGCCGGTGCCGTACGGCTTCTCGGCCATCAGCGAGGTGCGCAGTTCGGCCAGCGCGAGGTCGACCGTGACCACGCCCATGAACTCGCCGTCCACCATGATCGGAGAGGTGGCGGTGGTCATCAGCACCTCCTGGCCGTTGACCGGGTAGACGTACGGGTCGACGACCATGCTGGTGCCGTTCGTGCGCGGCTTCAGGTACCAGTCGCCTGCGCCGGGCTTGTCGTAGTCGACGAGCGGGTCGTTGCGCAGCGCGTCGCCGTCGCGGTACCAGTACGGGATGAACCGGCCGGTGGCGTCGCTGGGCGAGACGTTGCGGAAGGCGCGGTCCCGGCCGTCGAAGGCGTTGGGTTCCCACCCGGTGGACATGCCGAAGAATTCGGGATGCCGCTTCAGCGTCGCCCCGACCAGGCCACCGACGAGCTTGCGGTCGGTGATGCCGGCCTTCTTCAGCTGTGCCATGGTGCCGGCCAACTCGTCGGTGACGTGCACCGCACCGTCGATGACCTGGCTCACCCGCCCCGCCTCGCGCAGGGCGAGCTGCTCGGCGTAGTCGCCGGCCTGGCGCAGCCCCAGGTTGCGGGTCTTGGTGGTGGCGATACCCAGCAGCACCGCCATGGCAACCAACACGGTTGCCAGAACGCTTGCCACCAGTCGGGTACGAACGCTGGCCAGTCTGGCGCGGATCCCCTGCATGTTTCTTCCTCAACCTCTCGACGACCAGGCACTGATCGGTCGCCGGGCCCGGGTCCTTAAGCCCCCATGCCGATGGAAATAGTGGAGATGGCCACCCGATGAGGACGGCACCCCCGACACGACGCGCTGCCTGCCCGAGATCAACGGGCGGCCCCCGGGTTCAATGTCGGGATGAAGAGAGTGGAGATCCACCGCGACGGGGTCCGGCTGTCCTGCCTGGACGGTGGTTCGGGGTCGGACGTGGTCGTCCTGCTGCACGGCCTGGCCGGAAGCGCGCGGGAGATGCTGCACACGGCCGAGAGCCTGCTGCCGGGCCGGCACGTCATCGCGATGGATCAGCGCGGTCACGGCCGTTCCACCCGCCGCCCCGGCGACCTCTCCCGCTCGGCGTACGTCGACGACGTGGTCGCCGTCATCGGCGAACTCGCGGACGGGGTACCGGTGACGCTGGCGGGTCAGTCCATGGGCGGCCACACCGCCATGCTCACCGCCGCCCGGCACCCCGGCCTGGTGAGCCGGCTGGTGATGCTGGAGGCGGGGGTCGGCGGCCGCGACAACGACGACGACTATCCAGCCCGGCTGGGCGACTGGTTCGCCTCATGGCCGGTGCCGTTCCCCGACGCGCACGCCGCAGCCGCGTTTCTCGGCTCGACCCCGATCGCGCGATCGTGGGTCGGCGACCTGGAGGAGCGCGCCGACGGGCTGTGGCCGCGATTCGAGCCCGAGGTGATGCGGGCCGCCATCGAGGCGGTCGCGGAGCGGGCGCGGTGGACGGAGTGGCTACAGGTGACGGCTCCCACCCTGTTGGCCCGCGGCAGCAACGGCACCACGACGGCGGTCGAGGTGTCGCGCATGCTGGAGTTGCGTCCGGACGTCGAACACGTCGTCATCCCGGACGCCGGCCACGACGCCCACCTGGACCGGCCCGATGAATGGGCCCGCCTCCTGCAGGAGTTCCTCCGACGTCGATGACCGCGCCCTGACCCCGGTCAGCCACCCCGCCGCCGTGCTGGTGACGCCGGTGCTGCAGCGCGGCGGCGACCTTACGTGCTCGTCTCGACGGCGAATCTCTCGATGGCGCTTCGGGCGCCGGATACGATCAGCAGGTCACCCTCGCGCACGCCGGTGTCCGGTAAGGCGTGGTTGAACGCCTCACCAGGAGACTTGACCCCGACGACCGTTACGCCGTATCGGGTGCGCAGCGCCGACTCCGCCAAGGTCTTGTCCCACGTTGCCCGCGGAGCACGTACCTTGACGATTGCGTAGCCGTCGTCGAACTCGATGTAGTCAATCAGCCGGCCGTTGAGCAGGTGGGCGACACGGCGGCCGGTGTCACGCTCGGGGTAGACGACGTGCCCGGCGCCGATGCGCTCCAGCAGTCGGCCGTGCGCTGTGGTGATCGCCTTGGCCCAGACCTCGCGCACGCCGAGATCGACGAGCACTCCGGTGCTGAGCAGGCTGGCTTCGATACCGGTGCCGATCGCCACCACCGCGACGTCGACCTCATGGGCGCCGATCTGCCGCATCGCGGTCGCACTCGTCGCGTCCGCCTGGGTGACGTGGGTGAGCTGGTCGGACCACTCCTGCACCAGGTCGAAACTCCTGTCGACGGCCAGCACGTCGTGGCCGAGCCGCTGCAGATCCTCGGCCAGAGCGGAGCCGAACCGCCCCAGACCGACGACCAGCACGGCGCCCTCGTGCAGTCCCCTAGCCAACGATCACACGCTCCTCAGGACGGCGGAACAGTTTGCGGCTCTGCCGCAGTGCCAGCGCCGCGGCGAAAGTGATCGGCCCGATCCGACCCAGGAACATCAACCCGATAAGAATGTACTGCCCCGCGGGCGGCAGTTGGGCGGTGATCCCGGTAGACAGCCCGACCGTCGCGAATGCCGAGACCGCCTCGAACAGCACCCGGTCAAGGTCGAGACCGGAGACCGCCAGCAGGGCGAGCGTCGCACCGCCGACCACGGCCACGCCGACCAGGGCCACCGACAACGCCTGCCGCAGCACCGCCGCGGGGACCTGCCGGCCGAACGCATCGACCGTCGGATCGCCGCGCACCTCGGCGACGATTGCCAACAGCAACAGCATGAAGGTGGCGACCTTGATCCCGCCGGCGGTGCCGCCGCTGCCGCCGCCGATGAACATCAGGCCGTCGGTGACCAACAAGCTCGTCTCGTGCACCTGGGCATAGTCGAGGGAGTTGAAGCCGGCCGTGCGGGGCTGCACACCACCCTGAAAGAAACCCACGAACAGTTTGTCCGCCACCCCCATCGGCCCCAGAGTGCCCGGATTGCGCCACTCGAACGCGGTCACCAGGCCGGTACCGGCGACCAGCAGCAGCGCCGTACCGAGCAGGGTGATCTTTGTGTGCACGGACCACAGCCCGGTGCTACGCAGTCCGCGGCGCAACTCCAGGATGACCGGAAAGCCGATCCCACCGATGATGACCGCCGCCGCGATCGGCAGGCAGACCAGCGGGTCGGTGGCGAAGCCGATCAGGTTGTCGGTGTAGAGGGCGAAGCCGGCGTTGTTGAACGATGACACCGCGTGGAACGCCCCGTAGTACATCGCACGACCGGCACCCATGTCGTAGCCGAGCCAGAAGCGCAGCGCCAACAGGACCGCGACGGCACCCTCCACCACCAGGCTGATCAGCACCACGCCGCGGATCACCTGCCGCACGTCACCGAGCCCGACCGAACGTGTCTCCGCCGCGGCCAACACCCGCGAGCGCAAGCCGAGCCGGCGGGCGACCAGCACACCCAACAGTGAGGCGGACGTCATGAACCCGAGTCCGCCGGCCTGGATCCCCGCGACGATCACCAACTCACCGAACGTCGACCAGTGCGTCGGGGTGTCCACGACGACCAACCCGGTCACACACACCGCCGACGTGGCCGTGAACAGCGCCTGCCGAAAGGTCGTCGCCTCGCCACCCTCGTGGGCGGCCGGCAGCATCAGTAGAACTGTCGCCACCAGGATCATCGCGGCGAACCCCAGCGCCACCACCACGGCAGGGCGGCGCAGCTGCGCGGCGGCCAAGCGAGCAAGGCCGCGCCACAGGCGCCCTGCCGTCAAGGCCGGCAGGTCCCGGTTCCGGAGTCGGTGAAGGTCTTGCCCGCCTGCGGTACGAACAGCCAGTCGTAGCCACCGGAGTGCAGTGTCATCCGCAGGATGCCGTACGTCGTGCCGTCTCGGACCTCACTGTTGGGCTGGGTGGGACCGAACTCGTAGAAGAACCCTCCACCCGTGCCGACCACGAACTGCCGGATGCCCCGGGCGGTGTCCAGCCGCCCCCGCGGGTCCTGCGGCGCGAACCGCTCGTAGTTGTGGTTGTGCCCGGTGAGCACCACCTCGGCGCCGTCGTCGTACAGCGCCTGATACAAGGGGCGGACCGCCGCCTCGCCCTTGTGGTTGGCCGCGGAGGTGAACAGGGGGTGGTGCCAGTACGCCAGCGTGCACCTGCTCTTGTCGGCCGCAAGGTCGGCCCGGAGCCACCGTTCCTGCGCCGAACCGGCTGCGCAGGACACGAAGGTGCAGTTGGAGTTGAGCACCACCACGTGCCACTCTCCGAGGTCATAGGCGTAGTAGCCCTTACCGGGCTCGCCGGCCGCTGCTCCGAAGTACGCGAAGTACGGCGCGGCTCCGGGGGTGCGGTACTCGTGGTTGCCGACCGCCGGCCGGGTCCGCGCCCGGTGCCGGCCCCACGTGGGTTCGTAACACTGCGCGAACTGCTCGGCGGTGCCCTCCATGTAGGCGGTGTCGCCCATCGCGGCGATGGCGCCGTCGAGCGTGTCCAGCAGCGCCGCCGTCGCCTCGTCGCCGCCCGAGGCGCAGTCGCCGATGTCACCCGCGGCCAGCAGCACCGGATCGGTGGTGGTGCTGGGCACCGTCGTCGTGACGACGAGCTGCGGCGCCGATGCGGCCCGTTCCCGGCTGTCGAAGTAGACGCCGTCGGCATGGCTGGAGAGCACCGCGAAGCTCAGCGTCGCGTCGCGCACCACGGCCGTGGTGACGTCCAGGTCGTACCAGTGGTCACGGACCACCGCCCCCAGCGTGGCGAGGGCCGTGGCGGAGACCGCCGGCCGGTTCTTGTAGGTCATCGCCGACTCGGACCAGCGGGTGTCCGCCACCACGGCCACCTTCCCGCCGGACGGACCGGCGGCGTCGGCCTTGTCGCGGGTGTGCAGCCGCAGCCGGGCCGAGGTGACCGGCGCGGTAAGGCCCGAGAGGACGAACTTGAGGTAGGCGATCTTCGTGGGTGAGCCGTCCACGGCCAGGTGGTCCTCGGAGCCGTAGTTGCGCGTCGGAGTGTCCGAGGCGACGTAGGTGTCGGCCGCCGCGGTCACGGTCACGGTCGAGGTGGCTCCCGGTACGGCAGCCGAGCTCGTCGTGGCCGAGCCGATCGTGGTGAGTGCGGCAACGGTCGAGCCGGGCACCGCGGCGATCGCCGCAGCACCCACCGCCGCCGCCGTCAGGCTGATACCGATCGCTCGAAAATTCATTGTCACTCCCGTCGCGCTGCCGCCGCCTCCGGCGAGCATGGAACCGACGCAGATTCTTCCGCTCATGACCATCCCCGGAGGCCTTTTGCCGGGATTCGGCCGCCGGCCCGCGTCGCTGAGGGCATTGCCGGGCGGGCCGGTCCTCCTCCGGGGAGGATGACCGGCCCGTGGATGACCGGCCCCGTCACCCCGCTCCCGTGCGGGGGTGTGCGGCCTTCCCGCGCCGCCTTCCGGAGCACTGCCGGCGGGGTCCGGCGCCGCGCCGATCTCATCCGGAGCGAGCGAGGTGACACCTGCCCGCCCGGGCCATGCTGGGAGCAGTCGGTATCTAGGGCCGTGGCCCGCTGGCCACCTCGGCGAGGAGGACGACCAACGTGGCCGGTACTGTGCGTGGCCCGGACACGCAAGCCCCCGGACGGGCCGGCCTGGTGCTGGTCGCGCTGATCGTGGTGGCGGCCGTCGCGAACCTGAACCTCTCGGTGGCCAACGTCGCGCTCCCCTCGATCGGGCGGTCCTTCGACTCCTCGCAGACCACGCTGGATCTGATCGCCGTCGGCTACTCGCTCGGGCTCGCCGCCTCGGTTCTCTACCTGGGCGCGCTGGGCGACCGGTACGGGCGCAAGCTGATGCTGCTGATGGGCATGGCGCTGTCGATCCCCGCCTGCCTGCTCGCGGCCTATGCCCCGTCCGACCTCGTCCTGTTCGCGGCGCGTGTGCTCGGCGGGCTGTCGGCCGGCATGGCCTATCCGACGACGCTGGCGCTGATCGCGGCCCTGTGGTCCGGGCCTGGGCGGACCAGGTCCATCGCGCTGTGGTCGGCGACCGGCGGTGGAATCGCCGCGCTCGGGCCGCTCGTCGCCGGTGCCCTGCTGCAGCAGTTCTGGTGGGGCTCGGTCTTCCTGATCACCTTGCCGCTGGCCGTGGTGGCCCTCCTGCTGGCGTACTTCCTCGTGCCCGGCCATGTCAACGAGACGACCGAGCCGGTGGACAACCTCGGCGGCGGCCTGTCCGTCGTGCTGGTGGGTTCGCTGATTCTGGCCATCAACTTCGCCCCGGTGCCGAACAAGGGCATGCTCACCGTCGTCCTCGCCGTCATCGCGGTGTGCTCGCTGGCCGGCTTCGTCGCCCGGCAGCGAAGTGCCCGGAATCCCCTGTACGACCTGCACGTGGCCGGGCGCCGGATCTTCTGGGTCGCCGGGTGCGCCGGTGTCATCGTGTTCGGCTCGCTCATGGGCTCGGCGTTCGTGAGCCAGCAGTATCTGCAGAACGTGCTCGGCTACTCCACCTTCGAGGCCGGGGCCGCGTTCCTGCCGGCGGTCGTCTTCATGGTCGCGGTGGCGCCGCGGTCGGCGCAGCTCGTCGAGGCGCGGGGCGCCCGCTTCACCCTGCTCACCGGCTACGTGTTCCTCCTGCTGGCGTTCGCCTGGATGCTCGTCTTCTGGACCGAGTCGAGCGCGTACTGGCAGATCGGGCTGGCGTACGGCTTCATCGGGATCGGCGTCGGTTTCGCCGGTACCCCGGCGTCGCACTCGCTCACCGGCTCGGTGCCGGTGCAGCGGGCGGGCATGGCGTCGGGCACCGCGGACCTGCAACGCGATCTCGGCGGCGCGATCCTCCAGTCGGTCTTCGGCGCGCTGCTCGCGGCGGGGTACGCGTCGGCGTTCGCGGCGAGCATCGCGGCGTCGCCCGAGCACCAGCAGGTCAGCGACGACGTCGAGAACGTCCTCACCAAGTCGTTCTCCAGCGCGGCGGACGCCGCGCAGAGCTACCCGCAGTACGCGAGCCAGATCACCGCCGCCGCCAAGTCGTCGTTCCTGTCCGGCGCCGACTCGGCGTACCTGGCCGGAGTCATCGCGATCCTGGTCGGCGCCGTGATCGTGTGGTTCCTGTTCCCGAGGAAGGAGCGCGAGCTGCAACTCCTGGAGTCCTATCAGGCCGAGGACGAACCCGGCCGGAAGCCGCAATCCCCGGCGTAGCTCCCGGCGTTCAGAGCAGCGGCGAGCGGCCGCCGTAGCCGGTCGCCAGGCGTACCCCGGGACGAAGCCCGGTGCCGGTGCCCCGGTAGAGGGTGAGGGCGCCGTTCGCCTTGAGGACCGCCGCCAGGTCGGTGTAGCCGTCCCGGTCGAAGTCGCCGACGCCGATCAGGTCACGCATGCCGTTCCAGCCCATCGCGAGCTGCTTCTTGGTGCCGAGCGCGCCCGCGCGGCCGGGGCAGAGGAACAGCTTGCCGGTCGAGGTCTGGCGGGCGACGAGGTCGGCGTGGCCGTCGCGGTTGAAGTCGCCGACGCCGGCCAACTCGCTCATCGTGTGCCAGCCGCCCGCGCCGATCAGCTTGCGGGTGCCCAGCTTCGTGCCCTTCGCGCCCGGGTAGAGGTAGAGGTTGTGGTTGCTCGTCTGTGCCGCGATCAGGTCGGGGTAGCCGTCCTTGTTCAGGTCGCCGATCGCGGTTATCTCGCGCATCTTCTTGAAGCTCTTCGAGAGCAGCTTGCGCGTGCCGAGGGTGCCATCGCTCTTTCCCGGATAGAGATACAGGTAGCCGGAGGAGGCCACCCGCGCGACCACGTCGGTGTATCCGTCCCGGTTCAGGTCGCCGATCCGGACGAGCGCGTTCATCGACTTCCAGCCGCCGCTGACCTTCCGCCGGGCCTTCTCGTCGGCGTAGGTGCCGTTGCCCGGATAGAGGAACAGGTTGCCGGTGCTCGACGTCCGGGCCAGCACATCGGACCAGCCGTTGCGGTTGTAGTCGGCCAGCTTCGCGCCGGGCAGCGGCGCGAAGTCGACCAGGTTGCTGTCGATGTTGATCGTGACGCCGCCCCAGGTCTCGCGGTGGTCGCCGTGGTACTGCTTCATCCGGCGGTGCGGCCACCAGTAGCTTGCCGGGATGGCCGCGTCGGTGACGGTGGAGACCTGGTCCCAGCGGGCGAAGTCGAGGTAGTCGGGGCGCACGTAGCCGGGGGTGTTGTAGTTGGCGACCTGGTCGGCCACGCCGGAGCCCATGCTGCTGTAGAAGCCGGACAGGTAGCCGAGGTCGTGCAGCTTGGCGGTCCAGGCGCTCATGAACGCGAGGACGCCGGAGCGGCAGGCGGCGTCGTCGGTCCGGTACGCCTCCATGTCATAGATCAGCACGCTCTGCGCGGCGAGACCGAGCGCGCGCGCCTGTGCGGCGGCGTCACTCGCGGCGGCGGCACCCTGCGCGGCCGCCTGCGAGTTGTTGATCAGGTTCTTCTTCTTGGTCGCGAGCGTGCAGGACGCCTGCGGGCCGACGTACAGCGGGATCAGGTGCCAGCCGGCCGCGACCTGGGTGCGTACCCAGTCTGCGGTGAGGTTGGCCTGGGTGCAGCCCCGGTTGTTGCCGCCGAAGTAGATGCCGACCGCCCGGTAGGGCGACGCCAGCCACGCCGTCATGCTCGCGCTGGACGGGGCCGTGCAGGCGTCGAAGGCGGAACCCGAGAAGGTTCCCGGCTGGACGGTCGCCGCCGCGGCCGAGGTGACGGTCGCGTCGGCCCGGGAGAGGGTCGTCGCCGACGCCAGCACGACCGCGACGCAGAACACCGCACGGAGGACGGGATTGCGGTGCACCGGCGCCATTTTCCGCATGACTACCTTTTCTCGGGCGAGCTTCATCGACGGGGGAATACATAAATAACGCTCGACTAAAACAGATTTCCGGGAAGACTGGTACCGCCCGAACAGTCGATCTTCGCGCTCGAACGGTCATTCCGGCTGCGGGCGGCCGCCGAACCTCCAGGGGTGGATCTCGACGCTGCCGTAGAGCCCGGCCCGGGCCCGGCGTAACCGTCCATGAACGACCAGTGCGCCTCCGCCGGCTCCCTGCGCAGCTCCGCCGAGCCGGGCCGGTCGCGGCAGTAGAAGAGGTAATCCACGCCCGATTCCCCGATCTGCAGCCTAGGTGTCGATCTTATTGATCTCTCTGCAGATTTCCCGCGACGGCCGGTCGGTCAGCGTGGCGAGGGCCGCCGGCGGCATCCGGTCGACCCGCTCGGCGTCGCCCTCCTCGGCGATCGCGCGGTAGGCGAGCGACGCCGCCCGCAGCGCGGCGAGCACGGCGGCGAGCGGATGCAGCACGAGGCACACGCCCAGCCCGGCCAGTTCGGCGCCGGTCAGGCGGCCGCCGCCGGTCTCGGTCTCGGACCGGCAGGCGACCATGGGTACGCCGGGAAGCGCGGCCCGCAGCCGGCCGAGATCCGCCTCTCGGACGGCCACGGGGAGAACCGCGTCCGCGCCGGCCGCCGCGTACGCCCGGCACCGCTCGAACGTGTCGTCGAGCCCGTCGCCGCGGGCCCGCGCGATCAGCGCCACCCCGGGCACCCGCTCGGCGAGCACCGCGATCCGCTCCGCCGTTCGGCCGGCGTCCTCGCCGTCGTCGAGGCAGAGCCCGCTGATGCCGGCGCGCTGGTAGGCGAGCGCGGTCCACACCGCGTGGTCCGGGCTGTCGTAGCCGACGTCCGCGTCCGCCAGCAGCGGCACCCCGCCGAGCGCCGGGATCAGGATCGCGGCCCGGTCGGCGATCTGCGTGGCCGGGGCGAAGCCGAGGTCGGGCGCGCCGAGCATGGTGGCCGAGATCGCCGGCCCGGACAGGTGCACGGCCCGGTGCCCGGCCCGGACGGCGAGCGCGGCGCTGGCCGGGTCGTAGACGCCCGGTGCGTGCGTGACTCGGCCGGCGACGAGCATCGCCCGCAGGTCGGCGGCGGTCATGGTCGGTGCGCCTCGGGTTCGTCCATGCCGCTGATCATGACTCATCGATCGGCGGCCCGCGATCCGGCATCACGGTGTTAGCGTCCATCCGTGACCGAGCTGAGCATGCGAGCGGCCCGTCTGCACGGCGCCCGGGACATCCGGTTGCACGCCGAGGAGCGACCGGGGCCGGCCGGGGCCGGCCGGTGCCGGCGAACGGCTCGTCGAGGTGACCTCGGTCGGGGTGTGCGGATCCGACCTGCACTGGTTCGCCGAGGGCGGGATCGGCGACGCCGTGCTGGCCCGCCCGCTCGTGCTCGGTCACGAGATGGCGGGCGTCGTCCGCGGCGGACCGGACGACGGCATCGCCGTCGCGATCGACCCGGCCATCCCGTGCGGCGCCTGCGCGTCCTGCCGGGCGGGGCACGGCAACCTGTGCCCGGACGTGGTCTTCGCCGGGCACGGCTCCTGCGACGGCGGCCTGCGCCAGTTCCTGACCTGGCCGGCCGAACGCCTGCACCCGCTGCCCGACGGGCTCAGCGCCGACGACGGCGCCCTGCTGGAGCCGCTGGGCGTCGCGCTGCACGCGCTCGATCTCGCACACCTGCGGATGGCCTCGACGGTGGCGGTGGTCGGCTGCGGCCCGATCGGCCTGCTGCTCGTCCAGCTGGCCCGCAGGTGTGCCACCCGGGTGCTCGCCGCCGAGCCGTTGCCGCACCGGATGGAGGTCGCGGCGGGGTTCGGCGCGGAGCCGGCCGGCGCCGACGGCATCGCGGACGTGGTCTTCGAGGTGTCCGGCTCGGACGACGCGGTGGACACGGCGCTGCGGCTGGCCCGGCCCGGCGCCCGGGTCGTGCTGGTCGGCATCCCCGACGGCGACCGCACCACGTTCAGCGCGGCGCTCGCCCGCCGCAAGGGCCTGACCCTGGTGCTGGCCCGCCGGATGGGCGAGGTCTACCCCCGCGCCATCGACCTGGCCGCGCGGGGCCTGGTCGACCTGGCTCCGCTCGTCTCGGACGTCTTCACGCTGAGCGAGGTGGGCGCCGCGATGGCCACCGCCGCCGCCCGTACCGGCCTGAAGGTCGTCATCCACCCGAACGGCTGACGCCGCGCCTCAGAACGTCGCCGTGAAGACGGCGGCGACGGCGCCGGAGGTGGCCACGTCGTAGCGGTTCCTGGCGCCCGACCACCCGGCCGACGCGAGCGCGGCGCCGGCCTTGACCTCGAGGTGGGTGTTCCCGTCGACGACGGCGGTGCCCGCGCCGTCGCCGAGGCGGAGCCGAACCGGCGTTCCGGCTTCGGTGCGCACGACGAGTTCGCCGACCGGGCCGATCACCGACAGCGGCACGGTGCCCTTCGGCGCACCCAGCTGCAAGACGACGTGGGCGGTGCCGCCGTTGACCTCGATGCTTCGCAGGCCGCCCGCCCGCATGTCGATGTTGCGCTCGGTCGAGCCGCCGGTGAGCCGCAGGATCCACGCCACCTTCGCGTTGAGCCGGATCTCCGCACCCGCCGTCCCGGCGTCGCCGGTCCGGACCAGTTCGAGCCGGGACCCCCGCTCGCCGTCGGTCAGGACCGGAACCGCGCCGCGGTCCGTCGTCGCGATGTCGAACAGCGTCTCGCCGAGGTCCGCGCTGCGCACGCGCAGCACGGCCGAGGCACCGACCACCTCGAGGAGCCGGGTACGCACCGAGCCGAGCGGCGCCGTCACCCGGTGCGCGGCGTCCGGCCACGGCTCGCCGGGCGCGCTCGGTGGCGCGGACGCGGCGGTCACGGTCTCCGCGCCGGCCGCCGGCCGGTACACGGGTTCGAACGCGGCCGTCTGTCCGAGGACGACACCGACGGTCAACGCGACCAGCGCCACCGTGAAGACCCAGAGCCGCCAGGGACGGCGCGGCCGCTCCTGGTAGACGATCACCGCGCGCGGTGATCGTCGGCGGTCGCGGTTCGGCGGTCGCGCGCGGCGAGGGTTCGAACCATCCCCGGCCGTTCCCGGGCTCCGGGGTCGTGCCGAAGGCGTCCGGTGGCTCCTCGCCGAACCTGCCGATCACCGTGGCACCTCCGCTCACCGAATGCCTGCCGGCCCCCACGGTGACACGGATCATAGCCGAAGCGGATCGACGATCATCGGTGGGTTTTCGGCGGGTTCCCCCGGCAGGTAAGCGGACCGGGGTGCGCGAGGCGTCAAGGCGCACCGGCGCTGGGCGAGCATCGAGGCGGACCAGCCGGACGAGTACCTCGTCAGCTTGGGGCCGCGCACCGAGGCGCAGGTGCTGCGGTTCGCGGCCGGGCTGCGTCCGGGCCTGGTGGTGGGCGGGGCCGCGCCGTTCACCTTCGCGGCGGTGCCGCCCGGCCTGACGCTGCAGCACCAGAGCCGCGGGATGACGTGTCTCGCGCCGCAGGGCGAGGAGGTACCGGACACCGACGACCCCGACCGATTCAAGACGTCGCCGCGCGGGCTCTGCCTCACCGCGGCCGAGGAGCCGTTCGACACCGGGGGCGCGGACGAGCTTCTGGACCTCGGTGGCCGTCGCGCGGCGTACTTCTCCGGCGCCGGTCTGCTCCTGGTCGACCTCGGCGCGGGACGGGTGCTGAGCATGGACTGGGACCCCGAGGGGATCCCGCTCACCCGCGACGACGTCGTCCGCTTCGCGCGGGGCGTACGAATGGGTTTCCTGACGTGGTCACGCGGGCGGCCGGACCGCGGCCGTCCCGCCGATCCTGACGGCGATGCCGGCCCGGGTACCGGTCGCGGCGGCGTGCACCACGCAGGGGCGGCCGAGCGCGTCACCCTGGCGGACCTCGATGCGTGCGCCCCGGCCCGTCGAGAGCAGGTGTGCGGCGAGGCAGCCGGCGCTGTTCGCGTTGACGAGGTCCTCGTCGACCCCGATCGCCGGGGCGAACATCCGGGCGTCCGCCGTCGTTCCCCCCGGCGACAGCGCGAAGGCGAAGCAGCCGAGCCAGCCGAGCCGGCGGCATTCGGCCGCGAGGCGATCGAGGTCGGGCCGCATCGACAGCAGGGCCCGGCGCCCGCGGACCCCGACCAGGAGCCGCGGCGTGCCGGGCGAGGCGATCCGCAGGTCGCCGGCGAGGTCCCGCGGCGCGAGGCCGAGCGCCGTGACGATGCCGTCGCCGTCGGCACCCCCGCGGTCCCGGAGCTCGACGACGCCCTGGTCGAACCAGACCTCGACGCCGTCGCGACGCCGGACGGCACGCGTCGCGAAGGTACGCCCGCCGGTGCGCTGTCGTCCCCGGTACGGGCCGGCGCCGCCGCGTTCCAGCAGGAACGCCTGCGCGGCGATGGTGCCGTGGCCGCAGTTCCTCAACTCCCCCGCGGTGGTGAAGAACCGCACGGCCGGGACGCCGTCGGTTCCGGTGCCGAGGAACGCGGCGTGCGAGGTGCCGGCCTTGTGGACGATCGCGCGCCGCGTGCCGTCGGTGAGCGCGTCGTCGTCGATCACGACCGCGGTGGGGCTGCCACCGCGCCCGTCGCGGGTGCACGCGTCGACAACGGCCACCGGGCCGCCGGGCGTCACGCGGCGGCGAGGTCGGCGAAGCGGGGGCCGCCCGGTTCCGGTTCGACCCGGGCGGCCCGGGCGGCCCGGGCGGCGAAGCTGATCGCGTGGTACCACCCGCAGAGCAGGAACAGGTCGAGCAGTCGCGGTTCGTCCAGCACGTCCCGCGCGGCGAGCCACAGGTCGTCGTCGACGTCCGCGGAATCGTGCAGCGCGTCGGCCACGCGGATCAGCACCCGTTCGCGTACGGCGGTCCAGCATGGATCCTCCGGCGACCCGTCGGTGAGCGAGACGATCTGATCGGGGGTGAGCCGCACGCGGTCGGCGAAGAACCTCAGGTGTACGGCCCACTCGTACTCGCAGCGGCATCGCGCGCAGGTCCGGACGATGACGATCTCCCGCTCGCGCATCGTCAGCGACATACGCGGGCCGAGCTGATATCTGCCCCAGTCGCTCATCGCGACCGTCATGGGCAGGTTGCGGGCGAAGGTGCGGAACAGGCCGATCGGCGGCACGCCGGCGGGCATCATCGATTCGAGCTGCGCCGCCACGTCCGCCGGGTAGGGGGCGTCGAGCGGAGGGATGCGGGACATGGCCACCTCCATGCTTCGGATTCAGAAGCACGGTAGCGCTTCTTATTCAGAAGCACCAGGCGGAGTCGCCACGGTCGATGCCCACTCGCCGGACCAGCGCACGAGGGGTCGCAGCGCGCGGTAGGCGCCGTGCCCGAGCTCGGTAAGGGTGTAGGCGGCGTCCGGCAGCTGCTCGACGAGGCGGGCGTCGAGCAGTTCGTTCAGCCGCTGCCGCAGGACGCTGGAGGACATGTCGTCGCAGCGCTGCTGCAGCGCGCGGAAGCCGACGGCCCCGTCGCGCAGCTCCCAGACGATGCGGAGGTTCCATCGGCGTCCGAACAGGTCGAGCGCGGCCATGAGCGGCCGGCCGGTGCTCGATCCGCGAACGGGTTTACCCGGCCTGACCATTTTCGCCCTCCCCATGCCTTGATCCCCGATTCTATTTCCGAATCGAAAGCGCGCGGCAACCGAGGGTCACACCGGCGTGACCGATCGAGGCCGCACGGGCCGGCCCATTGCGGCCGACGATGATCGAGACATATTGCACCCGATTCCGTTGAACCCTTGCGAACGCGCAGATCAGACTGTGTTTCGAGCGCGTTAAGGGTGCCTGACGCAAAGTAGTTCAGCGTTTTCGCCACCCTGGGGACGGCCGCAAACGTCTGGAAGACGTGTCTGATCAAATTGACGAACACAAGGAGTCCCGGCCGCGTCACCGGCGCCGGAGCCGGGCGCGTCGCCTGCTGAAGTGGGCGACGGCGGCGGTCACGGTACTGACGGCCGGTGCCGGCATCACCGTGGTGGGATACGTGCAGTCGGTGCGGTTGCCGGCGGATCCGGTCGAGGTGCAGGCGTCGACGCTCTTCTACCGCGACGCGAAGACGATCCTGGCCCGGGTCGGCACCCAGAACCACAACGACGTGCCGTTGTCCGCGGTGCCCCCGCAGGTGCGGCAGGCGGTCCTGGCCGCCGAGGACCGCGACTTCTACGACCACTCCGGATATTCGGTACGCGGCATACTGCGCGCCGCGGTGGCGAACCTCGGCGGCAGGCGCGAGGGCGCGTCGACGGTCACCCAGCAGTACGCGCGTAACGCGTTCCTGACCCAGGACGTGTCCCTGGACCGCAAGGCCAAGGAGTTCGCGCTCGCCATCAAGCTGGAGCGCAAGTTCACCAAGGACGAGATCCTCGAGCGCTATCTCAACACGATCTACTACGGCCGGAACGCCTACGGGATCGCCGCGGCGGCGTACGCCTACTTCGGCGTGACGACGGACCGGCTGACCGCCGCGCAGGGCGTGGTGCTCGCGGCCACGATCAAGGACCCGTTCGGATTCGACCCGGCCAACGATGCGGCGGCCGCGCAGCAGCGCTGGACCTGGATCGTCAACGCGGCGCGGGAGAAGGGCTGGCTGACCGCGGCCCTGGAGTATCCCAAGGTGTCCCGGTCGTCGACGGCCGACGCCGGTCCGAACGGCATCGTGATCGACCGGGTGGAGCAGGAGCTGGCCGACAACGGCGTGAGCTCGAGGGCGCTGCACACGCAGGGCCTCTCCGTCGTCACCACGCTGGACGCCAAGGCGCAGGGTGCCGGCATCGCCCAGGTCGCCAAGCACCTGGCCGGGCAGCCCAAGGACCTGCGGGTGGCGCTGGTCGCGGTGGATCCGCGCAGCGGCGGCGTCCTCGCGCACTACGGCGGCAAGCAACGCGGCTATTTCGACGACGCCGCTGCCGCGCACCCCGCCGCGTCGACGTTCAAGCCGATCGTGCTGGCCACCGCCCTGAAGGCCGGGATCAGCGCGCAGTCGCGATGGGACGGCAGCTCGCCGCGGTCGTTCCCGGGCCGGCTCGGCGTGCCGCTCTACAACCACGACGACGTGCAGTGCCCGGACTGCACGCTGGAACAGTCGATGATCGAGTCACTGAACACGCCGTTCTACGCCGTCACCGAGAAGCTCGGCGCGGATAGCGTCCGCAGAATGGCCCACGATCTGGGCATTCCACCCGCCTACGGCGACACCCGCGCACTGGTCGACGGCAAGGGCGACCCGAAGCCGGGCCGGACCCGCCCGGACATCGCGATCGGCCGCTACGCGGTCACCCCGGCGGACCTCGCCACCGTGTACGGCACGTTCGCCGGCGGCGGTGTCCGGCACCACCGGCACTTCGTCGAATCGGTCACCGGCGCCGACGGGCGCCGGCTCTGGAAGGCCGGGACCCAGCCCCGGTACGCGCTGGAGAAGGCGGCCGCCGCCGACGTCACGTCCGTGCTCGCCGCGGTCGTACAGAAGAACGGCATCGCGCCGGACCGCCCGGCCGCCGGCAAGACCGGCACCCAGCAGTGGGGCGACACCTCCGACAACCAGGACGCCTGGATGGCCGGCTACACGCCCGAGCTGGCCAGCGTGGTGTGGATCGGCAAGGGTGACCCCGGGCCGATCCGCGACAAGGGCGGTAAGGCCATCGAGGGCGAGAACCTGCCGGCTCAGCTCTGGAAGGCCTTCACCCGGGAGGCGCTGCGCGGCCGGCCGGTGACGCCCCTGCCGGAACCCGCCAATCTCGGCCGGCCGGGCGCCTTCGACGTCGCTCCCGAGGCCGGATCCCGGCCCGGCGGGAAGCCGGTACCGCTGGACAAGGTCGAGCCCGATCCGGAGCGGTCGGCACCGCAAGCCCGGTCCGGGAGCCAGGAGGAGAAGGGCTCGTCCCCCGCTCCGCGCCGCAGCGACTGACCGTCCTTAACGGATAGTAAATGAAGCGGTCACTCGTAGTGGTGAATCGCGGCGGAAAAGGCTTCAGAAGTATTTAGAGTGGACTTCTCAGGAGATTCTGGAGGTCACGTGCCCGTTATCATGATCCTGCGCGTCAAGGCCGATCCGACCGCCCTCGAACGATTCGCCAACGCCAACGCCGAACTGATGAAAGGCATCTCCGACGCCGGGCAGGCGGCCGGCGCCACCCGGCACACCTTCGCCGCCGGCGACGGCGAGGTTCTCGTGATCGACGAGTGGCCGGACGAGGCGACGTTCCAGAAGTTCTTCGACAGCCAGCCCGAGATCCCGCGGGTCATGCAGGAGGCCGGCGCCCAGGGCCCGCCGCAGATCACCTTCTACCGCAAACTCGACACCCCCGACCAGTTCTAGCCCCGCCGATCGCTCCCCGAGCCGGGCGCGCCGCCGTCGCCGACGGGTGGACGCCCGGCTCTGGCGTGTCCGACCATGAACTGCGGTGACCCGCCGGCACCTCCGCCGACGACCTCGTCGAGGCGCTGCCACACTGACCCGTTTCAGCCTGCCGCGATCCCCACCGCGCCGCGCGGCAGCTTGACCGCCTTGCCCGGCGCGCCGGACGCCGTGTCGACCGGCTGAAGCGACTCCTCGGTCAGGACGTAGGCGGTCGCGCCGTCACGACTGAAGTCGATCTGGTGCGGGGCGCCGCTGAGCTTGACCGGCGGGCCCGCGGTGTCGTCGGTGGTGTCGATCCGGCCGATCGTGGAGCCGCCGCCGTAGACGTAGGCCCGGCCCGCGCCCGGCGCGAGGGTGATCCGATAGGCGCCGTGGCCGACACCGGTCACCGTGATCGGGGCGCGCAGCTTCGCCGTCGCCACGTCGATGGGCGCGACGACCATCTCACCGTCCTCGATCGTCGCGTGCTCGCACAGGACGTAGACGGTCCGAGCGTCGGCCACGATGTCGAGCGGGTCGCCGGGAACCTCGACCGCCGGCCCGGCCGCCATCGTCGCCGTGTCGATGGGCGTGACGGCATCCCCCGTGATCACGTACGCGGTCCTGCCGTCCGGCGTGAACACGAGCCGCTGCACGTAACCCGGCAGCACCATCGGGCGCCCGGCCCGCCCGGTGGCCGTGTCGATCGCGGTCAGCCGGCCCGGGCCGTAGTCGATCGTGCCGTCCTGGGTCATCGAGACCTGGCCGGGATCCACCACGTAGAGGGTCCGGCCGTCCGGGCTGAGCGCGATCGCGTTGGCGCTCGCGCCGACGTCGACCGGTGCAGCGGCGTTGCCGTCCGCGACGTTCACCGCGATGAGCCGCAGCCTGCCGGGCCCGACGAGGCCCAGCAGGTACATGGTGCCTCCGTCCGGGCTGAGCTGCATCGTGGTCGGCGTGCTCAGCAGCGGGACCGTTCCCCGCACCGCGCCCGTCCGCGCGTCGATCAGCCGGGTGCCGTCCACCCCCATGGCGATCATGGTGCGGCCGTCGGGGGTGAACGCCATCTCCATGGCGTCGTGCTCGAGCTTCAGGAACCGGCGGATCCGGCCGGCCTCGAGATCGGCCTTGTACAGCCGGGCGGGGCCCGCGCCGAGGACGTACACGTTGGACGGTCCGCTCCTGCGGGCCGCAACCGTCGGGCCGGCCGCCGTCGTCGGCGTCGGCGGCGGCACGGCCTCCGTGCCGCGAGGAGCGAAGGCGATCACGGCCGCCGCCGCGACGGCGGCCGCCGCACCCAGGCAGACGAGGACGAGCCTGCGCCCGCCGACCGGTCCCGATCGGTGCATGACACGATTCCCTTCGATCACTGCCGACGATCATTTCGCCATTTCCTCCGCGTCCACCGAGAGGAGGAGACCGGTGGTCCGGAAATGACCGGCAGCTATCATTGCAGCCGCCAAGTCGATCGGGGAAGGTGCCAGTGGGAATGCATTCCGCGGAGGACTCCAATTCCGAAGAAGATTCACCACGGCAACGGTTTCGGCGCGGGAAGAAACTATTGATCGTCCCGGTTCTGGCACTGGTTTTCGGGCTCACCACCTGGACCGCCGGAAGTCTGCTGCCCGGCGCGAAAGCCGGCGACTTCAACCGCTGGGACCTCGCGATCGGCATCGCCACCACCGTGATCGCGGCGACGATGTGGCTGTGGCCGGCGAGCGGCGCCGGGCCCGGCGAGCGCGGGACCGGTCAGGGCGGCACCGGCCCGGTTGGTCCGGCGACGATCCGGGCGCAGGTCGGCGACAGCAGCGTCCGGACCGCCGGCGGCCACCAGATCAACCTGGCCGGCTCGGCCGTCATCGCGCTGGCCGCGCTGGCGGTACTCGCCATCGTCGTGGTCAGCGTCGTGCGCGACGGCGCCGCCGGCACGCGCCCCGAGGCCCGGCCGGCACCCTCGTCCGCCGGCACCGCCCCCGCCGGCGCGGTACGCGCCAAGGCCCGCTGGTGCTGCAAGCTGGTGCAGGGTGATCCGGGAACCGCGACGCGCTACTACTGGGCGGGCTCGGCCGCCGCGCTGGTGAGCGCGAAGCGGGCCGGCCGGCAGCCGGAACTCCCCTATGTGGACGAGGCGGCGATCGAGGTGGCGGTACAGTCCGCGACCGCCGAGACGGTGCTCCTGCAACGCGTGCAGGTCCGCGTGCGCGAGCGCAGGGAAAATCCGGAAGGGCTGGCGGTCACCTTCAAATGTGAATGCGGGGCCGGCGGCGACGTGCGCCGCTTCCACACCGATCTCGACGACCCCCGGCCGACCGTCCGGCCCGAGCGGGACGACGATTCCGAGGACTTCTATTACGTACGCCCGGACTCGCCGGAGATCTTTCTGCTCACGGTGACCGCGAAGAAGTGTGACTGCCTGTTCGATCTTGAATTGGAATGGCTGGCCGGCGAACGGGAGGGCCGGACGGTGCTGGACAACGACGGCCGGCATTTCCGGATGATCGGCGGTTCCGGCCTGACTCCGTACACCCTTTCCTGAGGCGCCGGCGTCCCCCACGCCCGCCTGCGCCGCACCGCGGGCGCGCAGGGTGGCGCCCGCTGACGGTCCCGTGCGCGGCGGCTCCTGCGAATTCCGGGGCGGATGTGGCGTCCGCCGCGCCGGCGGTCATCCGAACAGCGGACCGGCGGTACCCCTTCGATCGGCACGCCTCCCCCGGCCGGGCGACTACATAGCGTAGTCGGCCGATTATGTGGATTCAGGCGAGATGCGTTACTTGATCCCGAAAGACGAGCGCGGCGGTCGCCGGGCATCGTGACGACGGTCACCTGCCGTAACGGCGACGTCGATTCTTTCGGTCTGCGCCGCTCTCCAGGAGGCTTTCCCGCAATGTCGCTCATCGCTCGTCTGCTCGGTGCCGGGCTCATAGGTTCGCTACTCGCCGGCACGGCCATCGTGCCCGCGGGGGCGGCCACGCCGGTCGTCCGCGCCGTCAATGCCACGACCACCGGCGTCACCGGTGACGTCACCAGCGAGCAGGAGGCCGAGCGGGTCGACCGGGTACCGACGCCGGCCCTGCGCTGGTACAACTGCTACGGCCCCGCGCAGTGCGCCACCGCCCGGCTGCCGCTGGACTACGACGATCCGGATGGCGCGTCGGTGGAGATCGCCCTGCTGCGGATCAAGGCGCGCAAGCAGGCGAGCCGGATCGGCAGCCTGTTCGTCAACCCCGGTGGCCCCGGTGGCTCCGGCACCGAGATGGCCTTCATGGCCCCCGGATTCCTCAGCGACAGCGTCCTCGACCGGTTTGACGTGGTCGGCTTCGACCCGCGCGGCCTGGGATTCAGCGAAAACCTCAAGTGCTTCTCCTCGACGCGCGAGCAGACGCTGAACCAGAGGCACCTGGAGAAATTCTTCCCGTACGGCGCCGTGGAGGAGGCCGACTACACCAAGGCGGCCCGCGCGATCGGCCAGGCCTGCTCCACCACCGGCGCGGAACTGGCCGGGGCGATGTCCACCGCGGAGGCGGCCCGCGACATGGACGTCCTGCGCCGCGCGGTCGGCGACCCGAAGCTGACCTACCTCGGTTTCAGCTACGGCACCGTGCTCGGGCAGTACTACGCCAACATGTTCCCCGACCGGGTCCGCGCGCTCGCCCTCGACGGCGTCGTCAACCCGCGGTCCTGGACCGGCGGCACGACGGACCAGGGCTCGTTGCAGGACGACCGGCTGCGCTCGGCGGACGCCGCGTACAAGGCGCTGCACACGCTGCTGCTTCGCTGCGACCGCGCCGGCGTGCGGCGATGCGAGTTCGCCGCCGGTGACCCGGTGCGGCACTTCGCGGCGATCGCCCGCAAACTGCGCGCCAAGCCCCTGGTGCTGGGCCGCTACGACGGCAAGACGGAACGGCTGACCTATGCGGACTTCGTCGGCATCACGCTGATGTCCCTGTACTCCGCCTGGGGCGGCGAGTCCGTCACCTACCTCGCCGCGATCGTCTCCACTCTGCTCGCCGCGCCGACCAGCGCGACCGCGAAGCAGCGGGCGACCGCTCGGGCGGCGCTGCGTGATCGCCTCGCCCGGCTGCGTACGCCGGCCCGTGACTTCCCGTACGTCAACGCCGTCGAGGCCTTCAGCGGGGTCATCTGCACCGACGCCGACCACCCGGGCGACGCCGCGCTGTGGCCGGCGCTGACCGCGGCCGAGGACGAGCGCGCGCCGTACTTCGGCCGGGCCTGGGGCTGGGGAACCGTCTCCTGCGCCGGCGACGCGTGGACCGTGCGTGACGAGGACGCCTACCGCGGGCCGTTCAACCGGACCACCGGCGCGCCCGTGCTGTTCGTCGGCAACCACTGGGACCCGGCGACAAGCTACCGGCAGGCGGTGTCGGCGGCCAGGTTGCTGCCCGGCAGCGTGCTGCTCTCCAGCGACAACTGGGGCCACACCGCGTACGGCACCTCCACCTGCGTCACCACCGCCATGGACCGCTACCTGCTGCGCGGCACCCTCCCCGCGGCCGGCACCACCTGCCACTCGCCGATCCAGCCGTTCACCAGCCGGGACGGCTTGATCATCAAGGCGGCGGGCGGCGCGGCGCGGGCCGACGCGGCCGGCAACGGGCCGGCCACCGCGGAGGCCAAGCAGCTTCCGCCGGTCGCCGGTCCCTTCCCGGCGGCGGTCGTCGCCGGCGCGCTGCGCTGACCGAGCGCACCGGCCGGGCAACCCCGTAGCCCCGGTCGCCGACCCCTCCGTGGTCGGCGACCGGGGCTTTCGGCGTCCGTGCACCGGGCCGGGCCCTGATCGGTGAGGTCCAGCGGCCGTTCGAAGAGCGTCCCCAGCACGACGACGGCGCTCGGGAATGGCCGCGAGCGCGACGCGGATTCGGTCGGTTCAGCGGCTCTCCGGCCGGGGGCGTGGGATCCTGAAATGCACGGTTGCCGCACGCCGGGTGCTGCGGCCTGCCGACGTGCGCCGATTCCCGGGACCAGCGGTTCACGAGGGGTGTCCAGGGCCGGGCCGGGTGCGCCGCAGGCGTTGATGTCCGGCGTTCGGCAGCTGCTCCAGGGGGCCGCGATGAGGAAAGGGCGATGGCGGCACGTCGGGATCCTGGCGACCGCGGTGCTGCTGGTCATCGCCTGGGGTATCGCGGACCTCGCGACACCGCCGCAGCTGATGATGTTCGGGGTCGTCGTGCTCGGCCCGGTGCTGGCGGCGGCGTCGGCGCGCCCCCGGTCGGTGGCCGCCGTCGGCGTGTTCGCACTGCTGGTGGCGGGGGGCACGTCGTCCTGGCAGGGGCTGGCCGGCACCGCCGTCCAGGTGCTGGGGCTCTCGGTGATCGCCGGTACGACCCTGCTCAGCATGGCCGTCGCCCGCCATCAACAGGTCCTGGAGGGTCGAGGCTACGGGGCCGCCGAGAACCGGTCGACGCTCGCCGCCATCGTGGAGTCGTCGGGTGACGCGATCATCACCACCGACCTGATCGGCACGATCACCACCTGGAACGACAGCGCCACGCGCGTCTACGGCTGGACGGCGCAGGAGGCGATCGGACGGAGCATCACCATGCTGCTCAAGCCGGAGCGGGCGGCGCGGTTCCCGGCCATCATGGCCCGGCTCGCCGAGGGCCAGACCGTCGGCATGCTGGAAACCCAGCGGATACACAAGGACGGCACCGTCATCGACGTGTCGTCGAGCGTCTCACCGGTGCGCGACGAGTACGGCACCGTGGTAGGCGGCGCAGGGATCGAACGCGACATCACCGCCCGCAAACGCGCCGAACGGCAGCGCCAGCAGATCCTCGAGCGGTCGGCGCGCGCCGAACGGCTGGAGAGCCTCGGTCAGCTCGCCGGTGGCATCGCGCACGACTTCAACAACCTGCTCGCGATCAATCTCAACTATCTCGAGTTCGCCCGCGAGCAGACCACCGACCCGGAGGTGAGCAGGGATCTCGACCGTGCCCGGGCGGCCGCCGACCGCGCCCGCGACCTGACCCGGCAGCTGCTGCTCTTCGCCCGCAAGGAACCCGCGAACGCGGAACTCATCGACCTCAACGCCGTGATCGCCGAGACCCGCGCCCTGCTGCAGCGCAGCATCGGCGCACACATCGAACTGGTCGCGCACCTGGCCGAGGAGCCCGTCACCGTCCGGGCCGACCGCAGCCGCATCGAACAGATCCTGCTCAACCTCGTGATCAACGCCCGCGACGCGATGCCCGACGGCGGGGTCATCGCCATGGAGGCCGACTCGGTCGAGGTTCCCGACGACCCGGACCGGCAGCCACCGCTGCCCGCCGGCACCTACGTCCGGCTCCGGGTCACCGACACCGGCACCGGCATACCGCCGGAGGTCGCCGCTCACATCTTCGAACCCTTCTTCACCACGAAGGCCAAACAGCACGGCACCGGGCTCGGGCTGGCCACCGTGTACGGCATCGTCGCCGCGGCCGGCGGCGGCATCACCCTCGACTCCGAACCCGGCGTCGGCACCACCTTCCAGATCCTGCTGCCCCTGGCCACCGCGGACGACCCGCCGGCCGGCGCCCCCGCCCCGGTGCCCCGCGGCGACGGCCGGCACATCCTGCTGGTGGAGGACGACGTCCTGGACAAGGACGACAGCGAGGCGGGCCGGGTCACCGGCCGTATCCTCGAATCACACGGCTTCCGGGTCACCATCGTCGGGCACGGCCCGGCCGCCCTCGACGAACTCCGCCGGCGGCCGTTCGACCTGCTGCTCACCAACGTCATCATGCTCGGGATGTCCGGCACACAGCTCGTCGACGTGGTCCGCCGGGAGCACCCGTCGATGCCGGTGCTGCTGATCTCCGGCTACGCGGAGGACATCGCCAACGTGCACCGCCTGTGCGCCGCCGGCATCCCGGTGGTGCACAGGCCGTTCACCGCCGAGGAGCTGTTGCGGGCCGTGCACCGGGCGGCCACCGCCGCCAGATCCGCACCCGCGCAGCCCTGACGGGATGCCGCGAGATCGCGGCATCCCGTCACCTGGTGCTCAGACCCGGCACTGCCAGGTGCGCGCGTCGTGGAAGTTGACGAACCGTTCGACGGTGCCGGCACCGGAGGTCGTCTTCCGGCAGACCGCGAGGACATCGACCGGGAAGTAGGTCGGCCCGCCACGGCTGTGGTTGACGCACCGCCAGTCGTAGACCGTGGCACCGAGCAGCGCCGCGGCGCTGTGGCCCCTGGACGTGCAGTAGTTCTCGAAGTCCGGCGCGACGGCGCCGGGCGCAACCCGCCAGCACCGGACCGACGCGGGATCGCGGAAGTCGCCGATGCGGTCGACGGCGCTGCCCGTCGCGTACGTCCAGCGGCAGGCCGCCTCGAACGTGAGATCGCTCCGACGGCCGTCGGCGCCGACGCAGTGCCAGTCATAGGCGGTCGAGCCGGTCAGGACGGCGTCGGCGTTTCCGAGCGAGCGGCAGTACGCACCGAGGTCGAGCCCGCCGAGCTCCTGCGGCGGCGAGGCCGACGCGCCGGCCGGGCTCACGGCGGCGAGCGCGCCCGCGAGACCGACGAGAAGGGCGAGCAGGATCTTGCTGATCGAGCGCATGGATCTCCTGGGGATGTCGCGGTGACGATGTCCGGCCCGCCGTGGATTCACCTCGGCGGCGCGCGGCAGGGCCGTCCTCATTGGAAGATCGGCAGCGACAGCCTAGGGCGGTTCGGGCATTCTGCAAGAGTTTGCAAAGAGAACGTAACTTCTCTCACCGAATGGTTCATCTTGCACAGACGGACCGGGGTGATGATCGTTATGGTGGCCGCATGACGACAGCGGGCCGGCTTGCGGTGGTCTCCGGCGGCGGGACGGGCATCGGCCGGCGGATCGCCGGCATGTTCGCGGAACAGGGCGACCGGGTGGTCATCATCGGCCGGCGGCCCGAACCGTTGAATCGGGCGAGCGCCGAGATCAACCGGGCCGCGCACGGCGAACACGCGATCCCGATCAGCGCGGATCTGGCCGACCCGCGACAGGTCCGCGACGCGGCCGCGCGGATCGCCGAACTCGGCGCAGTCGACGTGCTCGTCAACAACGCGGGAGCGATCATCACGCCCCCGGCGGACGACAGCCTCGAGGCCCTGGCCTCGTCCTGGCGCCATGACCTGGACGTCAACCTGCTCACGGCGGTGCTGCTCACCAGCGCGCTGGTGAACCAGCTGAGCCGCCCGGGCGGCCGCCTCATCATGGTGAGTTCCGCGGCGGCCCAACGGGGCGGCGCCGGGCCGCATTCGGCCGGGTCGTACGCGGCGGCGAAGGCGGCCCTGCACGGATGGGCCTTCGGCCTGGCCCGGCAGCTCGGCAGGGACGGAATCACGGTGAACGTCCTCGCGCCCGGCTACGTCGAGGACACCGAGATCTTCCACGGCCGGGACACCGCGGACTTCGTGTCCGCGAAGGTCGCCGACACCCTGGTCGGCCGCGCCGGCACACCGGCCGACGTGGCGGCGGCCGTCCGCTACCTGTCCTCACCGGACGCCGGGTACCTGACCGGACAGATCATCGGCCTCAACGGCGGCGCCGTGCTCGGCCGCTGAGGCCGGAACGCCCGGCTCCGGGAGCGGAGCCGGGCGCATCGGTGTCAGCCGTTGCCGACACCCCAGGAGTCGAGCGCCGCCTCGACCGGGTGGGTTCCCGAGCCGATCATCGGCATCAGCGCCACGCCGGTCGGGCCCTCGGACGGCGATGCCACGTCACCAGCGTGCGCGGCCACGGCCAGGCCGGCCACCGCGATCGCGGCCGGTACGAGCAGGGCGCGGCCCAGGACGGCCATCCGTCGCTGCATGAACTCCTCCTTCATCGAGCGTGCGGACCTCGCACGCATGCGTCCGCAATGATCGACGAAGATCTTTGGGTGGCCTTTCGGTCGCTCCTCAGTCCTCCAGCTCGGCGATCCAGCGCAGGGCGCGCAGGCCCGGGAGGAAGCAGTACTCGCCGCCGCGGGTGGCCACAAAGCTGGGCAGGTTCCGCAGGCGGCGCCGGATCGGTTTCTCGGGGATGGTGACGGTGCCGGTTCCGTCGTGGTGTCCGGCGATCGGGTCCTGTTCGCCGGGATACCCGATGAAGTTGCCGTCGTTGACCCACTCGGCCTTGATGAACTCGAACTGCCGGCCGAGATTGGCCCCGGTGAAGACGCCGATCAGGCCCCGGTCGGCGCCGTCGTCCTCCATGACGCCCTCCGGCAGCGGCGGGCCGTAGGTGGTGCCGCGGCGGATGAGGCGGTGCATCCGCGCGTCGCCGACGATGGCGGCGTCGCGGGGATTGACACGCCGGATGTGCGCGCCGGCGGGGCACCGCAGGCCGCGATCGTCGTTCTCCCGGTACAGGAAGTCGTTGTTGCGGTGCGGATCGGCGCCAAGCTCCGGGTCGTCGTGCTCCGGGGTGAGCGTCAGCGGCGCCCCGCTCGGCCAGCGCCCGACCATCTTCGCCGCCAGGAGCGCCTCGTCCTGTTCGCCGGAGGTGTTCGCGCGCAGGTACTGCCGCCAGGCCGCCACCTTGGTCCGGATCTTGCGCACGGCGACGTAGGTCCCGTTGCGCCCCAGCACCTCGGGGCTGGGCATGGGCGGCAGATTGCCGGTCTCGTCGGGGTAGCCGAGGATGAATTCGCCGGCCTTGATGGGTGCCTCATGCGGGTTGGAGCCGGGCAGCCCGACGCCCTCGATGTTCGGATGGCTGATGCCGTCGCGGAAGCCGAAGGTGGTACGCCCGGTCGGGAGCTGGCGCACCTCCTGCCGCCAGATGACCCGCACGCCGGGCGTGTCCTCGAGGGCGATGTGTGCCCGCTCCAGGGCGGTGTGCAGCCGGCCCGCGTCAGGCGAGAGCGCGCTGACCGCGACATGCACATCGCCCGTTCCGAACGGTGGCTCCCAGTTGGCCGGGGCGCTCTCGCCGACGTCGCCGATCCGGTCCGCACGCGCGGCCATGCCCTCGCGAAACGGCTCCGAGAAGCTGTCCAGTGATTCCTGGGGAACCCCGAGGGCCCGCAGCCCTGAGTAGGTGAACGCGACCGACACCCAGGCGTCCCGGCTCGGGTCCGGATCGGCCAGGCCGCCCCCGACAACCGGGAGCAGCCGGCGCAGCAGGGTTCGCCCGGCGTGGCGGTCGTCGACGCGCAGGAACATGAACCTGCCCTCGTACGGCACGGGCCGTGGGCGCAACGCCCCGCTCTGAATGTCGTCGATCTCGATACCCACGGTTGGGGGTCCTAGGCTTCCGCTTCCTCCATCAGCCTCTGGAACTCCGGCGTGGCCTTCAGCGCCGCGATGGCCGGGTTGTCCAGCATCTCGCGGAATTCCGGGGTGTCCAGTAGCGCCTGGAACGCCTCGTTCACGTGCTGGTCCTTCCAGATCTGCTGAACGGTCAGATCGGGATAGGAGCTGATGAACACCGCCGCGCGCTCCTGGCGCTCGAGGAACCAGTTCTTCACCCCCGGATCCTTGATGCCGGGGAAGTCCTCGCAGTGCTGGAAGACCTGTCCGAAGCGGTCCCCGACCACCGTCTTGGCGAAGTCGTCGATGTAGTCGTCCCAGGTGCCGTCGAAGACGCTGGCGAACATGACCTGGGTGTCGTTGTCGAATATCACGTGGCGCGCGTCGTGCAGGGTGCCGATCTCGCGCACCGCGTCGTGGGCATTGGCGTCTGCCGCCGGGCTGGCCATTGCTGCGAGAACCTTTCGCAGCGCATCCGCATGACCGGGCTTGATCTTGGCAAAGACGGTGAACTCGGTGCTCATCCCATCCTTCGCGCCTTTGCGCTCGAGCTGGGCTGTCGATTTTCCGGCCATGGTGAGTCTCCTGCCGCGGATTCGTCCGAGGGTCGCCCGGTGCTCAGGGATGAGGCGCCATCGCCCTCGTCACCGATTCTGGACACGCCACCGGCGCCGGACTGCGGGATTGACGAAAGACGGAACAGAAACAGCGTCCCTCGATCTCGGGATCCGTGCCATCAAGCTGGGCTAGAGTTCATGCGAAAATACCTCATAGCCCCGATATCGGACACAACCGGAAGTCGGTCGAGTCATGGCATCAAAGTTCGTTCCATACACACCGGACGTTGAGGTCGTCGATACCCACTTCGACAAGCACTCCCAGACAGTGATCGGGAAGACCCAGCGGTTCATCACCGGGTCGGTCACCTCCGAGGGCACCGGGCAGGCGGTGCGAGACGCACACGCCAAGGGGTACGGAGTCGTCCGGGGCGAGGTGGAGATCCTCGGCGACCTGCCCGCCGAGTACGCACAGGGCATCTACGCCACACCCGGCCGGCACGACGCGCTCATCCGCTTCTCCAACGGCTCGCCGCATGCCGGCGCCGACGCGCGGCTCGGCAAGGCGACCGGACTGGCGCTGAAGATCTTCGACATCGACGGGGAGACGCTGCTCGAGGACGAGCCCGACAGCCACACCTTCGACTACACCAACATCAACGCCCCGATCTTCTTCTGCAACACCGTCGAGCACTACCTGTTCATCCAGGAACTCTTTCTCGACGCGCCGGAGTACTTCGCGCAGGGCCGTCCCGGCCAGCACCGGTTCTACCGGGACTTCATCACCGGCAAGGGAACGCTGAGCGAGGAGGACTGGGCGTGGGACGAGTTCCTGGCCTTCCTCGTCGTCGCGCAGCGGCCCCTGGTGAACCTCCTGCTCTCGACGTACTGGTCGATGGGCGCGGTCCGGCACGGTGACTACATCGCCAAGGTCCGCTTCGCACCCGACCCCGCCTCCGCGGCGGCCGTGGTCCAGCGCGCCATCGACCCGTCGTCCGCGGAGGACGTCTTCCGGCCCGCCCTGGCCGCCGAGCTCCGCGACCGGCCCTACACGTTCGACATCCAGGTCCAGCTCTGCGCCGACCTGCAGCGGATGCCCGTCGAGGACCTCACCGTCGAGTGGCCGGAGAAGCTGTCGCCGTTCGTCACGGTGGCCAAGCTGCGCCTGCCCCAGCAGGACATCTCCGGAGACGACAACCTCAGGAAGATGGACGCGCTCTCCTTCACCCCGTGGCGGGTCACGGCCGCGCACGCGCCGCTCGGCGAGTTGATGCGCGCACGCAAGGAGGTCTACCGCCAGTCCTCCATCCTGCGCCACGAGCTCAACAACCAGGAACGCCGCGAGCCACGCAGCGCGGACGAAGTGCTGCCGTAAGCGGCAGCCCTCGATCAGGAGGCCGGTATGGGTGCGGTTCTCGGCGATGAGCTGGGCTTCGCGGCAGGTGTGATGATCAGTCCGCTCCCGATCATCGCGATGATTCTCATCCTGGCGACCCCCCGCGGGCGGCTGAGCGGACTGGTGTTCGCCGCCGGCTGGCTGGTCGGGCTCTCGGCGCTCGGCGCGCTCACGCTGGCGATCGCCAATCCGGAGGGCGCCTCCGAGAACGGGCAGCCCGCCACCTGGGTGGGCGTTCTCAAGCTCGTCATCGGGTTGCTGCTCGTCCTGCTGGCCCTCCAGCAGTGGCGGCACCGCCCCAAGGACTCCTCGCAGGCGGAGTTGCCCAGGTGGATGGCCGCGATCGACCAGTTCACCCCGGTGAAGATCGCCGGCCTGGCGCTCGTGCTGTCCGCGGCGAACGCCAAGAACGCCGGGCTGACCATCGCCGCATCCGCCGCGATCAGCGCGTCCGGGATTCCCGGCGGGCAGCAGATCGTGGTGCTTGCGATGTTCGTGCTCATCGGCTCCCTGGGGATCCTGATTCCGCTGGTGGTGTTCCTGGTCGCTGGAGAACGCGCCAGAAACACCCTTTCCAGCTGGAAGAGCTGGGCCGCGCTGCACAACGCCGCCATCATGACGGTGCTGTTCACCGTGCTCGGCATGAAGCTGCTCGGTGACGGGATCGGGATCCTGATTCACTGACGCCTTCACGCGGGTGCCCGCCGCTTCGCGGAAATTGCGTTGTGGCCGGGCCGGGGCGTTTGCCATTCTCTATTCGGCCCCGGCGGCTTCAGAAGCAAGCGCCTACCACAACGGACGCACTGGCGATCAAACCAAGCTGGTCCGCTGCCTTCCCGGCGACCGATCCTTCACATCGGAACCGCTACGGGGCCACCCTTCGTCCCGGTTGTTTCGGGGATATCCCCGATATAGAGGTGAGTCATGCCCAATCGCCATGAGGTGATCGTCCGCAGCGGTTTCCGTGGTCTTCGATACGTCGACGGCCGTTTCGACCAGGTTCTCGAGCCCGGCCGCTACCGGCTGCCCGCCCGCCGGTACCCCGGACAGCGCCTGCCGCGGGTCGAGGTCGTCCCGGTCGACCTGCGTGAGCGCGAGCTCAACATCAAGGGCCAGGAGATCCTGACCGCCGACAAGGTCGCGGTGCGGGTCAACATCATCACCCATTTCCGGGTCGTCGACCCGGTCGCGGCGATCGAGCAGGTCGCCGACTACGGCGACCGGGTGTACAGCGACGTGCAGCTCGCCGCGCGCCGCTCCCTGGCGTCGATGACGCTGGAGGCCATCCTCACCAACCGCAACCAGCTCAGCGAGGACATCCTCCGCGACGTCGAGGGGGTCTCCGCCGGCTACGGCGTCGAGATCATTCGCGCCGACGTCAAGGATCTGGTGTTCCCGGGCAACCTGCAGGACATCATGAACCGGGTGCTGACGGCACAGCGGATGGCCGAGGCGCAGATGGTCGAGGCGCGCACCCGCGCCGACCGGGAGGCGCTGGAGGCGAACTCCAAGGCGGATTCCGAGCGGGTCGCCGCGCAGGCGCGGGTCGAGTCGACGCGGCTGGCCGCGGAGGGCGACGCCGCGGCGAAGCGGATCCGGACCGAGGCCGAGGTCGACGCCCTGCGCCGGCTCGCCGAGGCCGCCGAGGCGTACGCTCAGCACCCGGCCTTGCTGCGGCTGCGCGAGCTCGAGACGCTCGGCGCGCTGGGCACCAACGCCGCGGCGCGGCTCTACATCGGATTCGACAAGCACAGCGACGGCCTCCTCCCCGACTGACGGGGCGCGACCGCGGCGTGCCGGCGCGGCGGCGCCGGCACGCTGCGGCGGATTGGCCCATCAGAACACACCCGAATTGGCCCAACGGTAGGGCCACTCAGGTCGTAGCGTTGGTGCCGTGACGACGGTGACCTTCTATTTCGACCCCGCCTGCCCGTTCGCCTGGATAACCTCCCGCTGGATGCTCGAGGTCGAGCGCCTGCGCGACGTCGACCTGCGCTTCCGCGTGATGAGCCTGTACCTGCTCAACGAGGGCCGCGAACTGCCCGAGTGGTACCGCGACCTGGTCGACCGCTCGCTCGGCCCGGTGCGGGTCGCGACCGCTGCCGCACAGCAGCACGGCGAGCCGGTGCTGCGCGACTTCTACACCGCCCTCGGCACGCGCATCCACAGCGGCGACGACAAGGACTTCGACCGGGTGGTGCCGGCGGCGCTCGCCGAGGTCGGCCTGCCCGCGTCACTGGCCGGCGCGGCGAGCAGCACCGAGTTCGACGACGCCCTGTACAAGAGCCACCACGAGGGCATGGATCCGGTCGGCTCGGACGTCGGCACCCCGACGATCCACATCGACGGGGTTGCCTTCTTCGGGCCGGTGCTGAGCAGCATCCCTCGCGGTGAGACGGCCGCCGAGATCTTCGACGGGGCCGTCGCCCTCGCCAGGTATCCCGACTTCTTCGAGCTCAAGCGCACGCGTACCGGAGGTCTCCGGTTCGACTAGCGCGACGGTACTCGGTGCATAACGACCGATTCGGTCCAACCCGGCGGCTCCCGGGCATAACACCGGTTACGGTGTTGAAATGCGAGTATTCACCCATAAATCAGTCAGGTTTGCCGTCGGCCTCCCGGCCGCGATCGCCGTGTCCGCCGGGATAGGCCTCTCGGCGACAGCGGTCGACGCCGCCGCATCCCCGCGCGTCGCCGCTTCGCCGGCGTCGGCCGCCCGGACTTCGCATGCGGAACAACCGGGCCGCCTCTCCAAGCGGCTGCTGGACGCCCTGCTCACCAAGTCCGACCTGCCCGCGGGCTTCGCCACACTCACGGACCCGGCCAAGGCCGATCCCAGCACGGTCGACGCGTGCAACAAGCCGATCAAGCCGGCCCCCGACGGGAAACCCGCGGACAGCGTGCAGGTCATGTTCATGAAGGAGAAGGACAACACCGTCCTGTTCGAGAGCCTGACCGCCACCGGCGACAAGGCCGCGCGTGCCGTCGTCGCCGACTACGCCGACGCGCCACGCCGCTGCCGCGCCATCACCCTCGACAAGGGCGACGACGAGATCCGCATGACGCAGTTCCCGCTGCGGGTGCCGCGGCTCGGCGACGCCGCGACCGGGATCCGGTTCGTCATGAAGATGAAGGAACCCGAGACGACCATGCACGGCAAGATGGTCGTCGTCGCCTCGGGCGACATCTCCGCCACCATCATGGTCCTCGGACTGACCAAGCCGGACCAGGGCGAGGTGGAGAAGATCGCGGCGGCGGCGGTGGAGAAACTCAAGCCGAAAGAGTAGATCGATCGGCGGCTCGGCTCGACCGGTGACCGACCACCGGTCGGGCGTGGCCTAGATTGCAATATTCGTGTCGTTGACGCCATGCTCGGCAGCCCGCGACGATCGATGGCATGGAACGCCGCACCGTCGTCGTGATCTTCGATGGCTTTCAGCTGCTCGACCTGGCCGGCCCGGCCGACGTCTTCACGACCGCGAACCTGCTCACCCGCCGAGGCGGCTACCGGCTGGAGATCGCCGCCGTACGGGCCGGGCAGGTTCCCGCACAGAGCGGGATCGTCACGCTCGCGCCGACGGCCCTCGCCGAGCTCGCGGGGCCGATCGACACCCTGCTGGTCGTCGGCGGGCTGTCCGTGTCGGCGCGCCCGGCCGACCGGGAACTGGTCGACGAGATCGCCAGGCTTGCGCCGCACTGCCGCCGGATCGCCTCGGTGTGCAACGGCGCCTTCCTGCTCGCCGCCGCCGGGCTGCTCGCCGGGCGCCGCGCGACCACGCACTGGCTCGCGGCCGACCAGCTGGCCTCCCACTACCCGCAGGTCGACGTGGATGCGGACGCCATCTACGTCAAGGACGCCAACGTGTGGACCTCCGCCGGGGTCAGCGCCGGAATCGACCTGGCGCTCGCCCTCGTGGCCGAGGACCACGGACACGAGCTCGCCCGCCAGGTCGCGCGGGGCCTGGTCGTCTACCTGCAGCGGCCCGGCGGACAGAGCCAGTTCAGCACGCCGATGCAGGCCGCCGTGCCGCACGACGAGCGATTCCGCGAGCTCCAGGCGTTCATCGACGACAATCCCGCGGCGGATCTGAGCGTGCCCGCCCTCGCACGCCGCAGCGCGATGAGCGAACGCCACTTCTCCCGTCTCTTCACCGCCCAGACGGGCATGTCGCCGGGCCGGTACGTCGAGCACAGCCGCGCCGAGGCCGCCCGCCGGCGGCTGGAGGTCACCGCGGACCCGCTGGACCGGGTCGCCCGGGAGTCCGGGCTCGGCGGCTCGGAGACCCTCTACCGGATCTTCCGCCGGCACTGGCGGATCTCACCCGGCGACTACCGCCGCAGGTTCCAGACAACGCAACGATCCCCCGCCAAGGAGAAATGAACATGCATGTGGCCATCCCCCTGTACCCCCGCTACACCGCCCTCGACGCCGTCGGGCCGTACACGGTCCTGGCGTTCGCGCCGGGCAACACGGTCACCTTCGTGGCCGCCCGGCCCGGGGAGGTGCTCGACGATCAGGGCGGCCTCACCCTCACCGCCACCAAGTCCTATGCGGACCTGCCGTACCCGGATGTGATCGTCGTCCCGGGCGGGCCGGGCACCGCCGAGGCGCTGAACGATCCGGCCCTGATCGAATGGATCACCGTCGCCCACGAACGCACCCGGTGGACCACCTCGGTGTGCAGCGGGTCGTTCCTGCTGGGCGCCGCCGGACTGCTGAAGGGCAGGAGGGCGACGAGCCACTGGGGATGGGTCGAGCACCTGTCGGGGTTCGGCGCACAGCCCGTGAACGAACGCGTCGTCATCGACGACAAGATCATCACGGCGGCCGGCGTCTCGGCCGGCATCGACATGGCCCTGACCGTCCTGGCCCGCATGACCGACGTCGCGACGGCACAGACCGTCCAGCTGGCGATGGAGTACGACCCGCAGCCCCCGTTCGACGCCGGCTCGCCGAGAACCGCACCGGCCGGCATCGCCGAGCGCGCGCTCGGCCTGATCGGCTGAGTGGTTCCCGGCGGATCCCCGCCTGTCAGTCGTGGTCGTAGACGGTGGTCGCGATGTCGTGTGCGCACAGCGCACCGACGACGAGCGGTTCGATACGTTCCCACCGGCCCCCGGCGATGCCGCAGCCGATGCGGGGCAGGTGGACCGTGGCGCCCAGCCGTACGGCGTGCCCGGCGACGGCGGTCAGGCAGCGCTCCACGGCGTCGTACCGGATGGGTGGTCCGTTGCTGCCGCTTCGCATGCCGCGCTGGGCGACCATGTTGGCCACCCACAGGTCGGGCCGGACCTGGACCAGCCGGGTGGCGCCGAGGCCGAAGTCGTTGCCGGAGCGCTCGCGATGCCACCGGCGGTAGTCGCGTTCGGGCTCCGGCCACCGGCGGGAGACCGCCAGGACGAAGCCCTTGCCCCAACCGCCGAGGTCATTGCAGACATGTGCGACCACCTTCGGCCCCTTGGCCTGGGGGCTGGTCGCGTCGCCCGCGATGATCCGCAGCGGTATCACGCCGCGATGCTGCCAGCTGCCGGGCCTGCCGTCGACCCGTTTACCCCGCTCCCCCGTCAGGACGACAGGCACCGGCCGTTGGGCAGCAGGCCGGCCACCTCGTGCTCGTGGTCGCCCGATGCCAGGTCGAGGTAGCCGACCACGCAGCCATCGCCCATGAGCAGCGCGTAAACCAGGGCGCCCGGGGGTGCGGGGTCGTCGCCGCGGGCGAGGCGGACGACGCTGTCGGGCAGGGCCGCCGAGCTGAGAGCATTCCGGGCGGTCACCACGTCGGCCTCGGTGGCCGGGCGAAGAGCGCGCCGGTCGTCGCAGCTCGCGGGCCCGGGCGGCGGGCAGAGGAGCGCGCGATGGACCGCGTCGTGCATCAACCAGGCGGTGCCGTCGTATCCGACGGGTCCCGGGTTGTCGATGCCCGCCCGCTGAGACCGGTCGCGCGCCTTGCGATGACAGAGTTCCTCTGCCGCCTCGTCATCACCCGCCACGAATCCGCACGAATAGCCGCGGGCGCCCCCGCCGTGGTCGGCGTACCAGGTCACACCGAGCGCCGCCGCGGCAACGGCCAGGACGGCGGCCGCGACCCAGCGGCCCCGGCGCTGCGAACGAGGGCCCGCCGGCTCATCGCGATGGCCGAAGACGAACATCTCAGACAGCGTAGCCGCCGACCGTCGACGCACCGGCCAGGGCGGCACAGATCCGCGGGAGGGCGACACCGATCGGCTCCCGGATCACCTCGGCGGCGAGCTCGTCGTACGGGGTCGGATCGCGGTTGACGATCACCAGCCGGTTGCCCGCGTTGACCGCCACGGCGCACAGCGAGGCGACCGGTTCGACGCTCAGCGAGCTGCCGACCGCGAGCATGAGCTGGGCGTTGGCCGCGATCCGCCCGGCCAGGCCGGTCGTGGCCGGGTCGAGGTGTTCGCCGAACAGCACGACGGCCAGCTTCAGAACCGCTCCACAGTCGACGCACCGGGGATCGTCGGCACCCGCCCGGACCCGCGCCATCGTCTGCTCGCTCGGCGTGCGCCGGCGGCAACCGGTGCAGACCACCTCGCGCATCGCGCCGTGCAACTCGAGCACCTTCCGCGCACTGGAGCCCGCGCTGCGGTGCAACCCGTCGACGTTCTGCGTCAGGATTCGCACCGCCACGCCCGAGCGCTCCAGACCGGCAAGTCGCCGGCGGAACGCCGACGAGCCATTTACCCGGGCCGGACGACTCTCCCGTTCACGCCAAATCAACGAACCGTCACGGCTACGCTGATCGTCGGTACAACGTCGCGCTTATCGAAGTGGAGCCGTTGGATGGCTGCGTCGGATGGCGATCCGCAACACACGCTTGATGTGCTGGCGGGCATGGTGAGCGGCCTGCGGGGAGCCGTGCTCGTCGACGTCGGTCGCGTCCTCGACGTGGTGAAGATCGGCATGCGGCGCGGCGACGAGGAGGTCATGCTCCACGTCCAATGCCCCGTCCGCATCCTCCGCGGCGACAGCATCCTGCTCGGCTCCGACGACTTTCTCCGGCCGCATCCGCAGGCGGAGGAACGGGGGCTCCCGGCCGACCGGCACGAGACCACGTTCGACCACGTCGCGAAGGCGATGACCGCCGAATTCGGGGACGGAGTTCCCGTACTCGAAGCGGAGATGCGACCCGGCGGCTCCTTCCGTCTCGTCGCCGCCGACGAGATCCGGATCGAGGGATTCCCGGCGGTGTCAGGTCCGATCGAATGCTGGCGCCTGTTCGTCAAGGGCTCGAACGTGCACTACGTCTACCCGCCTGATTTCCGCTGAGAATCACCATCCGGCCGGGTCGTCGGGATCGCCGGGTGGGTGGTTGCGGGGCCTCGGCGAGGCGGCGCGCGGCATCCGAGGGGGTGTCATCGAGCGGGGCGCCACCAGGCACGCCCGGCGATCACCTCCCCGAGCCGGCGCAGACGCGCGGCGGCCATCCGGGCGTGGGTATCGGGGTCGCCGAGCGCGACGAGGATGTCGGAGGTGAGGAACGCGGCCTCCCGGAGTTCGCATTCCGCGCGGAGGAGCTCCGGAGGAGTCGCCGTCTCCCTGGCGATGACGTCCAGGACCGTCTCCAGGTGCTCGCCGGCGTCCGCGATCACGAAGAACCAGTCGTCGACCGGTTCGCCGAGGCGGGCCCACTCGAAGTCCAGCAATGCGGTCACGCCGCCCGCGATGGCGAGCCAGTTGCCCCAGTGGCAGTCGGCGTGGACCGGGACGACCGTCCGGGCACGCGGCGGCGCGATCTCGGCTATGGCCGCGAGACCGTCGAGAAGGGTGCGCGGGACGAATGCGTCCCGGTCGGCGGCGGCGAGGGCCTCGATCCCGGCGAACAACGCCGCCCGGCCGGCGAAACCGCCGTGGTCCGGCGGCTGGCCCAGCGTCCGCCGGGCGGGTCCCGTTGGAGCCCAGCCGTGCAGAGCGCCGAGCCGCTGCACCGCCTGCCCGGCCAGCGAGCGCGCGGTCGCGGCGTCGAGGCCGGGCATGCCGATGCCGGGAGCGACGCCCGGCACCCGGGCGTAGCACGCGTAGCGGACCTCGCGCCCGCCGAGCCGGTAGCGCCCGCTGTCGAGCAGCGGAGCCGTCAGGCCGGCGGGCAGGCTGGGGGCCAGCACGATCTCCCGGTCCAGCCGCGAGTGGCCCGCCGCATCGATGATCTTCACGACGATGTCCGAGCCGACGTAGACGTGATGGGAGAGGCTCTCCGCGGGCGCCATCCGGCCGGGGTCGCGGCCGAGCGCCGCCGCCGCGATCGCCCGGGCGACGCGATGCACCCACCCCGGGCCGGTCACCGCCGATCCGCCCGGGCGAATCGTGTCGGCATCACGGTCTCCTCCATGGGAACGCGGACATCCTTCCACGGTGGACGCCGACGCGTCGCGTCCTTGGGCGCGTGCGACCGGGTGCCGTTTCCGTGCCACCGCAAGCCTTCCCGACATGCGGGACACCGGATGCGCCGCCGGAACCGAGAGGGGCCAGGACCGGGCGGTCGTCCGTGAACGGGGGGACGCCGGCCTATTGGCAACCGTGGATCTCAGTGGCTAACGTGTCTGCAACGTTGCTGATCGTAGAACGCGCGGTCACTTCGAGTTGAACACGGGTTCTCCTGTGTCGGGTGCCGTGGTGGTCGAACCTCGCCGGCTCCCGGACGACAAGAAGGGAGCATGGTCATGGCCAAGAAGGCGAAGAAGACCAAGAAGGACAAGAAGAAGGACAAGAAGAAGTAGCTGCACGTGCTGGGCCGGTCCCCGTCGTGCAGGATCGGCGACGGGCCGGCCCAGCGGTACGCGCCACCGCTGTCACCGCAACAGGGCCGGGCCGGCCCGCTAGGAGCTTCCGCATCGTCGAGTGAGGTGTCGTGATGCACGGCGAGATCCTGAACCTGCTGGACTGTCACCTGTCCGAGCTGCAAGCGCTGCGCCGCGAACTCTCCGGACGCCACGCCGCCGTGCCGGGCGAGCGCCGGAGGGTGGCCGCCGCGACCGCCTCGGCCGCCGAGCGCTACGCCCGCACCCTCGCGTCAATGCTGACCGACGCCGACGGCCAGCAGCCCGCCGCACCCTAGTGCATCGTGATGCTGATCGATCTACTTCGAAGCGGTCAGGCTGGGCGCATCAGGTCTGAACCAACCGCGCCACCAAACGCTCCTGCTTTTCCTCCGGCATGTACCAGGTCGCGGACAACAATTGCGACTCGCTAGATTCCTGACAGAAAGCCTGTTTCAGGATCTATTTGCCCGCACGGTGATGCGGTTGTAGATCAGCCGCCCGAGCCGATAGACCAGGTAGGCCGGCACGGTCACGATCGCCAGTGCCACCTTGGCTACTCGGTCCATCAATGGGTCGACCACCCGGTCCACAGCCCGGTCGATCCGGCGCTCGATCGCGCTGTGGAGGAGAGCGAAAGGCAGGAAAACAAAATATATCCCGCAAGTCGCGAAGCCGGCTATGAGATGGCCCCAGATTGGGACACCGCCGATCTCCTGCTCGAGGAACGATGGCTGCGGTGCGCGGGGTGGGTGAGGTTGCACGAGACCCACTATAGAGAGCCCTGTCATATCGACTCGAAGGACTGCGGTGAGCTCGACGAAGTCGCGCTCCCGGGCGTTCCCGCGGATTCAATTTGCTGTCGGCAAGGCCGGCAGAGCCATGGTTTGTCCCGGCAATGCCCCCATCAAGGCCATCCGCACTCGCATGCCGTAATCCGTGCATCGACACCTTCCCGGCTCACTACCGGAACCTAGCGTTTCGTGATTCTGTTGTCCCTACGTGATGTTTGGTGTGGTTGGCTGTCCAGGTGGAGCTGACGGCTGACCAAGGTGCCGAGCTGCGTGCGCTGACTACGAGTGCGGAGGTGTCGGCGGCGGTCGGGACGCGGGCCCGGATCGTGTTGTGGCATGCCGAGGGTCGGATGAAGAAGGACATCGCGGCGCTGGCCGGGGTGTCACGGCCGACGGTGGCTCTGCGGCTGGCGCGGTATGCCGCTGACGGCGCGTCGGGGTTGCACGGCACCACCAACCTGTTCGCCGCCCTCAACGTCACCACCGGCTAGGTGATCGGCGACTGCGTACCGGCCAACGGTCCCGCGTTCCTGGCCTTTCTCAAGAAGGCCATCGCCCCGCACGCCGGCCGCGAGATCCATGTGGTCCTGGACAACCTGTCCACCCACACCACCCCGGACGTCAAAGCGTGGCGCCGGCGGCAGATCGGGCGTCTCCCCCGGCCTCGGTACACGGCCGGCGACGTTGAAGTGCCTGCCGCCGTCCTCTGAGGAGAAGCCACCCCGGATTGTCGGACCGATCGATATGATCCGATCGCCGACCCAGTCCAAATGGCCGGTATTCACGGGGAGGATCCTTCATGAGCAATCACGCTCGGCGGCTGCTGGCCGCAGTCGCGTCGGCCATCATGGCCGGTGGCCTGTTGGCGGCGGGCGGCTCGCCGCCCGCGGCCGCAGCCGCAACCGCCACCGTCTCCGTCCGGCCCACCGCCTGGGCATCCATCGACCGGCACCAGCCGCGCGCCGCCGCCATCGATGGTGCCGGCGACGCCGGGCTGGGCACGTGGCGTGACGACGGCGGCGCGCGGCACACGACGCGCGCCTACTTCACCTATGACCTCGGCAGCCTGTCCGGTGCCGGCATCCGCGGGGCGAAACTCAGCGTGCGGCAGACCGCGGCGAAGACCTGCCGGTTCCGGCCGGCCCTCGAGTTGTGGCGGACCGGCGACGTCACCGCCCGGACGAGCTGGCGCAGGCCGCCCGCCGACGTACGGAGGCTGGATCCCGGCACGACCATCGCCGGCGACCCGTGCCCCACCGCGCTGCACGACTTCGACGTCGCGGACGCGGTCCGCGGCGCACTGGCCGACGGGCTCCGCACGTTGACGCTGTCCGTGCGCCTGCCCGCCTCCGCGGAGAAGGACGCGAGGCGGCACGTGCGCATCGCCAACAGTCCCGAGCTCACCGTCGACGCGGACGCGCCCGGGAGCCCGACGATCGACGGCGCGGCCTCGGGCATCGACGTGCCGCACCGGATCACGCTTCGGCCGGGCACGCCGGGCGTCGTGCGCTGGACCTGGAAGCTCATGTCCACCGAGGACGACGAGCCCGAGGTGCACGTGGTGCCGGCCGCCGCCGACGGGACCGCGGTCATCACCGTCACCCTGACCAGGCCGGGTCTCTACCTGTTCAGCGCCATCAGCCACACGGCCGACGGCCGGACCGGCGAGGCGTCGACCTATTTCGAGGCGACCTCGGAGCCGCGGGTGCACTCCGATGTGTACCTTCCCGGCGGCGGTGAAGCCGGCGGCGTCGGCGTCGCCGACACGTTCACCTTCCATCCGAACAGCCCGGACGTGGTCTCCTACCGATATGCGTTCAACGCCGAGCCCGAGCGGTCGGTTACCACGGTCGACGGCGTGGGCACGGTGTCCTGGGCGCCGCCCCGCGCGGGATCGAACGTCCTGCAGGTGAACGCGGTGGACTCCGCCGGCAAGGAGTCGCAGCGGGGCCGGTACTTCTTCGACGTGGCCGGCGCCACCCCGCGGGTGGACTCCCAGGACTACCCGGGTTACGGCATCGGCGGCGGTGTTCAGGTGCCGGGCCGGTTCGACTTCGCCCCCGGGGTCAGCGACGTGACGGCCTATCTCTACCGGCTCGACGACGGGCCGGAGCAGACGGTGGACGCCGACGAGAACGGCCGGGCGGCCGTTGACCTCACACCGGCGCGCATCGGCCGACACGACCTGGCCGTCCGGAGCCGGACGCGCTCCGGGGAGGTCTCCGAGCCCACCGTCTTCACGTTCGTGGTGGCTAACCGGCCGTCGGTGAGCGGCACCCCGTACGGGTTCGACGGCTCCGGCAACGGCCGGCCCGGGCTCGCCGGTCAGTTCGTCCTCTCCATGGACGCGGCCGGCCTGCCCGGCGTCGTGCGGTACTTCTGGTCCGTCGGCGACGAGCAGTTCACCGCCGAGGCGGGCGCGGACGGCACCGCCACGGTGTCGTACGTGCCGCGGCGACCCGGTGAGCACCGCATGACGGTGGTCGCGCAGGCGGCGGACGGCCGGAGGTCCGATCCGTTCGAGGCGAGGTTCACCGTCGCGGATCCGGCACCGACCGTCTACTCCGACATCTACACGGAGTGGAACGAGGCCGGCGGCGTCGGTCAGCCCGGACAGTTCTGGCTGACGGCGGGCGTATCCGGCGCGACGGAGTTCGGTTACCGGCTCAACGGCGGTGCGGAGCAGGTGGTGCCGGCCGAGAACGATTCCGCCACGGTGACGCTCACCCCGGACCGGACCGGTGAGAACGTCCTGGCCGTCGAGGCCCGCTGGCCGGACGGGCGCACGGCCACGACCACCTGGACATTCCTGGTGGCGGGCTGACCTCGGGCCAATGAGCCCCGGCCGCAGCCGGCCGGGGCTCGACCGGGCCTGACGGTCATCCGGCCAGGAACTCGCGTACGCCTCGCAGCCGGGTGCGCAGCAGCGACACCGCCCTGTCGGTGCGCAGCCGTACGTCCGTGGGAAGCCGCAGGCCGGAGCCCGCGATCGTCCCGGCGGGTAGCCGGGAGGGGTCGAGACCCTCCCGGCGGGCGGTCAGGACGCCCAGTTCGTAGCGGTCGATCGCATCGGGTCCGGTGACGTTCAGGACGCCCCGGTAGTCGCCGGCGGCCAGTTCGAGCAGGGCGTCGGCCAGGTCGTCGACGTGGACCGGCTTGCGGATCATGTCGGTGAACAGCGCGCCGCGGCGACGGCCGGCGAGGAGGTCGCGGGTGAGGGTCTCGTGCTGCCCGCGGGTGCCGCCGAGGATCAGCGAGGTGCGCACCACGGCCGCGTCCGGGCATACCGCGAGGACCGCCGTCTCGGCGGCGGCCTTCGCGGCCCCGTAGCGGTAGACCGGGTCGGGCAGCGCGGACTCGTCGTAGTCGACCGCGTCGCCGGAGAAGATCGCGTCGCTGGACACGTGGATCAGCCGGACGTTCATCGCCGCCGTGGCGACGGCGACGTGCGCTGCGCCGTCGGCCATCACCCGCCAGTCGTCGCGCCCGGTGGCGGTGTGGATCACCGCGTCCGGGCGTACCCGCTCGATCAGGTCGCGGACCGCGGCCGGATCCCGGACGTCGAGCCACTCGTTCCCCTGGCGATCGGGGCTGCTGAAACAGGTGCCGACCGCGGACCACCCGGTGGCGGCACGCACGGCGATCCGGGAGCCGAGGTGCCCCGTGGCGCCGGTGATCAAGATCCTTTTGGTCATGCACACGGACCCTACCGCCGGCCCGCCACGGCTGGACCGCGAACGCCCGGGTGTCGGATCTACAAAGGAGCCGGCGACGCCGTCGCAGGCCGGGCTGGGTGTGGGAACATCGGCTTGCGGCCCGGCCGCGTCCGGCCGAGCCCGACGCACGAGGGAGGACACACCGATGGCAGTCTCCGTGAACCTCGACGCGATTCTCGACCCGGAGTTTCGATCGAGCCAGCTGCTCGACCTCGTCGACGCGCCGGTGTCGGCACTGTCCGGCATCTCCGAGGCCGAGGCCGAGGGCCTTCGGCAGGCTTTCGGCATCGAGACCATCGGCGACCTCGCCGACAACGCGTTCGTCCGCGCGGCCGTCGCCATCCGGGAGACGGCGAAGATCGCCCAGTAGCGCCGGCAGCGGCGACGGTCCCGTAGCCCCAGCCGACCGCCGCGTGGCAGGCGACCATCCCGGCCGAGCCCGACGACGGCCGGGTGCTCCGAGCCGCGATCGACGCCGTCGTCGGCACGCCGAGTCGCTGCCCCGGATCAGGAGCCGGGCGGCCCGGACCCTCGGACGCCGCCGCGGCACGGCGCGGTAAAGGCATCCAGGCGATTACAGACAGTTACGATACGGGGCTTTCGTATGAGTAGACGGCGTCGGCGCCACCCCGGGCCCATCCCCCGTGGACGCATGGACGACAGGGCCGAATAGCCCGGTGAAGCTCCCGGCCTAATCGATCGGGGTCGACCCCGCCCGACATTCGGGAATTCACTACTCGCCAATATTTCGGGTTCGGGTTCCGATTGGGGTATTGGCGAATGCATTTTTGTAACGACCATCACAGAAAGTCATGCCCGACGGGAGGTGCCCGCCGGCGTCGAGACCGGCGCGCACTTCGGTCCACTATCGAATATGGCGAAGCGGTCAGCATGACCTGCGCAGGTACAGATCATCTCGAACGGCCCGGCGCACCACGACCGGGGCAACCGCGACATACCGGAAGGTCGGTTGGGCGCCGTTCGGGACATCGATCAACTACGCTGCGCCGCGGTGAATTGCCACGCAGCGTATATGACTACTCGCTGGTCACGTGTCGCTGCTCACGTTCGAGGCTCATATTTATGGCTCGGCCGCACTTGTGTGGAACTGTCAGAGCGCATTCAGGAGCCAGGCCGATATGACGCTAATGAAGAAGAGTCGGTTGTCCATGCGTGAATACGTCTCACGTTTACGGCGGTCCGTAGAGGACGGTCACCGGCCATTCTTCTACCGTCACTTTCGGTGACACCCCTGTCAACCGGGCAGCCGCCCGTGAGGTGAGAGAACGTCGATGAGCGTCACAGAAGCACCCTCCGGCAGAACGGAGCGCACCGCCGCGCCCGTACCGACGAATTCGACCGCGGGCGCGCCCACCCGGACCGTGCCGGCGCCCCGCAGGCCCGCCGGTACCGACGGCGGTCCCGCCGGCGCGTTCCCGGACCTGGGTGACGACGCGACCGTGGTCATCCCCGACGGTGGCTACAACTACGCCGGCTTCAGCGTGCTCGCCGGGCAGGCCGAGCCCGCGCCCGCCGACGGATACCGGGTCAGCATGCGCCCGCTCGCCCGGCGCCGGCCGATCGCCACCGTGCTCATCACGCTCTTCGCCTTCGCGTTCGAGAGCACCTTCTTCGCCTGGCTGCTCTCCTCCATCGAGGTCCCCGAGCGCAGCCTGCACCCCGGGCTCTACGCGGCGACGGTCTTCATGATCGGCGCGACCGCGCTGATCGAGCTGTTCCGCCTGGTCAACGTGGTGACGCTCTGCCTGGCCACCCTGTGGGCGCGCGACCCGGTTCCGGTCGTGCCGCAGGCCGACCTGCGGGTCGCCTTCCTGACCACGATCGTGCCGGGCAAGGAGCCGATCGAGATGGTCGAGCGCACGCTGCGCTCCGCCCGCCGGATCAGCCACCCGGGCCGGTACGACGTCTGGCTGCTCGACGAGGGCGACGACGCCGAGGTCCGGCAGATGTGCGAAAGGATCGGGGTACAACACTTCAGCCGCAAGGG
>NZ_JBEZDY010000042.1:0-68953 GCF_040648555.1 Actinoplanes sp. NPDC049118
GCACTCGGGAGGGTGTGGGAGAGTAGGACGCCGCCGGACTTAACGTACAGTCGAGGGCCTTCCCCGGTAGGGGTTGGCCCTCGACTGCTTTTGTGCGTCCGGTCCCTAGTAGCGTTGGATGGACGCGCGCTCGCCGCGCCCCCTCGTAGTGGCTCCACCCTGCAGTTGATACCGCTCCGTATTTGATGTGCTCCGGCAGCCCTCGCCGACGTCGTGAGGGACCTCGCCGAACTTGGAAGGACTTGACCCGTGAACCCAGGACCGCAGGACGGCGGCTCCAGCAACCGCGACGACGAAGGCCGGAACGGCCGCGGTCGCGACGGAGGCTCCGGCGCGAACCCCCGTGGTGACCGGGGAGACCGAGGCGGCCCGCGCCGCGAGGGTGGCTTCCGCGCCGGCGGTGACCGTGGCGGCTTCCGTGGCGGCGACCGCGACCGGGGCGGCTCGTCCGGCGGCGGCGACCGCGGCGGATATCGCGGTGGCGGCGATCGTCCCCAGAGCGGCGGGTACCGCGGTGGCGGCGATCGTCCGCAGGGCGGCGGATATCGCGGTGGCGGCGATCGTCCGCAGGGCGGCGGATATCGCGGTGGCGGCGATCGTCCGCAGGGCGGCGGATATCGCGGTGGCGGCGATCGTCCGCAGGGCGGCGGATATCGCGGTGGCGGCGATCGTCCCCAGGGCGGCGGGTACCGCGGTGGCGGCGATCGTCCGCAGGGCGGCGACCGTGGCGGCTATTCCGGTGGTGGCGATCGTGGCGGGTACCGCGGTGGCGGTGACCGTCCGCAGGGCGGTGGCTTCCGTAGCGGTGGAGACCGCGGCGGTTACTCCGGTGGCGGCGATCGTGGCGGCTACCGCGGTGGCGGCGACCGTCCGCAGAGTGGTGACCGTCCGCAGGGCGGTGGCTTCCGCAGCGGTGGCGACCGTGGCGGTTACTCCGGTGGCGGCGATCGGGGCGGCTACCGCGGCGGTGACCGTCCCCAGGGCGGTGACCGTGGCGGTTACTCCGGTGGCGGTGACCGTGGTGGTTATTCCGGTGGCGGCGATCGCGGCGGGTACCGCGGCGGTGGTGACCGTCCGCAGGGCGGTGGCTTCCGTAGCGGCGGTGACCGTGGTGGTTATTCCGGTGGCGGTGACCGTGGCGGCTACCGCGGTGGTGACCGTCCCCAGGGCGGTGACCGTGGCGGTTACTCCGGTGGCGGTGACCGTGGCGGCTATTCCGGTGGCGGCGATCGCGGCGGCTACCGCGGCGGCGACCGCGACCGTGGCGGTTCCTCGGGTGGCGGCGACCGCGGCGGCTACTCCGGTGGCGGCGACCGTGGCGGGTACCGCGGCGGTGGCGGTGACCGTCCGCAGGGCGGCGGCTTCCGCAGTGGCGGTGACCGTCCGCAGGGCGGCGGCTTCCGCAGTGGCGGTGACCGTCCGCAGGGCGGCGGCTTCCGTAGCGGCGGTGACCGTGGCGGCTACTCCGGCGGCGGCGACCGTGGCGGTTTCCGTGGCGGCGACCGCTCCGAGGGCGCCCCGCGCGGCAGCTTCCAGGGCGGTTCCGGCGGATACCGCGGCGACCGTCCCCAGGGCGACCGCCCGCAGGGAGACCGTCCGCAGGGCGACCGCGGCGGCTACCGCGGCGGCGACCGGCCGGACACCCGCAGCGGCGGCGGCTACCGGGGCGACCGTCCGCAGGGCGACCGTCCGCAGGGCGGCGGCTTCCGCGGCGGCGACCGTGACCGTGGCGGCTACTCCGGTGGCGGCGACCGCGGCGGATACCGCAGCGACCGTGGCCCGCGCGACGACCGCAGCGGCGGCGACCGCGGCCCGCGCGACGGCGGCTTCCGCGACCGTGGACCCCGCGACGACCGTGGACCCCGCGACGACCGTGGACCCCGCGACGACCGTGGACCCCGCGACGACCGTGGACCCCGCGACGACCGTGGACCCCGCGAGGACCGCAGCCGCGACGACCGCGGGCCCCGCGGGGAGGGCGTCTTCGTGGAGCGCGAGGAGCAGGCCGCGTTCCGGGCGCCGGAACTGCCCGAGGACGTCGCCGCGACCGACCTCGACAAGGAGGTGCGTGCCGAGCTGCTGAGCCTCTCGCGCGAAACCGCCGACCGGGTCGCCCGGCACCTCGTGGCCGCCGGCCAGATCATCGACGAGGACTCCGAGCTCGCGCTGCACCACGCCATCGCTGCACGGCGCCTCGCGTCGCGCATCGCGGTCGTGCGGGAGGCCGTCGGGCTCGCCGCGTACGCCGCGGGGGACTGGACCACGGCGATCGCGGAGCTGCGGACGTACCACCGGATGACGGGGCGGCAGACGCACCTGGCCGAGCTTGCCGACTGCGAGCGGGCACTGGGTCGCCCGGAACGGGCGATCGATCTGTTCCGTGGTGCCGAGAAGGAGGCGCTCGACAAGGCCGGCGCGATCGAGCTGCTGATCGTCGCGGCGGGTGCGCGCGGCGACCTCGGCCAGCACGACGCGGCCGTGGCGATGCTGCAGGTGCGTGAGCTGACCGCCGAAGAGGACGCCGACTGGGCGGCCCGGCTGCGTTACGCGTACGCCGACGCGCTGCTCGCCGCCGGCCGGCGTGACGAGTCCCGCGAGTGGTTCGCCCGGGCGGCGGCCACCGACCAGGACAGCCTCACCGACGCGGCCGAGCGGCTGCTCGAGCTCGACGGCGTCACGATCGAGGGCGACGACGTGGACGAGGACGACGACGACCAGAACCCGGTCGAGGCGGCCGAGGCCCGCGCCGACGACGAGGACGACGAACCGGGCGACGACGAGAACGGGGACGGCGAGGGTAACCTCGACGGGGCTTACCTGGACGACGACGAGTCCGACAAGGACGATGAGGAACTGGTCGACGAGGTCGACGACGGCAAGGCCGGTGACGACGAGTTCGTCGGCGCCCGCGAGGACGAGGACGATGATCGGGACGGCACCCGGCCGGACGGCAGGGTGGCGGAGGGCGACAAGGAGACCGGAGCTTGAGTCTGGTAGGCGCGTACGACCTCGTCATTTTCGACCTCGACGGCGTCGTCTATCTGATCGACAAGCCGATCGACGGTGCGGCCCAGGCGGTCGAGCGGCTGCGCTCGGCCGGCACGGCGGTCGCGTACGCGACCAACAACGCGTCGCGGCGCGCCGCCGACGTCGCCGCCCTGCTGACGGGCATGGGCGTCTCCGCCGCCGCCGACGAGGTGCTGACCTCGGCCGGCGCGGCGGCGGCCATGCTCGCCGAGCGGCTGCCCGCGGGGGCTCCCGTGCTGGTGGTGGGCGCGGAGGCGCTGCGGGCCGAGGTCCGCGACCACGGCCTCACCCCGGTGGAGCGCCTCGAGGACGGGCCGGTGGCCGTCGTGCAGGGCTACGGGCCCGACGTCGGCTGGCGGATCCTGGCCGAGGCGTCGCTGGCCGTACGGGCGGGCGCGCTCTGGATGGCGACCAACACGGACCGGACCCTGCCGAGCCCGCGCGGCCCGCTGCCGGGCAACGGCTCGCTGGTGTCGGTGCTGCGCACGGCGCTGAACCGGGATCCCGACGTGATCGTCGGCAAGCCGGCCCCGGCGCTGTTCGAGACGGCGGCGTCGCTGTCGCGGTCCGCGCGGCCGCTGGTGGTCGGGGACCGGCTCGACACGGACATCGAGGGGGCCGTCGGCGCGGGCATGGACAGCCTGCTCGTGCTGACCGGCGTGAGCGGTGCGGCGGATCTGCTGCACGCGCCGAAGCAGCGCCGCCCGGTCTACGTGGCGGCCGACCTGTCGGGGCTGTTCGGCGAGGCCGAGGCCGCCCGGATCCCGGCCGCCCGGGAGGAGCTCGGCGGCTGGCGGCTGGCGCCCGGGAAGCTCACCGGATCCGGTACGCCGGTGGACGCGTTGCGCCTGCTCACCGGGGTGTACTGGAACGGCGGCGAGGTGCAGGCCGGCTCGGACGAGGCGCGCGAACTGCTGACCGGCTGGGGCCTTCCGGCCTGAACCACGGACGTCACCGACGGCCCGTTCCGCCCGCATCGGGGTGGGACGGGCCGTCGGTCGTCGAGGGCTGTCCGAACGGCGGATAACCGCCGCGCCGGGCCGTCGTTGATCACCGGCAGGCGCCACGCCTACGGGGGATTTCCCCGCCAGGTGCGGCCGGAGATAGTGGACACCCAGAGGTCGGTTCCGACGCTTTGTGGTGGCCCCGACGGGAGTCGACGACCAGTGGCAGCAAGTACGCACAAGGACAGGACGCCCCCGCGTCGAGGTCTGCTGATCTGGCTCTCCGGTGCCGATCCCGACACGCTGTCGCGCAGCCCGCGGGAGAAACGGAAATTCTCCGGGCTCGGCGGCATCGTCCTCACCACCGCGTGCATGGCCGGGCTCTCCGCGGCCTTCGCCCTGCACTCCGGGGTACGCGCACCGCTGCTCGCGTCCATTGTGATCGCTCTGCTGTGGGCGCTCGCCATCGCCAACCTGGACCGGTGGCTCGTCGCCGCGGCGGGCCGCCGCGAACGCTGGTGGCAGAACCTGGCCACGCTCGTGCCCCGCATCCTGCTCGCGCTGGTCATCGGCGCCGTCGTCTCGACGCCGCTGGTGCTGTGGATCTTCCAGCAGGAGATCCAGGCCCAGCTGACCGTCACCCGCCAGGTCGAGCGCAACGTCTACGAGCAGAAGCTCAAGACCGACGCCCGTTTCGCGGTGATACCCGGCCTGCAGGCCGAGGTGACCCGGCTGCAGCAGGTCGCGGCGGGCTCGCTGATCGAGGACCTGGTCGGCAAGGACGCCGCGGTCGTACGCGACCAGGCCGAGTACGACAAGCTCGACAAGCGGTACTCCGATGCGCGCGCGGCCGCGATCGCCGAGTTCGACGGGACGGACGGCACCGGGCAGCGGGGCGGCGGCCCGGCGTACAAGACGAAGCTGAAGGCCGCCGCCGAGCTGCGGGACCAGCGGGATGCCGCCAAGGAGCGGCTCGACAGGTCGAAGAACGACGCGCTCGAGCGGCAGAGGTCGACGAGCTCCAAGGAGCAGGCGACCGCGCAGGGCGACCTGGCGACCAAGGAATCCGAGCTGGCGCGGCTCAAGAGCCTCAAGCAGGCCGAGGAGGACCGCTATCTCATCGACAGCGGCAACGACCGGGGCCTGCTCGCCCAGCTCGAGGCGCTGAGCCAGATCACCGACAGCAACGCGACGCTGAAGACGGCGTACCTGACCCTGCTGCTGTTCATCACCGCGATCGAGATCCTGCCGGTACTCACCAAGTTCCTGCTCAACATCGGGCCGGCCACCGCGTACGACGAGATCCTGGCGACCGCGGAGAAGAGCGACGTGCAGGCGGCGCGGGCCCGGATCGAGTTCGAGCGGGAGCAGGAACGCCAGGACCTCAAGGCGCAGGCGGCACGGCAGGAGGAGATCCGCAAGGAGACCGCCGGCCGGGAGACGCACGTGCAGACGGAGATCCGTAAGCGGGAGCTGGACCGGTGGCGCAGCGAGGAGCTGCACCGGCTCAACGGCGGCGCAGCGGCGCAGCCCACCCGCCGTACGCTGCGGTTCCCGGGTCCGCGGCGGGCCAAGGCGGACCGTTCCGGCTATCAGGACTGGCCGGCGGACGAGTCGGCGACCCGCGCCGCGTCGCCGGAGACGAACCTGGCGCTGCCCGAGACCGAGAGCGGCGGCGAGGGCACCGTGCCGAGGTGGCGTTTCAAGTAGACGGACGACGGCGGGAGGGCCGAGCGGCCCTCCCGCAGTGTTCCGGTCAGTTGCGGAAGTACACGTTGCCGACCAGGGAGCCGGCCAGGACGCCGGCGGGCGGCTTCTGGTTGGTCGCCCACGAGCTGAAGCTCACGGAGTCGAGTCGCTCGGGGTAGCTCTCCCGCAGCATGCGCTCCAGCCTCTTGGCCCGTTCCTGGTCGGTGCCGTAGGCGATGATCTCGATCGCTTTCGGGTTACCTATCGGCAACACCTTGGCGTTGAACTGGTCCTGGAACTGGCGCTCGTCGTCGTCGGGCCCGTCGTTGCGCGGCGGCGGCAGGACGATCCGCACCTGATCCGGGCTCGCGTGCGGCGGGGGCCCGCCCGGCCCGGTTTGGCCGACGGGCGTCTCGGCGGTCGCCGGCGCCGCGGCGGCCTGCGGCTGCTTGCGCGGCGGTGGCGGGGCCGGCTCCACCCGGACGGCGATCACCGCGGCCGAGGCCGCGAGCGCCGCGACGGCCAGGCCGGCGCCGACGAGGAACACCTGCCGCCAGGTGAGGATCTGCTCGTGCACGCAGCGGTCGTACCAGCGCCGCCAGCCGGGACGGGTGGTGTGTGTGCGCCCGGCCTCCTCGCCGTCCGGCAAGCGGAGCCGGCGCTGCTGTTCCGCGGCGGCGGCCAGCCTGCTCTTCGCCAGCCGCAGGGCGGCGGCGATGTGGTGCGGGGCGTTGTCGTAGCCGATGCCGAGGCAGCGCTCGGTCAGCGGCCGGTGGCGCGGGGCGTGCGGATCGAGCTCGAGCAACGCCTCGAGGGCGCCCCACATGATCCGTTTGAGCCGGGTGGAGCGGCGGGCCGAGGGCTCCTCCTGGATGGTGCGCAGCAGGTCGTCCACCCATCCCTCGTCGGCCTTGCCGCGCAGGCCGCTGCGGGTGAGCGTGGCGGCGAGCGGCTGGAGCAGGCGCGCCTCGGAGTCGGGAGGACGGCCGGGGTAGCGGGCCGCCGACATCCACAACAGCGTCGCGACGGCGTCGGCCGGCAGCGGCTGCAGCTCCGTCACCAGCGAGTCCAGCAGGGCAAGCGGGCGGCGGGCGAGCGCCATCTCCCCGTCGGCCACCTCGGTGTAGTCATGATGATGGTTGAGTTCGCCGATGACGATGTCCTGGCTCGGCGGGAAGTGCTCGGGGTCGTCCTGCGGCGTGAGCCCCAGCTTCAGCAGCCAGTCCCGGGCGGCGGCGAGGTCGCGGTCGTTGCCGAGCACCGCACCCGGGGTGATCCAGTGGCGGGTGTGCTCGCGCAGCGCGGCCCGCTGCCGGTAGCAGCTCTGCAGCAGCGCGGCGAGGTGGTCGTGCCAGTCGGTGAGCTCGGGTGCCTCGGCGGTGGGCAGCCCGAGGAGGTTCTCGGGCGTCTCGTTCTGCGCCCTGACCGCGCCCATGAGCACGTCCTCGGCGAGCGGGGCGGTGAAGTCGGCCCGGAGCCGGCCGATCGCCGCCGCGGGCTCGTGCTCGGCCCACTGCTGCACCAGCGGCCGGTGATTCGCCGACAGCCGCCGGACCCCGCCGGGCGTCTCCAGCATGGACGGCACGTCGGGCCAGTCCGGTACGTGGTTGGCGTGGCCCAGCTCGATCAGCATCTCGTCGAGCGAGTACTCGCCACGGAGCAGTTCCGGCTCGGGGCGCTTGCCGGTGCTGGCGTAGTGCACCAGGTATTCGAAGCCGCGGCGCACGTCGTCGCGGGCGAGACGGGCCTTGATCTCCTCCTCGGTCACCGGCCCCCGGCGGAACCAGTGGTCGATGGACTCGGCGCGGTTCGGCTCGCTGCGCCGGAACTCGTCGGGCCAGGCGCCGGAGACCACCCGCAGGTCCGGAGAGTCGGGCCGCTGCAGCATGCACGTCGACCAGGACCAGGCCCGCGACTGGCGTTCGGGCAGGACCTTGAGGGCGGCCGGGATGAGCGCCGCCGCCTCGGCCGGGCCGCCTGAGACGGGAACCGCGCCCTGCCGGACCACGATGCCGCCGAGCACCTGCATCACGGTGTGTTCGAACCAGCCGGCGTCGTGGGGCACCGGCGGAAGACCCTGGTCGCCGGCGGCGATCTCGCCGCCCGCGGTCCAGGCCTGCAGCGCCGACATGTCCTCGGTGGCGAACGCGAAGCGGCAGGTGCCGGCGACGCCGAAGGGCCCGCGGCGGCCCTGGACGACGAAGCACCAAAGCCAACGGCCCTGCACCTGTACGCGGCGCAGGGTCCAGATCGGATGGCCGACCGTCGAACGGATGCCCTCGGGCGGCTGGCTCAGATCGGCCTGCAGCAGGCGTTCGGCCGCCGCCCAGTACTCGCGGGGCGCGGCCGGGCCGACCTCGTGCGGGCTGAAGCCGCGGCCGGTCAGATCGGCCCACTGCACCATGATCATTCCGGTGGTCATCGGCGAGCCCTCCCGAGAACGGCGAGCAGAAGCTGGGTGAGTGCGGCGGCGCGGTCGTCGACGCGGGGGAAACGACCGCGGGGGTCGAGCGGCTTGAGCCGGATGTCGTCCACCGCGATCGGCACGGTCGCCAGCGGCGAGCACAGGAAGAACCGCAGCGTGATCCACGGTTCGCGGTGCATGCGGTAGAGGGCGCTCTGCTGGCCGAGGCCGTACGCGAGGCCGCAGCCGACCGCCGACATGATCAGGTCGCGGAGCAGGATCTGTGCGTCGGAGCCGGGCCGCAGGGCGCTGTCGAGGTGTTCGTCGATCGACGGGACCCGGATGTGCTGTGGCACCTCGGCCATGACGTCGCCGCCGGGGATGTGCACCTCGTTGTCGGTGCCGACGTGCACGAGCTTCCAGAACTCGTCGGCCTGCGAGAAGTGGTCGAGCAGGCCGCGGGCGACCTGGACGGCGCGGCGCTGCCGGACGGCGGGCTCGGTCGAGCTGGCACCCCAGAGGTAGGTGAGCAGCTGCGCGGCGCCGGGGTCGGCCGGGGTCTCGCGCTGCGCCCAGCGTTCGACCGCGAAGGCCAGGTAGCTGGCGGTGCCGCGTTCGACGTCGCCGGGTGCGCCGATGTCGAGCAGGTTCAGGCCCGGTTTCTCCAGCGCGGCGCGGATCAGGTCGCACTTGGTGATGGCGATCAACATCTGCAGCGGGCGGCCCTCGTCGGTCGCGAAGAGCCCGTCGACCATGGTGATCTGTTCGCCGATGCCGTCCTGGATGGACTCGCGGTTGCCGCGCACGATCTCGGCGCCGTACGCGCTGACGGTGCCGGGCCGCAGGCTGCCGTTGAGCAGCAGGCGCTCCTCGGTGACCGACTCGGTGGCCATCCAGTCGGTGGCGTTCGGGGCGACGGCCGGGTCGACGACCCAGAGCAGCGCGTCGAACGAGCGCAGCATGCCGGCCTCGCGCCGGTTGGTGCCCTGTTCGTCGAAGAGCTCGCCGGGAAGGTCGGCGACCCCGGTCCAGGTGCGCCGGTCGCCGGTGTCGGTGCGCAGCACGAGCGGCTGGCGGAACTGCCTGCCCCACTGCTTGGCGCGGCGGTCGCCGTCGACGACCGTGCGGCGGATCAGCTCCTGTATCGCGCCGAGGGCGTCGCGGAGCTGGTCGTCGAGCATGCCGGCGGGGGTGGCCTGCCGGTCGGTGCCGGTCGGCTGGATCGCCTCGCCGGTCTTGCGGGTCTCGTTGTACTTGCTGATCCGGGCGGTCAGCGGCAGCTCCTCGAGCGGGCTGAGCTTGCGCAGCCGGATCCGGCCGGGGTCGTTCTGCGCGCTCCAGTGCGTCAGGTTGTCGAGGTTCTGTCGCAGCATCCGGACCAGCAGGTACGTCTTGCCGCTGGCCGGTGCACCCATCGCGGCGACCATGTTCCAGTCGTCGATCTTCTGCTGCACGTTGTCGGCGCCGCGGGACGCTCCGGAGTGGAACACCAGCGCCGCGTCCGGGAAGATGTGCCCGCCGCCGCACAGCAGGTAGCTGAAGTCGATCTCGTGCTCGTTGAAGACCGGGTCCGTCGACTCCGCCGGCCGGTAGTTGCCGGCCAGCATCATGACCCGCCACGGCAGGCCGTTGCGGCCGTCGGGCGCGCCGACCTCGAGCCGGAACGACGGCGGCATCAGGAACCGGCCGGTCTGCCGGTCGATCGGGGGAGTGCCGCTGCCGAGCTGCTGCCGGCAGACCGGGCAGGCCTTGCCGAAGCGCTCCGACGGATCCTCGGCCGCGGGCGACGACCTCGACCACAGCATCAGGCGACCGCGCAGACGACGATGAACACGAGCGTCGCCGCGGCGCCGCCGACCACGAGGCCGGCGGCCGTACCCAGCTGGCGGCCGGTCTGCGCGGCCACCTTCAGGTAGTCGGCGACGCCGGCCTCGACCTCGAGGAACGCCGGGAGCCGGGCGCCCGGCGCGGCGTCGATCCAGTTGCCGAACGTGTACCCGTACCGGGCGAAATGCTTGTCGGGATCGCCGCACTGCCGGGTCACCCGGTCTCGCAGCGCCACGCGCCAGGAATCGGTCATCTCATCCCCCGCCCACCAGAACACCCAGCGCCACCGCGACGGCGACGCAACCCAGACACCAGATCGACAACCAGAGAACGGCCTGGCGCAGCGCTACCTCCTGCGCCCGGATGCCGATCGCGTCGTACGCCCGGTGCACCCGCTCCGGCCGCGTCGCCGGGCCGTGCTGTGCGTACGTGCGGACCGCCTCGATGTGGCCGGCGTACGCGGAAGCCAGCTCGGCGCCGGGCGGCACCGGCTGCCGGGGCTGGTCGCGGTCGCACCGCTGCTCGGCCTCGATGACCTCGGCCAGCCACGCCTCGGCCCACGGCCGCGTCGCCTCGAGGGCGATCTGCCCGCGCGGCCCGGTGCCGAACGGCTCGGCCAGCACCGTGATCAGCGGTTCCCACCGCGGATCGGCCCAGTGCTCCCGCAGCGCCTTCTGCACGGCCGTCTCGCTGTCGGCCACCCGGCTCCACGGGTCGTCGGGGTCGGTGTTCAGCAGGGTGTTCTCCACCCAGTACCGGCCGGCGAGGGCGCACAGCACCACGATCATCAGGCCGAACCGGTCCTGCGCGTAGAGCAGGCCGGGCGTCAGCTGCCAGCCGCGGGCCGGGTCGGTGCGCATCCGGCGCAGGCCGCCGTACTCGTAGAGCTCGGTGCCGCGCAGCACGGGTGGCGGCGGGTCGGCCTGGGTGGCGGCGTCCGTGTCGATCAGCACGTAGCCGCTGGTCTCCTGGTACGTGCACCAGCAGACGTTGTCCGGCTTGAGATCGCAGTGCGCCCACTTGAGCTGGTGCAGCTGGTCGAGGCCGGCGGCCAGCTGGCGGAAGTCGATCAGATGCTCGGTGCCGGGCCAGCGCCGCAGCGACTCCCACTTGAGCAGGTCGATCTGCGGCGACACGGCCAGCAGGTAGAGGTCGGGGCGGGCGCCCTCGCCGATCCAGGACGGCAGCCGCCGGTCCAGCTGGGCGACGATCTGATCGGACGGGGTGCCGAGCCGGGTGGTGACCGCGCCGGAGAGCTGTTCGAGCTGCCCGTCGCCGCGGACCACCTGCACCGGCACCACCGCCCACGGCGGCTCGATCGGGGAACGGCGGCCGTGGCCGCCGAGGTACTGGTTGGCGCGTTGCAGCGCGCTGGCCTGCCCGTGCAGGTGCTGGCGCAGGGCCTCGGCGTCGCCGAGGTCGGCGCAGCCGTAGATCTTGACGTGCCAGTTCTGCCAGCCGTTGCGCTCGTTGGCGGCGGTGGTGAAGATGACCTGGGTGCGGATCCGGCGCAACTGCCCGGTCTCGCCGGCACCGATCAGCGGCACGTCGAAGTCGACGGACTTGCGGTCACCGGTCGGCGGCGGCGCGACGGTGAGCTGGACGTGCCAGTGCGGCCCGCTCAGATCGATGACCATCGCGGGTTCCTGCGGATCAACCATGGGTACCGTCCCAGGCGAGTTGATAGTCGAGCCGGGTCGACGAGGCGGCGCCGTCCGCGTACTCGATCGAGCCGGCCGGGCCGGCCTGGATCAGGTCGCCGTTCGGGCGCAGCGGCGTGCCGTCGATGCGGACGAGGTAGTCGGGCCGGATCCGGGACCGGGCGAACTCGACGCGGTGACCCTGATGGCGCAGGTAGACGAGCTCACCGCGGGGCAGGAACGTGGCGTACTCGGGCAGGCGCACCGAGGCGTCGTGCTGCCGGCCGATCCACCGGCCCAGCGGCACCCAGCCGGGCGCGGACGCGAGATGGCAGACCCAGTGGAAGTCGGCGCCGTAGCGCAGGGTCAGATGCGCGGTCTCCGGCGGCGGATGCGCCGGCGGCCGGCGCACCTCCTGCGACTCGATCCGGGTCTGCGGCAGCGCCTGCTTCGGCGCCGGCAGTGCCGGCGGCTGGATGAGGAACCGGTGGCCGGGGTCCTCGGGCAGACTCGGGTCCACAGTGCACACGACCGAGACGACCCGGGCCAGCGGCAGCCGCCGATGGGTCTCCGGGTGCACGATCCGGTGCACCTTGCCGGCGAAGTCGGGCCCCATCGGCGCCCGGGTCGCGACGGTCACCGAGATCCGCAGCGAACCCGGGTCGACGTCGCCGGCGTTGACCACCGTGCAGTAGCGCTCGACCGCGGCCCGGAACGCGCCGAGGACGGCCCGCTCGAAACGCGGGTCCGGACTCATGCGGCTTCTCCGATCGACGCGGCGGCTGTCGGCGCAGGGGATTGCACTCCCGGAACCGGTCGGACGACACGGCCGGAAAACAAAAGGTAAAGCAGCGGCCGGGGATCACGTAAATGGCCGAAAGGCCCAGGTTGATACCGGACGGGTGACAGGCCACTTCCGGGGTAGCCGGAAAGGCCGCACGCCACGGGCTGTCCGGTCCCTCGACGAGATCGAAAGTTGCAGCTCGACGGCGGTTCACAAGCGCGGGGAGGCGCCGGCGGCCGACCGTTCACAAGAATGGCTCGGATAGCCGCGCCGAATGCATTTCCACGGACTTCACCCGGCCGAATGACGGCCATTCGGACGGCCCGATCACACCGAAGGTCCGGTAATGGTCCCGCGCCCGGCCGACGACGCCGGTCAGTGTGCGTGGTGGTAGCGGTGCACCACCGCGTGACCCTTGCCGCGCGAGATCATCCACCGGTTCACCGGCGTCGTCAGCAGGAACGCCACCACCAGCGAGAACGCCAGCGCGCCCCAGAACAACGCGCTGGTCAGCCCGGCGTCCATCGCGCCGGGCACCGCGACGACGACCGCGTTGTCGAGCAACTCCATCACCGCGATCGACACGGTGTCCGCCGCCAGCGCGATCCTCAAGGCGGCCCGGAAACCGACTCCGGCGCGCAGAACCCCGCGCATGGTCAACCCGTAGCCGAACGCGAACGCCAACGCGATCGAGAGCGCCACGGTGGCCGCGTCGTGCAGCCCGGCCGCGGTGCCGATCACCATGCCCAGGACTTCACCGATCGCGCAGCCGGTCAGGCAGTGCAGCGTCGCCGCCGCGGCGGCCCGCCAAGTGGTCCTGTCCACCTTCGCTGCGGCGGGGTGGTGATGGTCGTGGCTCATGGGCACCTCCTCGAGCATCCGACCATACCCCCAGGGGGTATGTCCAGCACCCGGTCATTGCCGGACGCCGAGCCCGAGAGTCCCTAGTCGACCAGGCCGGACTGGTAGGCGAAGACCACCAGTTGCGCGCGGTCGCGGGCGTGTAGTTTCACCATCGCGCGGCTGACGTGGGTGCGGGCCGTCGCCGGGCTCACCGCCAGGCGGGCCGCGATCTCGTCGTTGCTCAGGCCCTCGCCGACGAGGCCGACGATCTCGCGTTCGCGGTCGGTCAGCGTGTCCAGGCGTGGGTGCGGGCGCAGCACCCGGGCCGGCCGGGACGCGAACTCGCGCACCACCCGCCGGGTGACCGACGGCGACAGCAGCGCCTCGCCGTCGGCGACCAGGCGGATCGCGCGCACCAGTTCGGCCGGCTTGGTGTCCTTGGTGAGGAAGCCGCTGGCGCCGTGCCGCAGGGCGTCGAACACGTAGGCGTCGACCTCGAAGGTCGTCAGCACGATCACGCGGGTGCCGGCCAGCGCCGGGTCGGCGGCGATCCGGCGGGTGGCCTCGATGCCGTCGATGCCGGGCATGCGCACGTCCATCAGGACGACGTCGGGCCGGTGGGTGCGTGCCTGTTCGACGGCGCCGAGCCCGTCCGCGGCCTCGCCGGCGACGAGCAGGTCGTCCTCGCTCTCCAGCAGGGCGCGCAGGCCGATGCGCACCAGGTCCTGGTCGTCGGCGATGACGACGCGGATCGGCGTGGACCCGTCGCGGGCGGGCCCGGTCATCGGCGCACCGGCAGCTTCGCGGTCACGGCGAAGCCGCCCCCGGGGCGCGGGCCCGCGGCCAGCGAGCCGCCGAGCGCCGTTACCCGCTCGCGCATTCCGGCGAGTCCGTGGCCCGGCGTGACCGCGGCGGGGCCGCCCCGGCCGGTGTCGCTGACCGACACGGTCACGTCCTCGCTGGTGCAGGCGACCGAGACCGACGCCGAGGCCGTACCCGCGTGGCGCAGCACGTTGGTGAGGGACTCCTGGACGATGCGGTAGGCCGCCAGGTCTATCGCCGCCGGCAGCGACTCCAGCGGGCCGGCCAGGTCCACCGTCACCGGTACGCCCACCGAGCGGGTGCGGTCCACCAGCTCCGGCAGCCGGGCCAGGCCGGGCGCGGGGGAGCGGTCGTCGAAGTCGTCGCCGCGGCGTACCGCGCCGAGGGTGGCGCGCAGTTCGTCTAGGGACTCGCGGCTGGTGCGGCTGATCGCGGTGAGCGCCGCCTCCGCCTGGTGTGGCTGCTTCGCCAGCAGGTGCAGGGCGATCTCGGCCTGCATGTTGATCGCCGCCAGGCCGTGGCCGACCACGTCGTGCACCTCCTGCGCGACCCGCAGCCGTTCGGCGTCCGCCTGGCGGCGGGCCTCGTCGCGGCGGTTCTGCACCAGCTGCTCGCGCCCGACGCGCACGGTTACGCCGACGGCGAGGGGGCCGGCCACCCAGGCGAGCGGGGGAGCCACCGCGTCCAGGCTCATGCCGCCGCCGATCAGGCCGCCGGCGAGCACCGCGGCGAACGCACACGTCGCGGCGGCCGCCGCCTGCTTCAGCGGCCGGTGCGCGCCAACCGAGTAGACCGCCACCACCAGGCTCAGCAGGATCGGCCCGAACGGCTGGCCGCCGAGCAGGTAGAGGCTCACCGCGCCCGCGCAGACCGTCAGCGCCGCGATCGGCGCCCACCGGCGTGCCGCCATCGCCAGCGCCGCCGTGATCACCAGGACGTAGGCCCAGGCGGGTACCGAGGCGATGCCCTGGTTGCGGCCCGCCGGCGCCGTGCCGATCAGGCCGACGCCCGCCAGCGCCAGGGCGAGCAGCCCGTCCGGCAGATTTCTCCGCACCCGCTTCATGACGCTCACAGGATGTCACGGTGGCGCAGCAGCGCGCCGCCCAGCGCGGCGAACACCAGCAGATACGCGGCCACCACCGCGGCCGCCTGCCCGCCGCCGACGACCGCCTCGACGCCGGGTGTGTCCGCGCCGGCGCCGAGGGCCGCGACCAGCGAGCCCGCGTTCGGGCCGGGCAGGCCCTTCTGCGCCTGCGCCACCCAGCCCAGCAGCGGCGCGGCGATCAGGGCGAGCAGGTTCTGCACGGCGAGCAGCCAGACCAGGCCCAGCCCGGCCGGCAGCGCGACGCCGCGCAGCGCGATGCCGAGCAGGGCGCCGAGCACCGTCCACATCGCCGCGATCAGCCAGCCGGCGCCGATCCCGCCAGCCAGGTCGGCCGCGGCGGGCCAGTCCACCGGCCGGTCCTCGGCGAGCGCGATGAGCAGGCTCGCCGGTGCGCCGGCGGCGAAGACGGCGACCACCCCGGCGAGCGCGGCCAGGCAGACGGTCACCAGCTTGGCGGCGTACACCCGCAGGCGGGCCGGGTCCTGGGTCAGCACCGTCTTCCAGGTGCCCCAGGCGTATTCGCCGCCCGCCGCGAGCACGCCCAGGATCAGCATCAGCGCGCCGAGGAAGACCGGCAGGCCCCCGATCGAGTTGCCGACCAGCCGGTCCGGGAGCAGCGCGTCCAGGCCGCGGTCGGCGCGCGGTCCGCCGGTGCCGCCCGCGTACCCCGCGTACGGGATCAGGTAGGTGAAGGTCACGCTCAGGCCGAGCGCGATCGCCAGCAGTGCCCAGGTCGCCGGGCGGCGCACCAGCTTGAGCAGCTCGGCGCGGATGTGGTCAGTCATCGGTCCCGCCTCCGGTCAGTGCGAAGAAGGCCTGCTCCAGGCTGCGTTCCTCGGCCCGCAGCTCGCTGACGGCGATGCCCGCGCCGACCAGCGCCGCGTTCACCTCGGCCGCGCGGTCCGGCGGGACCGCCAGGTCCAGGCCGTCGCCGTTGACCCGGACGGCGTCCGCGCCGAGCAGGGCGCGGGCGCGGGCCGCGGCGACGTCCAGGGGAGTGGCGACCAGCCGCAGCGTGCGGTCGCCGCGGAGCTCGGCGACCGTGCTCTCCGCGACCAGCCGGCCGCCCGCGATGATGCCGACCCGGTCGCAGAGCTCCTGCACCTCGGTCATCAGGTGGCTGGAGAGCAGCACCGTGCAGCCGGCCGCGCCGAGCCGCCGCACTAGCAGGCGCATGTCGGCCATCCCCGCCGGGTCGAGGCCGTTGGTCGGCTCGTCGAGCACGACCAGGCGCGGATCCTTCAGCAGGGCGGCGGCCACGCCGAGCCGCTGCTTCATGCCCAGCGAATAGGTCGCGTAACGGTCGCCGGCCCGGCCGGTCAGCTCGACCTGGTCGAGCACGGCCGCGACCCGGCCGGCCGCGACGCCGGCGTGGCGGGCCAGCACGCGCAGGTTGTCGCGGCCGCTCAGGTACGGGTAGAAGGCCGGGCCCTCGATCAGCGCGCCGACGCCGTCGAGCCGCCCGGGCGGCTCGCCGAAGAGGCGCACCTCTCCCGAGGTGGGCCGGACCAGGCCGAGCACCATGCGCAGGGTCGTGGTCTTGCCGGCGCCGTTCGGTCCGAGGAAGCCGTACACCTCGCCCGCGCGGACGGTCAGGTCCAGCGCGTCGACGGCGGTGATCGTGCCGTACCGCTTGGTCAGGCGGCGGGTCTCGACGGGAGCTGTCATGCGCACCATCGTCGCCGCGCCGGGGTCCGGCGGCGTCCGGCCCGGCGCGGCCTCCGGCGTACGTCGCGGGACGTACGCGGGTCAGAGGAGCTTGCGCAGCTTCAGCAGATCGAACGGGTTGGCCTTGATCGAGACCTGGCGGGACGCGAGCGCCCTCGTGACGTCGAGCTTGCCGGTGACCAGCGCGATCAGCTCGTCGCTTGCGGCGGTCAGGGCGATCTTCGCCTTGGGGTCGTCGCCGTCGGCGATGTCGACCAGGCGGCCGCCGGCGAGCCGGGCGTGAAACGCCGTTTCGAGGTCCGGGATCCGGCAGGCGAGCGTGCGGTCGAGATCGAGTCTGCCGCGGGTCTCCGCGTTGGCGTCCAGCCGGGCGGCAAGATCATGTAGCGCCTGCCGGCACTCCTCCACGCTGGCCAATTCTCCGACCTCCCAGGCGACGCCACCCTGACGCACCGCACGGTACCGCAGCACGGCCGCGGTTCCGCCCGGTAGCGTGGCACCAGCGCAACGGCGTGGCGGAGTCGGAGGGAGCTGACATGCAGGACGCATGGCGGGCGTATCTGGAGCTGGCGCTCGGATTGACCGAGGCGCCGCGCAAGAAGGCCCAGCAGGTCGCGGGCGACCTCGTGAACCGCGGCGGCGCGACCGCCGCGCAGTTGCAGGGCCTCGTCGAGGACCTGGTGTCGACGGGCGTGGCCAACCGCGAGGCGCTGACCAACATCGTGCGCTACGAGGTGGACCGCGCGCTCGGGCTCGTGGGGCTGGCGACGGCCGACGAGGTGTCCGACCTGACCACCCGGGTGCGTGACCTGGAGCGGCAGCTGCGTGACGCCCGGGCGCGGGCGAGCGCGGCGGGCGGCGAGGCGGCACCGGCCGCGGTCGTGCCGCCGCCGGCCAAGAAGGCCGTGGCGAAGAAGGCGGTCGCGAAGAAGGCGGTCAAGGCGACCCCGAACGCGATGCCGGCCGCCGCGGCGGCACCGGTCACCCCGGCGCGGGTGGCGCCCAAGGCCGCGCCCACCAAGGCCACCAAGGCCGCGCCCACCAAGGCCACCAAGGCCGCTCCCGCCAAGGCCACTTCCGCGAAGTCCACGCCGGTCAAGACGGCTCCTGCCAAGTCGGTCACCGCCAAGGCCGCTCCCACCAAGGCCACCAAGGCCGCTCCCGCTAAGGCCGCGCCGTCCAAGGCCGCTCCGGTCAAGGCGGCGCGGTCGGCGCCGGCCAAGACGGCTCCCGCCGATGCCGCTCCGGCCGAGGCGGGCCCCGCCAAGCCCGCCGCGCCGGCAGGTCCGTCGAGCGCGGCGCCGTCCGCCGGCACCGCCACTCCGGCGGGTACCGCCGCCGCACCGACCGCCCCGGTCAAGGAGGCCGCTGCCGCCACCGAGCTGCCGCCCGTCGCCAAGAAGACCGCGGCCAAGAAGACCGCGGTAAGGAAGGCGACCGCCGGGAAGGCGCCGCCGGAGAAGGCCGCACCGGCGACGAGCACGCCCGGCGGGACCGCACCCGCCGCGGAGGCCGCCGCCACGCCGGCCGGGACGGCCGAGCAGAAGTCCACCGATCCCGCCGCGCCGGAGGCGACGCCGTGACGTACCCGAACCACCAGCCGCCCGCGAGCCCGCGTCCCGGACCGCCGCCCGGCGGTTTCCGCCCGGCGCCGCCGCCGGGGGGCTTCCGCCCGGGACCGCCGCAGCCCCAGGCGCCGGTACACCGCCCGGAGCAGCAGGATCCGGCGGTCGGCGACGGCACGAGCGAGCACAGCGCGGGCAGCGAGACCCACGAGCCCGTGCCCGGCCCACCCCGGCCGGCCGACGGCACGGAGGGAACCGGGCATCCCGCCGTCGACGCCGTCCTGCAGTCGCTGGCCAACGCCGCCACGCTCGCCCCGGCCGACCAGATCGCCGAGTACGAGGCCGCGCATCAGGTGCTCCAGGAGACCCTGGCTAGCATCGATCGCTGACACCCGTACCCGAAAAAGATTTGGATCCGATGGCCCGCCGTGCGCGTCTCGACGCCGAGCTAGTCCGCCGCAAGCTGGCCCGGTCCCGGGACCAGGCGGCCGCGCTCGTCGCGGCCGGCCGGGTCCAGGTCCGTGGCAGCGTGGCGCAGAAGGTCGCCACCATGATCGACCCGGCGGATCCGGTCGTCGTCACCGGCGACGATCCGGCCACCGAGTACGTCTCGCGCGGCAGCCACAAGCTCGCCGGTGCCCTCGCGGCCTTCGGGCCCCTGTCGGTCGAGGGGCGGCGCTGCCTCGACGCGGGCGCCTCCACCGGCGGCTTCACCGACGTGCTGCTGCGCGAGGGCGCCGCGCGCGTCTACGCCGTCGACGTCGGCTACGGCCAGCTCGCGTGGCCGCTGCGCACCGACGAACGGGTCACCGTCATGGAACGCACAAACGTGCGCACCCTGACGCCCGACATGCTCGGCGGGCCGGTGGAGCTGACCGTCGCCGACCTGTCGTTCATCTCGCTCCGGTTGGTGCTGCCCGCGCTGGCCGGCTGCACCGGACCCGGCGGCGATCTCGCGCTGATGGTCAAGCCGCAGTTCGAGGTCGGCAAGGAACGGGTCGGCTCCGGCGGCGTCGTGCGCGATCCGCTGCTGCGCGCCGAGGCGGTCCTCGACGTGGCCGCGGCCGGCGCCGAGCTGGGCCTCGGCGTCGCCGGGGTCGCGGCGAGCCCGTTGCCCGGGCCGAGCGGCAACGTGGAGTTCTTCCTCTGGTTCCGCCGGGACGCGCCGCCGGCCGACGAGGCCCGGGTGCACGCCGTGGTCGCCGCCGGCCCGTCCGGCAATGTAGCCTCCGCCGGGCCGGCACTGCCGTCGGTTTCGCCCCCGCTGGAGGATTCGTGACGCGGTCCGCGTTGCTGGTTACACACACAGGTCGCCGGCAGAGCACGCAGCATGCCCAGACCGTCGCCCGCGACCTGGTCGCGGCCGGTTTCGAGGTGCGGGTGCTCGCCCAGGAGGTCGCCGACCTGGAGCTGCCCGCCGGCGTCACGCCGGTCGACGACCCGACGGCCGCGGAGGGTGTGGAGATCGTCTTCGCGCTCGGCGGCGACGGCACCTTCCTGCGCGCGGCCGAGCTGGCCCGCCCGGCGAAGGCGCCGCTGCTCGGCATCAACCTCGGCAAGGTCGGCTTCCTGGCCGAGGCCGAGCTGAACAACATCGACCAGACCGTGCGCGACATCGTCGCCGGCGACTACACGGTGGACGAACGGCTCACCCTCGACGTGCGCGCCGAGTACGACGGCCGGCTGATCGCCGACTCGTGGGCGCTCAACGAGGTCAGCGTCGAGAAGGGGCAGCGGGCGCAGATGCTCGAGCTGCTCGTCGACGTCGACGGGCGGCCGCTGTCGCGGTACGGCTGCGACGGTGTCGTGTGCGCCACACCGACGGGTTCCACGGCGTACGCGTTCTCGGCCGGCGGTCCGGTGGTGTGGCCCGAGGTCGAGGCGCTGCTGCTCGTGCCGATCAGCGCGCACGCCCTCTTCAGCAGGCCGATCGTGACCGCGCCGACCTCGCGGTTCGTGCTGACCGTCGACCCGTACACGTCGTTCGCGGTGCTTTGCTGCGACGGCCGGCGCACCTGGGACCTGCCGCCGGGCGCGCAGGTCACGGTCCAGCGCGGCGAGCTTCCGGTACGCCTGGTCCGGCTCGCCCCGCGGCCGTTCACCGACACGCTCGTGGCCAAGTTCGCGCTACCGGTGGACGGCTGGCGCGGGAATCGCCGCTGACCCGGGATCGGCGCCGACCGGCCGCGCTGGGCAATTGTCGGTGGGCACCGATACCCTTCGGCCTGTGCTGGAGGAACTGCGCATCACCGGGCTGGGCGTCATCGATGACACGACGCTGCGGCTGACCACGGGCATGAATGCCATCACCGGTGAGACCGGCGCCGGAAAGACGATGGTCGTCACCGGCCTCGGGCTGCTCTTCGGCGGCCGCGCCGACGCCGGTCGCGTCCGCGCGGATCCCGGCCGGGCGGTGGTCGAGGGCCGGCTGCGCCTCGTCGGCTCGCTCGGCGACGCCGTGCAGACGCGCATCACCGACGCGGGTGGCGAGCTGGACGACGACGGGTCGGTGCTGCTCAGCCGCACGGTGACCATCGAGGGCCGCTCGCGGGCGCACGTCGGCGGGCGCAGCATGCCGGTGGCGATGCTGGGCGAGGTCGGCGAGCAGGTGGTCGCCGTGCACGGGCAGTCCGACCAGCTGCGGCTGCTGCGCCCGGCCGAGCAGCGCGCCGCGCTGGACCGCTTCGCCGGTCCCGAGCACGAGAAGCTGCTGGAGACCTACCGGGAGACGTTCACCCGCTGGCGGGCCGTCGTCGAGGATCTCGCCGACCGGCGCCGGCACGCCCGCGAGCGCAGCCGTGAGGCCGACCTGCTGACCCTCGGCCTCGACGAGATCAGCCGGGTTGACCCCCAGCCGGGCGAGGACGACGACCTGCGGGCCGAGGTTCAGCGCCTCGAGCACGCCGAGGGGCTGCGCACCGCCGCCGCCCTCGCCGCGCAGGCGCTCGCCGGCGGCGTCGAGGCCACCGAGGAGACGCCGGACGCGACCCTCCTGCTGGGCACCGCGCGGCGCACCCTCGAGGCGCAGGCCGCCGTCGACCCGGCGCTCGGTGAGCTCGCGGCCCGGATCGAGGAGGCCGCCACGCTGGTCGGCGACGTCTCCGCGGAGCTGTCTGCCTACCTGAGCGCGCTGGACGCGGACCCGGCCCGGCTCGAGGTCATCTACGAGCGGCGGGCGGCGCTGCGGGCGCTGACCCGCAAATACGCGGACGACGTCGACGGCGTCATCCTCTGGGCGGAGAACGCCCGGACCAGGCTGGCCGCGCTGGACAGCTCCGACGAGCTGCTCGAGGAGCTGGACCGGGAGCGGCTGCGCATCGCCGCGACCGTCGGCGAGCTGGCCGGGCGGCTCACCGCCGCCCGGGCGGAGGCCGCCGGGCGGTTCGCCGAGCAGGTCAGCGTCGAGCTGGCCGGGCTGGCCATGCCGCACGCCCGGGTCGATGTCGCGGTGCAGGCGCGGGTCGCCGGGCGGGACGAGCCGACGGTGACCGTCGACGGCGCCGAGGTCGCGGTCGGCCCCGACGGCGGGGACGACATCGAGCTGCGGCTGATCGCGCACCCCGGCGCCCCGGCGCTGCCCCTGCAGAAGGGCGCCTCCGGCGGGGAGCTGTCCCGGGTCATGCTGGCCATCGAGGTGGTGTTCGCCGGGGCGGGCGGGCCGCCGACGCTGGTGTTCGACGAGGTCGACGCCGGCGTGGGCGGGCAGGCCGCGGTGGAGATCGGGCGGCGGCTGGCACGGCTGGCCCGCACCCATCAGGTGCTGGTCGTGACGCACCTTCCGCAGGTGGCCGCGTTCGCCGACCGGCACCTGGTCGTCGCGAAGGACACCGGCGGGGCGATCACCACCAGCGGGGTGCGGATCGTCGAGGAGACCGAGCGGGCGAGGGAACTGGCCCGGATGCTGGCCGGCCTGCCGGACTCGGACCTGGGCATCGCCCACGCGGAGGAGTTGCTGGCGGTCGCCGACCGGGAAAAGCGCGGCTGACGGAGCCCGTGAACGGTGAATACTGCGGAGAGTGACGGCTCTTTGTCGCTTTTGTCGGTGACCTTGTGCATGTCGCGTGGGTGATGCATGAAATGGCATGTCAGGATGGCCGGGATGCGACTTCCCACCTTGCGCCGGACCCGGAGCGTCGAACCGGGAGCTGTCTCCGGCACCGCCCGACTCGACCGCCGGACCAAGCGCCTGGTCGGACGGCTGCGCCCCGGTGACATTGCGATCATCGACCACGTCGACATCGACCGGGTCGCCGCCGACTCGCTGGTCGCCGTCGGTGTCGCCGCCGTGCTCAACGTCAAGCCCTCGATCTCCGGGCGATATCCCAACCTCGGCCCCGAGGTGCTGATCCAGGCCGGCATCGTGCTCGTCGACGACCTGGGCGACGAGGTCTTCGACCGGATCAGCGAGGGCGCCCTCGTCAGCATCGACGGCGACACGGTGCTGCTCGACGGCGAGCCCGTCGCCAGCGGCATCCAGCAGGACACCCAGACCGTCGCCGCCGCCATGGCCGACGCCCGCGAGGGCCTGTCCGTGCAGCTCGAGGCGTTCGCCGCCAACACGATGGACTACCTCAAGCAGGAGCGCGACCTGCTGCTCGACGGTGTCGGCGTGCCGGACGTGCAGACGCAGATCTCGGGCCGGCACGCGCTCATCGTCGTGCGCGGCTACGACTACAAGGCCGACCTCGACGTGCTGCGGCCCTACATCCGCGAGTTCAAGCCGGTGCTGATCGGCGTCGACGGCGGCGCCGACGCGCTTGTCGAGACCGGCTACACGCCGGACATCATCATCGGCGACATGGACTCGGTCACCGACGACGTGCTGCGCTGCGGCGCCGAGGTGATCGTGCACGCGTACCCCGACGGGCGCGCGCCCGGGCTGGACCGGGTGCACGGGCTCGGCGTGCCCGCGGTGACCTTCCCCGCGGCGGCGACGAGCGAGGACCTGGCCATGCTGCTGGCCGACGACAAGGGCGCCACGCTCATCGTCGCCGTCGGCACGCACGCCAACCTGGTGGAGTTCCTGGACAAGGGCCGCGGCGGCATGGCCTCGACGTTCCTGACCCGGCTCAAGGTCGGCGGCAAGCTGGTCGACGCCAAGGGCGTGAGCCGGCTCTACAAGCAGAACATCTCCGGCTCCTCCCTGCTGCTTCTCGTGCTCTCCGCGATCGCGGCGATGGCCTCGGCGGTCGCGGTCTCCACGGTCGGCAAGGCCTATCTCTCCGTGGTGTCCGAGTGGTGGGACAATCTGGTCTTCCAATTAGGGCAGCTCTTCTAATCCGCGAGTGACCAAGAGGCTTTTGGCGTGATCAACTTCCGGTACCACGTGGTGTCCCTCACCGCGGTCTTCCTTGCCCTGGCCATCGGGCTGGTGGTCGGCACGGCCGCGCTCAACGGGCCGGTCGCCGACACCCTCAAGGACCGCGTCGACGCGCTGAGCAAGGACAACAGCAACTACCGCGAGCAGGCGAACCAGTACCGCGAGGAGCTCAACCGGACGCAGGACTTCGCCACCGAGGTCTCGCCCGCGCTGCTGGGCGGCAAGCTCGCCGGGCGCAAGATCCTGATCATGGTGATGCCCAGCGGCCAGGACTACGCCGAGGGCGTCACCTCGATGCTCAAGGTCGCCGGCGCCAGGATCACCGGCACGGTCACCGTGCAGGACAAGTTCTTCGACCCGGCGAACGCGTACGAGCTGCTGAACCTGGCCGACAAGGCCTCGCAGCCGACCGTGCCCGCCGAGGGGCTGCCGCTCAACAGCGACGGCGTCGAGACCTCCAGCGCGCTGCTGGCCGTGGCGCTGCTGCAGCAGGCCGTCCCGGTGACGACCGGGGACCTGACGGCGGTGCTCACGGCGTACACGGAGCCGGGCTACATCTCGGTCTCCGACAACCTGGTGCCGGGCGCGGAGGCGACCGTGGTGGTCTCGGGCCTGCCGCCGGTCGACCGCGACGCCGCGAAGAAGAACCAGAACGCGGTCACCTTCACGACCCAGTTCGCCAAGGACCGGCCGCTGGTCGTCGGCGGCAACGGCATCGGCGACGGCAACCTGGTCGCCGAGGTCCGCGCCGACCCGACCCTGGTCAAGGGCATCTCGACGGTGGACAACGTGAGCACCGAGCAGGGCCAGCTGGCGACCGCGCTGACGGTGGTGGAGCGGGTGGTGGCCGGCCGGGTCGGCCATTACGGCCTGTCGGCGGGCGCGACCTCCCAGGTACCGAAGGCCGCGGTCTGACCCGCAGGCGGCGCGTCCGCGTGGCCGAGCCGGGACCGCCTAGACTCGGCGGTCGGTCGCCGAGGGGTGCGGCCCGGCGAGGCGGGAGTTCACTCAGATGGCCACTCGGGTCGTGAAGTCGTTCGGGATCGGGGCCCTCGTGGCCCGTGCCACCCTGGCCTGGATCCGTAGCGATCCGCGCGCCGCCCAGCTGGAGCGGACGAACTTCCGCGGCCGCACGGTCACCCTCGCGGGTGGTCCCGCCCTCGCGGCGGGCGCCACCGTCGCCGCGGCCGCCGGTGCGCCGAGCCCTGCCGTGGCCGCGGCCGTGCTCACCGCGGGCGCCACGTCCGGCGCGGTCGGCTTCTACGACGACCTGGTCGGCAACCGGCCCGAGCAGAAGTCCGCGAAGGGCTTCGCCGGCCACGTCGGCGCGCTGCGCGAGGGCCGGGTCACCAGCGGCGCGATCAAGATCGCGGGGCTCGGCGCCGCCGGGCTCGCCGCCGCCGCTCTGCTCGGCCGCGACCCGGGCGTGCGGGCACACCGCGGCCGCCGGCGGGGCGGCGCCGTGCGGCGCACGGCCGACGTGCTGCTGGGCGCCGGGGTCATCGCCGGCACGGCGAACCTGGTCAACCTGCTGGACCTGCGCCCCGGGCGCGCGCTGAAGGCGGGCGCGCTGATCGGCACGCCGCTCGCGGTCGGCCGCGGCGCCGGCGTCGCCGCCGGGACGCTCGGCGCGGGCGCGGCGCTGCTCCCGTCGGACCTGGGCGAGGAGATCATGCTCGGCGACTCGGGCGCCAATGCGCTCGGCGCGCTGCTCGGGGTGGCCCTGGCCGCCCGGACCGGGCCGGCCGGGCGCGCCGCCCTGCTGACCGTGCTGGCCGGGCTCACCGCCGCCAGCGAGAAGGTCAGCTTCACCAAGGTCATCCAGGACACGCCGTGGCTGCGCGAGCTCGACGCGCTGGGCCGCCGCCCGCCGGAATGACGGGCGCACCGGACCAGGACCTCGCCGGGAGCGCGACACCCGCGCCGCGTTTCGGCGCCGGGCGCATCGCCGGCGCGGCCGCGCTGATCGCCGGGCTGACCGTGCTCGCCCGGATCGCGGGCTTCGGCCGCACCGTCGTCCTGGTCGGCACGGTGCAGCGCACGTCGCTCGGCGACGTCTACAGTGCCGCCAACACGGTCCCGAACATCGTCTTCGAACTGGTCGCCGGCGGCGCGCTGGCCAGCCTTGTGGTGCCGCTGCTGGCGGGCGCGGTAGCCGGGGGCGACCGCCGTCGGGTCAACGCCGTCGCCTCCGCCCTGCTGACCTGGACGCTGCTGCTGCTCGTGCCGCTGGCGATCCTGGTAGCGCTGTTCGCCCGCCACATCGCCGGGTTGCTGCTGTCGGACATGTCGCCCCAGGCGCACGAGGTCGGCACCCGGATGCTGTGGGTCTTCGCGCCCCAGCTGCCCCTGTACGGCGTCGGCATCGTGCTCGCCGGAGTGTTGCAGGCGCACCACCGCTTCGCCTGGCCGGTCATCGCGCCGCTGCTGTCCAGCGTCGTCGTGATGGGCGCCTACCTGACGTACGCGCTGGTGGACGGCCGGGGCAGCGACCTGCCCGGGCTGAGCAGCGGCGGCGAGCTCGCTCTGTCGCTGGGCACCACGCTGGGCGTCGTCGTGCTCAGCCTGTGCCTGCTGATCCCGCTGCGCGGCCTGCGCCTGCGGCTGCGCCCGGCGCTGCGCTTCCCGGGCGACGCCGGCCGCCAGGTCGTCCGGCTCGGCTGGGCGGGCGCGGTCACCGTCGGTTCCCAGCAGCTCATGGTCGTCGTGGTGCTGCTCCTGGCGGTCGGCAAGGGCGATCTGCTCACCTTCAACCTGGCCCAGGCGCTGTACCTGTTGCCCTGGGCGGTGCTCGCCGTGCCGCTCGCGACTGCCGCATATCCGACATTGGCCGCGGCGGCGGAGCGCGGCGACGAGGACGGCTACCGTGATGCGCTGGCCGGGACCGCCCGGACGGTGGTGCTGCTGGCCTGCTTCGGCGGCGCGGCGCTGGTCGCGCTCGCCGGGCCGGTCGCGAGGCTGCTGGATGTGCCGCAGGCCGCGCCGGGCATCGCCGGGTTCGCGCCGGGCCTGCTCGGGTTCGCGCTGTTCGCGCTGCTCTCGCGGGCCCTGTACGCGCGCGGGGCGACCGCGGCCGCCGCGGCGGCGACCGCGGTGGGCTGGGCGGTGGCCGCGGGCGCCGCTCTGGTGCTGGTGGCGGTCCTGCCCGACACCGACAAGGTGCTGGCGCTGAGCCTGGCCAACAGTGTGGGCATGCTCACCCTGGGCGTGTTGCTGGTCGCCACCGTACGCCGTCGCGCGGGCGCCGCGGCGCTCGCCGGGCTGCCCCGCGCGGCCGGCGTGGGTATCGTTGCGGCGGTCGTCGCCGGGCTGGCCGGCTGGGGCGCCGTGGAGGCCGTGCGGCACGTGTCCGGCTCGACCCCGGCAGGTTGGGTGAGCGTGCTTTCGGGCATGCTGGGCGGAGTCGTGGTGGTGGTCGTGTTCCTCGCGGTGACCTACCCGCTGGACCGCCACGACCTGCGGCCACTGGTCGCCAAGGTGACGGCGCGGATCCGCCGCGGACCGGCGCCGGACGGGAAGGACGCGAAGTGACCGACACAGCGCAGCCGTGGCACGGCTCGGTGGCGCTGGTGCTGGGCTCCAGCACCGGCGGCGTCGGTCAGCACGTGGCCTCGCTGGTGCGTGGCCTGCTCGCCGCCGGATGCCGGGTCCTGGTCTGTGGCCCGGCCGCCACCGACGAGCTGTTCGGCTTCTCCGCCGCCGGCGCCGAGTTCGCCGCCGTGGAGATCCCGGCCAGCCCCGGCCCGCAGGACTCCGGTGCGGTGCGCGCGCTGCGCCGGGCCCTGACCGGCCGCGAGACGGACGTCGTGCACGCGCACGGGCTGCGCGCCGCGTTCGTCGCCTCGCTCGCCCGTCCCGCCGCGCCGCTCGTGGTCACCTGGCACAACGCGGTGCTCGCCCGCGGCCTGCGCGGCCAGGCCTCCGCGCTGGTCGAACGGATCGTGGCCCGCGCCGCCACGCTCACCCTCGGCGCGTCCGAGGACCTGGTCGAGCGCGCCGCCTCGCTGGGCGCCCGCGCCGCCCGCCTCGGCGCGGTGGCCGCGCCGACGCCGGCCCCGCCCAAGCGCACCCGGGCCGCCGTGCGGGCCGAGTTCCGGGTGCCGCCGGGCACCCCGCTGATCCTCGCCGTCGGCCGGCTGCACCCGCAGAAGCGCTACGACCTGCTGCTCGAGGCCGCCGCACGCTGGCGTGCCCTCAAGCCCGCCCCGGTGGTCGTGGTTGCGGGCTCCGGGCCCAGCTACATGGTGCTCGCCCAGCGGGCGTCGGAGCTACGCGCGAAGTTCTACCTGCTCGGGCACCGCCGGGACGTGCCCGACCTGCTGGCCGGCGCCGACCTTGCCGTGATCACCAGCGACTGGGAGGCCCGGCAGCTGTTCGCCCAGGAGGCGTTGCGCGCCGGGGTGCCGCTGGTCAGCACGGCGGTCGGCGGGCTGCCCGGGCTGGTCGGCGACGCCGCGCTGCTGATCGCGCCGGGTGACGTCGACGCGCTGGACGACGCCGTCCGCGGCCTGCTGGCCGACCCGGCCCGGCTGGCCGACTACGCCGCCCGCGGGCCACGGCGGGCCGCGACCTGGCCCACCGAGGAGGACACCGTCGCGGACGTGCTCGCCGCCTACTCGTCGGTGACCTCCACCGCCCGGGCGGGGCAGGGATGAGCGAAGTGGAACCCGCCCACCCCAGCCCGGAGGCCGCCGTGGCCGGGACCGGGCGGGACGGGGCCGCGCGCCGCCCTCGCACCGAGCCGGCCGCGGGTGTGCGGTGGAGGCCGGGCCGGTGGCCCGGCCGGGCCTGGCGCAGCCTGCGCCGCGGGCCGCGACCCGACTCCGCACCGCCGTCCCGGGTGCGCGGTGGCCGGACCTGGCTGCCGTACCTGCTGATCGTGCTCGCCGCCGGCGCCAGCATCGCCGGCCTGGCCGTGCGTCCCGCCACCGGCGCGCCGCAGGACACCGCCGACTACGTCATCATCGCCGGCGCCGCCGGCCTGCGCTGGGAGGACCTCGACCCGCAGCGGACGCCCGCGCTGTGGCAGCAGGCGACCCGCGGCTCGATCGGCTGGCTCTCCGTGCGCTCCGCGCACCACACGACCTGCCCCGCGGACGGCTGGCTCACCCTCGGCGCCGGCAACCACGCGATCTGGCGGGACGAGCGCGTCGACGGGCAGTGCCCACCGGCCGCGCCGGCCATCGAGCGACCGGACGGCATCGGCGCGAACCTTCCGCAGCTCAGCGGCGTGGTGCGCGAGAACCAGGACAAGCAGCCGTACGGCGCCGTGCCGGGCGCGCTCGCCGAGTCCCTGCGGTGCACCGTCGCCGTCGGGCCGGGCGCGGCGGTCGCGGCGGCCCGCCCGTTCGGCCGCGTCGACCAGTACGCGGAGTCGCTGCCGGACGACCCGCGGGTCCTGCTGTCGCAGTGCGTGCTCAGCGTGGTCGACCTCGGTACCGTCACCGGTACCGGATCCGAGCGGGAGTCGCTGGTCGCCCAGGCGGACGCGACGCTCGCGCGGATCGTGGCCGCCCGGCCCGAGCGCTCGGTGGTGATGGTCGCGGGCGTCGCGGACACCGACAACGCCTCGCGGCTGCACGTGGCGATCGCCGAGGGACCGGGCTGGCAGGGCGGCTGGCTGACCTCCGCCGGCACCGGCCGCGACGGCTACCTGCAACTGGTCGACCTCGCGCCGACCGTGCTCACCTCGCTCGGCCGCCCGGCCCCGGAGCGGCTGTTCAGCGGGCACAGCGCGTTCTCGGCGCCCGGGCGTCCCACGGATCCGGCGGACGCGGTGCTCGGCGTGCACAACGCGGACCGGCGCGCGGGCGCGCAGCTGGGCATCGCCGGCACGTTCTTCACCGCGCTGGCCGCCGTACAGCTGGCGGTGTTCCTGCTGGTCGTGCCGTTGATGATCCGGGCGCGGCGGCACGCCGGGCCGACCGGCCCGGCCGCGGCGCCGAAGTGGCGGGTGCTGTGCGTCGAGGTGCTGCTGATCGCCGTGGCCCTGGCCATTCCCGCCGCGCTGCTCGCCGACGCGTCGCCGTGGTGGCGGGCGGGGTGGCCCGGCCTGGTCTTCGCCCTGCTGACGCTCGCCCTGGTCGCGGCCGGCACCGCCGCCGTGCGCCTCGGGCCGCGCTACCCCGGCACGCTGTGGCCGATGGGGGTGGTCTCGGCGGTCTCCGCGGCGGTGGTCGGCTTCGACCTGCTGACCGGCGCGCAGCTGCAACTCAACGGCGTCGCCGGCTACTCGGCGATCGAGGGCGCACGCTACTCGGGCGTCGGCAGCGTCGGCCTCGGCATCTTCGTCGCCGGCATCCTGACCGTCGCCGGCTGTCTCGCCCAGGCGGTACGCCGCCCGTGGCGCCCCGTCCTGGTGGTGCTGGTCGGTGGCTTCGCGGTCGTCATGGTCGGCAGCCCGTACCTGGGCGCGGACCCGGTCGGTGCGATCGCGGTGACCGCCGGGGTGTGCGTGGCCGCCGCGATCAGCACCGGAGGCTGGCTGACGTTCCCGCGCTTCGCCTGGGCCGCCCTCGCCGGGCTGGCGGTGACCATCGGCTTCGCCGTGCTGGACCTGCGCCGGCCCGAGCAGGAACAGGGCAGCCTGGGCCGCGCGCTGACCGCCCTCGGCGACGGCACCGCCGGCCCGGCGATCCAGCGCGCGGCCACCTCCAACGCGCACGCCCTGGACAGCCCGCTGACGCTGCTGGCGCTGATCGGTGTCCTGATGCTCGCCTTCTGCCGTTTCTCGCCCTGGGGCGGTCTCAACCGGGTCTTCGGCCTGCACCCGGCGCTGCGCGCGGCCATGGCCGGCACGGCCGTTGCGACGTTGATCGCCGGGGTGCTCGGCGGCGCGGCGTTCGCCGTCGCGGGCGCCGCGGCGGCCGTGGTCGTCCCGCTGGCCGTGCTGACGACGCTGCGGGTCCTGGAGCACGCGGCCGACCGCACCCGCCCGGAGGGCGGCACCGACGGGCCGGGCGGGCCAGGCCTGTCCATGCGCCCGCTCCCCGCCCGGCCGGGCCCGCGGACGCCGGATCCGGCGGACAAATCCGACTCGGAGGGCGTGACCGTCCGCGGTGCGTGACCCGGACACGCGCGGCGACCAGCCCGGACGTTCGCCCGGCGGCGATGGTGTTACCGTGGAATCCCGTGGATGGCGCGATCAACGCGTTGAGTTGAGCGCCGGTCTGCACGATCGCATCTGACCGACCACGGGAGCAGGCCTTGGCAGCAACAGTTCGCGAGACCCGGCACATCTTCGTCACCGGGGGCGTCGCCTCCTCGCTGGGCAAGGGCCTCACCGCCTCCAGCCTCGGCAATCTGCTGACCGCGCGCGGACTGCGGGTGGTCATGCAGAAGCTGGACCCCTATCTGAACGTCGACCCGGGCACGATGAACCCGTTCCAGCACGGCGAGGTCTTCGTGACCGAGGACGGTGCCGAGACGGACCTCGACGTCGGCCACTACGAGCGGTTCCTGGACCGGGCGCTGTCGGCGAAGGCCAACGTCACCACCGGCCAGATCTACTCGGCCGTCATCGCCAAGGAGCGCCGCGGCGAGTATCTCGGCGACACCGTGCAGGTCATCCCGCACGTCACCAACGAGATCAAGGAGCGCATCTTCGCGATGGCCGCTCCCGACGAGTTCGGTCGCACGCCGGACGTCGTCATCACCGAGGTCGGCGGCACCGTCGGCGACATGGAGTCGCTGCCGTTCCTCGAGGCGATCCGCCAGGTGCGCCACGAGATCGGCCGCGACCACGTCTTCTACCTGCACGTCTCCCTGGTGCCCTACCTGGCGCCGTCGGGCGAGCTGAAGACCAAGCCGACCCAGCACTCGGTCGCGACGCTGCGCAACATCGGTATCCAGCCGGACGCGCTGGTCTGCCGCAGCGACCGCGAGATCCCGGAGAAGCTCAAGCACAAGCTGTCGCTCTACTGCGACGTCGACCACGAGGCCGTCGTGGCCTGCCCGGACGCGCCGAGCATCTACGACATCCCCAAGGTGCTGCACCGCGAGGGCCTGGACGCGTACGTGGTGCGCCGGCTGGGCCTGTCGTTCCGCGACGTCGACTGGTCGAGCTGGGACGACCTGCTCGAGCGGGTGCACCACCCGCGGCGCACGATCACCGTCGCGCTGGTCGGCAAGTACGTCGACCTGCCGGACGCGTACCTGTCGGTGAGCGAGGCGATCCGCGCGGCGGGCTTCGCCAACCACGCCCGGGTGCAGCTGCGCTGGGTGCCCAGCGACGACTGCGACACCGCGGCCGGCGCGGCGCACGCGCTCAAGGGCGTCGACGGCATCGTCATCCCCGGCGGCTTCGGCATCCGCGGGATCGAAGGCAAGATCAACACTTCCCGGTACGCCCGGGAGAACGCGATCCCGATCCTGGGGCTGTGCCTGGGCCTGCAGTGCATGACGATCGACGCGGCGCGCAACATGGCCGGCCTGGAGGGCGCCAACTCGCTCGAGTTCGACGAGCGGGCCGCGCACCCGGTCATCTCCACGATGGCCGACCAGCAGGACATCGTCGCGGGCAAGGGCGACCTGGGCGGCACCATGCGCCTGGGCGCGTACCCGGCGGCGCTGGCCGAGGGCTCGCTCGTCGCGGAGGCGTACGCCGGCAACGAGATCTCCGAGCGGCACCGCCACCGCTACGAGGTCAACAACGCCTACCGGGACCGGCTGAGCAAGGCCGGCCTGAGGTTCTCGGGCACCTCGCCCGACGGGCGGCTGGTGGAGTTCATCGAGCTGGACCGCGAGCAGCACCCGTTCTTCGTGGCCACCCAGGCGCACCCCGAGCTCAAGAGCCGGCCGACCCGGGCGCACCCGCTGTTCGCGGCGTTCGTCAAGGCCGCCGTCGAGTACGCGGCCGCCGACGAGCTGCCGGTCGAGGTCGCCGAGCCGAACCACGCCGCCAAGGCGCCGGTCGCGGCGTCATGACGTCCTTCGCGCACGAGACCGTCTCGCGGACGCAGCGGTACTCCGGGCCGATCTTCACGGTCAACACCGACGAGGTGACGATGCCCGGCGGGGGCACCGCCCGGCGCGACATAGTGATCAACAAGAACGCCGTGGGGGTAGTCGCCCTGGACGACGTCGGCCGGGTCGTGCTGATCCGGCAGTACCGCCACCCGCTCGGCATCAAGCTCTGGGAGCTGCCCGCGGGCCTGCGTGACGTCGAGGGCGAGGACCTGGCGCTCACCGCCGCCCGCGAGCTGGCCGAGGAGGCCGACCTCAACGCGGCCCGCTTCGACCTGCTGATCGACCTGCACACCTCGCCGGGATTCAGCGCCGAGACGATCCGGATCTTCCTGGCCCGCGAGCTGTCGGCGGTGCCCGAGGAGGAGCGGCACGTGCGGCGCGACGAGGAGGCCGACATCGAGATCGCCTGGTGCGACCTCGACGAGGCCGTCGCCATGGTGCTGCGCGGCGAGATCACCAACGCGGCCGCGGCCGGCGGGCTGCTCGCCGCCGCCCGCGCCCGCGACGACGGCTGGGCCACCCTGCGCCCGGCCGGCACCCCGCCGATCTGAGCCCCGGCCGGTACGCCCCACCGTGGGCGTACCGGTCCGCTGCAGGTCCGGGGTGTTCTGGGCCACAGCGGCGACGGCGGCCCACTTCTTGATCTTCGGGCCACACATCGGCAGTATCTTCCACTTGTTGGGACGGTATTCTGCGAAGCAGCCCGTCTCGGGTATGAGCCATCGACGTCTCTCCCGGAAAGGACGGTGTCGACTCGTGAAGGTCGGCATTCCGAGCGAAGTAAAGAACAACGAGTTCCGGGTGGCGATCACCCCCGCGGGGGTTTTCGAGCTGAACCGGGCAGGCCACGAGGTCTACGTGCAGGCCGGCGCGGGCGCCGGTTCCTCGATCACGGACGCGGACTTCGCCGCCGCGGGCGCCACGATCCTCGAGGGCCCCGACGCCGTCTGGGGCGCCGGCGACCTGATCCTCAAGGTCAAGGAGCCGATCGCCGAGGAGTACGGCCGCATGCGTGAGGGCCAGGTGCTCTTCACCTACCTGCACCTCGCGGCCTCGAAGGAGTGCACCGACGCGCTCATCGACCGCAAGGTCACCGGCATCGCCTACGAGACCGTCGAGCTGCCCGACCGCAGCCTGCCGCTGCTCGCCCCGATGTCCGAGGTCGCCGGGCGGCTCGCGCCGCAGGTGGGCTCGTACCACCTGATGCGCTCCGGCGGCGGGCGCGGCGTGCTCATGGGCGGCGTGCCCGGCGTCTACCAGGCCAAGGTCGTCGTCATCGGCGCGGGCGTCTCGGGCATGAACGCGGCGGCGATCGCGCTCGGCATGCAGGCCGAGGTGCTGGTCCTCGACAAGAACATCGCCCGGCTCCGCGCGGCCGACGCCGACTACCGCGGGCACCTGCAGACGATCGCGTCGAACGCGTACGAGATCGAGAAGGCCGTCATCGACGCCGACCTGGTGATCGGCGCGGTCCTGGTGCCCGGCGCGAAGGCGCCGAACCTGATCTCCAACGAACTGGTCTCGCGGATGAAGCCGGGCAGCGTGCTCGTCGACATCGCCATCGACCAGGGCGGCTGCTTCGAGGACTCGCGGCCGACCACGCACGCGGACCCGGTCTACCGGGTGCACGAGTCGATGTTCTACTGCGTCGCGAACATGCCCGGCGCGGTGCCGCACACCAGCACGTACGCCCTGACCAACGTGACCCTGCCGTACGCGCTGGAGCTGGCGAACCGGGGCTGGCGCGACGCGGTCCTGGCCGACCCGGCGCTGGCCCTGGGTCTCAACACCCACGGCGGGCACGTCACCTACGGCCCGGTCGCCGAGGCGCACGGCATGCACGCGTACTCCCTCGCCGAGGTGCTCAGCTGAGTTCACCGGCGTTGCGGCGGGCCGTGCGGACCTACCTCGATCACCTCACGGTCGAGCGCGGCCTGTCCCGCAACACCCTGGCCTCGTACGGGCGGGATCTCGAGCGCTATCTGGAGACCCTGGCCGCGGCCGGCGTCGGCGATCTCGCCGCCGTCACCGCGGCCGAGGTCTCCGGGCACCTCGCGCGCCTGCGCGAGGGCGACCCGGAGCATCCGGCCCTGTCCGCCGCGTCGGCGGCGCGGGCGGTGAGCGCCGTCCGCGGCCTGCACCGCTTCGCCGCCCGCGAGGGCATCGTGGCGCACGACGTGAGCCGCGAGGTGAAGCCGCCGGCGCCGCCGAAGCGCCTGCCGAAGGCGCTCGACGTCGACCAGGTCGCCCGCCTGCTCGCCGTCGCCGTCCCGCCGCGCGACCGGGCCCTGCTGGAATTCCTGTACGGCACCGGCGCGCGCATCTCCGAGGCGGTCGGGCTGGCCGTCGACGACCTGGCCCTCGGCGACGAGCCGACGGTCACGCTGCACGGCAAGGGCGGGCGGACCCGGTTCGTGCCGGTCGGCCGTTACGCCCGGGAGGCCCTCGAGGCCTACCTGGTCCAGGTCCGGCCCGCGCTGGCCGCCGCCGGCCGGGGCACGCCTGCGGTGTTCCTCAACGCGCGCGGGGGACCGCTGTCGCGGCAGAGCGCCTGGACGATCCTGCACCGCGCCGCGCAGACCGCCGGGTTGCCCGTCGAGGGCCCGCACGCCGTGTCACCGCACACGCTTCGGCACTCGTACGCGACCCATCTGCTCGACGGCGGCGCGGACGTCCGGGTCGTGCAGGAGTTGCTCGGACACGCCTCGGTGACGACCACACAGGTCTACACCCTGGTGACAGTGGACCGACTTCGGGAGGTGTACGCGACCTCCCACCCGCGCGCTCGTTGAACGGTGTGCGTGAGTCGACGCGACACGCCGAACGGCTGACCCCGGCAGGGCGGCCTCTTTGGCGTACAGTCGGGCATCGGCTCCGGCTGCGGGTCGAGAGGGGGCAGGGAAATGAGCGGGAACCATGACCGCGCCGAGGCGTGGACTTCGGCCCTGCGCGACCAGCAGAGCTCCATGGATCTCGGTGCCGACCTCGGCCCAGCCGACCCGACGGCCTACACGATGCGCAGGCCGATCCCCGAGCCGATGCCGACCGACCGGCACGGCCCGGCGCGGATCATCGCGCTCGCCAACCAGAAGGGTGGCGTCGGCAAGACCACGACGACCATCAACCTGGGCGCCGCCCTGGCCGAGTACGGCCGCAAGGTGCTGCTCGTCGACTTCGACCCGCAGGGCGCCTGCTCGGTCGGCCTCGGCGTCAACCCGCACAACCTCGACCTGAGCGTCTACAACCTGCTGATGCAGGACGACGTCACCGCCGAGGACGTCATCATCAAGACGGACGTGGCCGGGCTGCACCTGCTGCCGGCCAACATCGACCTGTCCGCGGCCGAGATCCAGCTGGTCAACGAGGTCGCCCGCGAGATGGCCCTGGCGCGGGTGCTGCGCACCGTGCGCAAGGAGTACGACTTCATCCTGATCGACTGCCAGCCCTCGCTGGGCCTGCTGGCGATCAACGCGCTGACCATCGCGCACGGAGTGCTCATCCCGCTCGAGTGCGAGTTCTTCAGCCTGCGCGGCGTCGCCCTGCTGCTCGACACGATCGACAAGGTCCGCGAGCGGCTCAACTTCGACCTCGAGCTCGAGGGCATCCTGGCGACCATGTACGACAGTCGCACCACGCACTGCCGCCAGGTGCTGCAGCGGGTGGTCGAGGCGTTCGGCGACAAGGTCTACCAGACGGTCATCACCAAGACGGTGAAGTTCCCGGAGTCCACGGTGGCCGGCGCGCCGATCACCAGCCTGGACCCGGCGTCCTCGGGCGCCCGCAACTACCGCCAGCTCGCCCGTGAGGTCATCGCCGCGCAGGCGGAGCGCTAGCTTGCTCTTCGCCCTCGGCGAACCGGTCGCATTCGTCGCGCTGGTCGTCGCCTTCCTCCTCGGCCTGCTGCTGCGGGCCTTCGCGATCCGGATCACGGCACGCGCCCTGCGGCTCAGCGACCGCCGGGACCCGGTGTCCCCGCGGCCGCGCGAGGACGTCGACCCGTTCGGCGCCGTCGCGGCGGCGGTCGGCGGCATGGGCTGGGGCAAGATGATCTCGGTGGACGAGGTGCCCCGCTACCACGGCCGGGGGAGGGCGGCGGCGGTCTTCGCCGCGGGCCCGCTCGCCTGCATCGTGTTCGCTCAGCTCCTGTTCGCGGCCTACGTGATCCTGTTCCCCGGCAACCTGCTGTCGTTCCTGCGACCGTCGGACGTGCTGCGCGGGTTCACGCTGCCGGTGGGGCAGCAGGTGCTGCTCTGCCTGGCGGTGGGGCTGCTGACCTTCGGGCTGCTGGCGCTGATCCCGATCCCGCCGCTGGACGGCTTCGGCATCCTGTGGTCGGCGCAGCGCCGCCCGGGGGTGGGCATGCAGAAGATGCGGCTCTGGTTCGAGGACAAGAACATCGGCGTGCTGATCCTGCTGATCTGCTGCTTCTTCCCGTTCACCTACCCGTTCCTGCTGGCGATCCTCGACGTGCTCGGCGTGCTCTTCCTGCGCCTGTGGGGCTGACGCCTTCCTGAGGTCCGCCCGGGCGGGCACTTCTGATGCCGGATCGATAATGCATCATGCATGGTGGTGTTTGCCCAACGAACTGACGCCATCGGGTGAATCATCATCAAGTGGGGGATCCCAGGGTGCTTCAGCTGATCGCCGCGCTCTACGTGATGATCTTCGCCTGGACGTCGGTGACCTATCTGCGCCGCCGCGACCCCCTGTTGCGCGATCTGATGTGGATCTTCGCCGCGGTGTCCATGACCTTCGTCCTGCGCGGTGCCCGCCTGATCATGGGGGTCCCGCCCCCGGCGCTGGTGGTGGTGCTCGTCATCATCATCGCGGGCCAGCCCTACCTGACCCTGCGGCTGGTGAGCCGGCTGCGCCGGGTGCCGGCGTGGGTCCTGCGGGGTGCGCTGGCCGTCTGGATCGCGTGCGCCGTACAGATCATCTTCCTGCCGACCGAGTTTCCCAACCGGGCCGCCTGGCCGGTCACCTGCGTCGTCTTCCTGCTGGACGCCGTCGCGGCGACGCTGCTGGCGCTCGAGGCCGGCCGCCGCGGCGGCGCGGCCCGGAGCCGACTGCTGTGCGCCGCCTGGGGCATCGCGGCGCTCGGCACGGCGCTGCTGCTGGCCGGCATCGGACCCTCCGTCGCGGCGACGATGTGGAGCCTCCTGCTCGCCTCGTCGCTGATGTCAATGCTCGCCTTCCTGCCGCCGCGCTGGCTGCGCCGCATCTGGTCCTGGGGAGCGGCCTACTCGGTGATGCGACAGCTGCTCGCCACCCCGGCCGACGCGCCCGCCGGGCAGATCTGGCAGCGCTACTGCCAGGGCACGCGCCGGGAGCTCGGCGCCGACGCCGTGGTGGTGCTGCTGCCCGGCCCGGACGGCGTGGTGACCCCGGTCAGCGACCCGCACCTCGGCCTCGGCGATCGGCGCTACCCCGACGACGACGGCGTCGAGCGGCTCCTGACCATCGAGATCGCCATCGACGCGCTCGCCGGCTGGACCCACCCTCCCCAGGTGGCGGTGGACCTGGCCCGGTACAGCGGCACCCGGTTCGTGACCGCGGCGCCCCTGACGGTGCCCGGTGGGGCGCTGGTACTGCTGCACCGGTACCGGACGCTGTTCGCCGACGACGACATCACCCTGATCGCGGAGCTGGGCGCCCAGGCGGCGGCCCTCGCCGAGCGGGCCACCGTGCTCGAGGAGCGCAAGCGGCTGGCCGTCATCGTGGAGTCCTCCGCCGACGCGATCATCAGCAAGGACCTCGACGGGGTGATCACCAGCTGGAACGCCGCCGCCGAGGATCTGTACGGCTACGGCGTCGAGGAGGCGGTCGGCCGGGACTACGCCACTCTCGTCGCGCCCGGGCATCAGGACGTGGAACGGCGACTGCTGGATCGGGTCATCCGCGGGGAGCGCATCGATCAGGTGGAGGTCGAGCACCGGACCAAGGACGGTGCGCCGATCATGGCGTCGCTGACGTCGTCACTGATCACCGACGCCGCCGGCCGCCCGGTCGGCGTGGCCTGCATCGTGCGCGACATCAGCGAACGCCGGCGCGCCGAGGCGATGTTCCGCGGACTGCTGGAGGCGTCCCCCTACGCGATCATCGGCGTCACCGCGGACGGCAGCATCGTGCTGACCAACGCGGAGGCCGAGATCCTCTTCGGGTACCGGCGCGACGAGCTGCTCGGGCAGAACGTCGACATCCTGGTGCCGGAGCGGTTCCGGGCCGTACACCCCGGCCAGCGCCGGGACTACTTCGCCGACCCGCGGCCGCGGGACATGGGCGTCGGGGAGGCCCTGGCCGCGGTCCGCAAGGACGGCAGCGAGTTCCCCGCCGAGATCAGCCTGTCCGCCCTCGAGACCGAGGACGGCGTGATCGTCTCCGCCGCGGTCCGCGACGTCACCGAACGGATACACGCACAGGCCGAGCGGGAGCGCCTCGCCGCACAGGCCGAGCGCGACGCCGCGGACCGCCGCATGCAGCACGCCCGCCGGCTGGAGAGCCTCGGCCAGCTCGCCGGCGGCGTGGCGCACGACTTCAACAACATCCTGGCGGTGATCGCCAGCTACACCGAGCTGCTCGTCGAGACGCTCGACACCCCCGAACCGGATCCCGGTGACCTGAGCGCCGCCCGCGCCGACCTGGCCCAGATCTCCCGGGCCACCGAGCGCGCCACCCGGCTGACCAAGCAGCTCCTCGCGTTCGGCCGGCGCGAGATCACCCAGGCGCAGGTGGTCAGCCTCAACCACGTGGTCGGCGACGTCGAGCAGATGCTGCGGCGCACCCTCGGCGAGCACATCCACCTGATCACCCACCTCGACCGGGAGCTCTGGCCGGTCTGCGTCGACCCCGGCCAGTTCGAGCAGGTGCTGCTCAACCTCGCGGTGAACGCGAGGGACGCCATGCCGACCGGCGGCACGCTGTCCATCGACACCGGCAACACCAGCCTCGACGAGGAGGACGTCGCCGACGGCACCGGACTGCTCCCCGGCCGGTACGTGCGGGTCCGGATCAGTGACACCGGCTTCGGCATGCCCGCCGAGGTGGCCGAGCGCGCCTTCGAACCGTTCTTCACCACCAAGCCGCAGGGCGCCGGCACCGGGCTCGGCCTGGCCACCGTCTACGGCATCATCGCGGCGGCCGACGGCCACGTGCGCCTCTACTCCGAGAACGGCATCGGCACCACGGTCACCCTGGTGCTGCCGGCGACCGAAGCCGAGGGCGAGACCGAGGCCCCGGCCGCCGAGGCGACCGCCGCCGCGGAGATCGCCGCACCGCAGGAGACGATCCTGCTGGTGGAGGACGAGGCCGCGCTGCGGGAGGCGGCCAGCCGCATCCTCAAGCGGGCCGGCTACCAGGTGCTGATCGCCGACGACGGCGCCGGCGCGCTGCGCATCGCGCAGAGCCACCCGGACCCGATACACCTGCTGCTCACCGACGTGATCATGCCCAACATGATGGGCAACGAGGTCGCCGCCCGCGTGCACGCGCTACGCCCCGGCATCCCGGTGCTCTACATGTCCGGGTACGCCCAGCCGGTCCTCACCGAGAACGGCACCCTCCCGCCCGGCGTGAGCATCATCGAGAAGCCGTTCACCCGCAGCGACCTGCTCGACCGGGTGCACGCCCGGCTGCATCACGCCGCCGAGGACGACGAGGCGGCGGCGACCGGCGGCGCGGGCCTGGCGGAGGGCCGGTGAACGCCGCCCAGGCGCCGCCGCGCGCGGCGGCGACCAGGGCCCGCACGCATAATCGCCTGGACATCAACGGGGGTTCAGGCCATACGGTCTCTGGATGAGCATCATCCGCGGTAACCGGAAGACGTTCTACCAGCTGCTGGCCAACACCCTGCTGGTATCGGTGATCAACTTTACCGTCTGGTTCGCGATCACCTTCTACGTCTACCTGCAGACGCGCTCGGTCTTCGCCACCGGAGTGATCTCCGGGATCTTCCTGGTGATGACGGCGCTGACCGGCATCTGGTTCGGCAGCCTTGTCGACCACCACTCCAAGAAGACGATGATGCAGGTGTCGGCCGCGGCGTCGTTCCTGCTGTACGCCGCCGCCTTCGTGGTCTACCAGATCACCCCGCACGGGTCGTTCGCCGACCCGGCGAGCGTCGCCCTGTGGACGTTCATCGTGCTGCTGATGTTCGGCGTCATCGCCGGCAACATCCGCACGATCGCGCTGCCGACGCTGGTGACGGTGCTGATCTCCGAGGACACCAGGGACCGGGCCAACGGGCTGGTCGGCACCACCTCGGGCGTCTCGTTCCTGCTGACCTCGGTGATCAGCGGGGTGCTCGTCGCGGTCGGCGACATGTTCTGGGTGCTGGTCCTGGCCTTGGCGGTGCTCGCCGTCGCGCTGGTGCACCTGTCCTTCGTCGCGGTCCCGCAGCGCGCGACGGCGCCGGACCCGGCCGCCGTGGACGGCGAGCCGGTGGCCCCGGCGAAACGCACGGTCGACGTGCGGGGCACCATGCGGGTGATCGGCGAGGTGCCCGGCCTGAGCGCCCTGATCCTCTTCTCGGCGTTCAACAACTTCCTGGGCGGCGCGTTCATGGCGCTCATGGACGCGTACGGGTTGTCGCTGGTCTCGGTGCAGGCGTGGGGCCTGCTGTGGGGGGTGCTGAGCACCGGTTTCATCGTCGGCGGAATGCTCGTCGCCCGTACCGGCCTGGGCCGCAACCCGGTCCGGCTGCTGCTGCTGGTCAACCTGGTGCTGTGGACCGTCACCATGCTGTTCCCGCTGCGGTCCTCGATCCTCCCGCTCGCCGCGGGAATGTACGTCTACATGCTGCTCGTGCCGTACGCGGAGGCCGCCGAGCAGACCATCCTGCAGAAGGTGGTGCCGTACGAGCGGCAGGGCCGGGTCTTCGGCTTCGCGCAGAGCGTCGAGCAGGCCGCCTCGCCGCTGACCGCGTTCCTGATCTCGCCGATCGCCCAGTTCGTGTTCATCCCGTTCATGACCGACGGCGGCGCGGGTGCCGCGGCGATCGGCGGCTGGTTCGGCACCGGAGCCGACCGGGGGCTCGCGCTGGTGTTCGTGCTGACCGGCGTCATCGGCGTGGTCGCCACGGTCCTGGCGCTGCGCAGCGGCCCGTACCGGCGGCTGAGCCACCGGTACGTGGCGGGCCCGGCGACCACCGCCGGCCCGGTCCCGTCGGAGCCGGACCTGGCGACGTGACCGGCGGCCCGCGGAACGACCCATATGATCCACTCAGGTGGGTCCCGTCCGCGGGCCCGTCGTACAGGGGGCGACGCCGATGCTGCAGGGCTACGACGAGCGCAACGCCGACATCGTCTACTGGGTCAACGGGGTGCTCCGGCACCGCGACGAGCCCGGCATCTCGCCGTTCGACTCGGCGGTGCAGGGCGGCGACGCAGTATGGGAGGGCCTGCGGCTCTACCAGGGCAGGATCTTCGGGCTCGCCGCACACCTCGCCCGGCTGCGGCGCTCCGCCACCGCCCTGGACTTCGCGGCCGTACCCACCGACGCCGAGCTCACCGGCGCGATCGCGGCCACCCTGCGCGCGAACGCGATGTTCGACGGCGTGCACGTCCGGCTGACCCTGACCCGCGGCGTGAAGATCACCAGCGGGATGGACCCGCGCCTGAACCGGGCGGGCGCGACGCTGATCGTGCTGGCCGAGCACAAGGCGCCCGTCTACGACACCACCGGGCTGCGGCTGATCACCGCGAGCGTGCGGCGCCCCGGACCAGACGTGCTCGACCCGAAGATCCACCACGCCAACCTGCTGAACTCGATCCTGGCGAAGATCGAGGCGACCGCGGCCGGAGCCGACGACGCGCTGATGCTCGACGGGCGCGGCTTCGTCGCCGAGACCAACGCCACCCACCTGTTCGCCGTGATCGGGGGAGGGCTGGTCACCCCCGGCACCGCGGCCTGCCCGGAGGGCATCACCCGGCAGACCGTGCTGGACCTGGCGCGGTCGGCCGCGATCCCGGCCGTGGTCCGCGACGTGTCGCTCGCCGAGATGTACGCCGCGGACGAGGTGTTCTGCACCGGCACGATGGGCGAGATCGCCGGCGTCACGGTGATCGACGGCCGGCTGATCGGCACCGGGCAGCCCGGGGACCTGACCGCCCGGATCGCCCGCCTCTACGGCGAGCACGCCCGGGCGCACGGCACCCCGGTGGTCGCCCAGTGAGCGTTCAGAGCCGGTGGGCGGCCAGTTCGTCGTAGTACGGCCGGGCCGCCTCGACGAGCGGGCGCAGCCGGTCCGACACCTCGGCCGGCGCCGGGTCGTACGGCGCGAACCCGGTCGAGGCCCGGACGGCCGCGTACCAGTGCGGCGCCCACACGCCGTCGGTGGCCCGCGGACCGGGCGGCCAGCGCAGCATGGCCGGGTCGAAGTCGAGGCCGAGCGCCGCGCAGAGCCGGCGCAGCACCGCGGCCGGGTCGCGCAGGACGTCGGCGGCGTCGACCACCGGCCCGCCGAAGGCGCGGAACAGCTCCGCCTGCTGCGGGTAGCCGAGATCCGCCAGCGTCGGCTCGCCGCGCACCCGGGCGTAGGAGGCGACCACGTGCGCCGGATCGCGGATCAGGTACGCGTGGGTGAGCGCGGGCAGCCAGGACCGGCCCATGCCGGGCAGCAGGTGATGGGCCATGTGCTTCTGGTAGTGCACGGTCACCCCCACCGGCAGCGGGCCGGCAAGCGCCGCGGCCACGTCCTGCCACCGGTTCGGCTGGCTCGCCAGCACCGCGTCGCGGCCGGGATGGTCGAGGCCGGTCACGGCCAGATAGTGCGCGTAGAACGGCTCGTCGGACACGACGGTGTCGGCGCGGGCGCCGAAGCTGCGCATCATGGCCGTGGAGATGTTGCGCGGGCCGGACCACATCGCCACCCGTGTCGTCATGCCTCCAGGATCACACCCCGGCCGGTGCCGGGCCCGCCGCCGATGATCTCTTTCGGGTCCGGGGCAGCGGGACCCGCACGGACAGTTACCGGCCGCCGGTCGCTGCGTTGACCTTGAGGGGAGCTGCACTCGAGGTCGCGGGGGTTTGAGCATGAGCCGGGAGCAGCCTGTCGGACCCGTGGACTACCGTCAGCACGTGCCTGAACAGCCTGTACCGTCGCCGCAGCCCGCCGAGCCGGCGGGCCCCGCCGACGCCGCGGTGCTGGACGCTGCCGCGCTCGACGGCGTCCCGGAGGCCGACTCCGGCAAGTTCACCGTGCGGCTGACGAACTTCACCGGGCCGTTCGACCTGCTGCTGCAGCTCATCGGCAAGCACAAGCTCGACGTGACCGAGATCGCGCTGCATCAGGTCACCGACGACTTCATCGCCTACATCCGGTCCATGGGCGACGACTGGGACCTCGGCGAGACCAGCGAGTTCCTGCTGGTGGCGGCCACCCTGCTCGACCTCAAGGCCGCGCGCCTGCTGCCCGCGGCCGAGGTCGAGGACGAGGAGGACCTGGCCCTGCTCGAGGCCCGCGACCTGCTCTTCTCCCGGCTGCTGCAGTACAAGGCCTACAAGGAGGCCGCGGCCGTCATCGCGGACCTGGAGGGTGTCGGCGCACGGCGCTGGCCGCGCGCGGTCTCCCTCGAGCCCCGGTACGCCGAGGCGCTGCCGGATCTGGTCCTCGGCATCGGCGCGGAGCGGCTGCTCAAACTGGCGCTGAAGCAGTTCCTGCCCAAGCCGGGCCCGCCCGAGGTGTCGATCGCGCACATCCACCAGGTGCGGGTCAGCGTCCGCGAGCACGCGGCCCTGATCCGCGACCGGCTGCGCCGGGCCGGCAGCGCCACGTTCAGCCTGTTGATCGCCGACTGCGAGAACACGCTCGAGGTGGTGGCCCGGTTCCTGGCGCTGCTGGAGCTCTACCGCGAGGGGCTTGTCGAGTTCGAGCAGCCGGTGTCGCTGGAGGAGATGACGGTCCGCTGGATCGGCGGCGACCAGGTCGAGGGCGAGCTCGACATCGACGACTACGAGGGCACCCCGCCGGAGCCGGACACGGCCGCCACCGACCCGGACGCCGCGGAACCCGGCCCGGCCGACGCCGAAGCGGACGCGGACGCCGACGTAGATGCCGAAGTGGACGTGGACGTGGACGTGGACGTGGACGTGGACGTGGACGCCGACGCCGACGCCGACGCGGACCCCGACGCCGACGCCGGCGCGGACGCCAGCGCGGACGCCGGCGCCGATGCTGAGGGTCTCGGCCAGGAAGCCGCATACACAGATTCGATCGACGAGGAACAGCGATGACCGACGAGCGACCCGAGTCCCTTGCCGCGCAGGCAGCCTCCTGGGTGCCGCCCTGGGAGCGGGCGCCGCGCCCGCCCGACGAGGAGTACGCGGCGTCGCAGCGGGCCTCCGCGGACGCGGACGAGGCGCCCGCCGAGCCGACTCCGGCGGACGACGGCGAACATGAGTCTGTCGCCGAGGCGACTCCGGCGGACGACGGGGCTGTCGCCGAGGGGACCTCGGCGGACGACGGTGACGACGTCGATTCCGCGTTCGAGTGGGCGAACCCGGCCGAGGGCGGGACCAGGGCGCCGGAGGAGCTGCCGCCGTTCCCGGGCGAGGCCGAGGGGGAGCCGGGTATCGACGCGCCGCAGGAGCTGCCCGGCGAGGTGGAGCCGGAACCGACCGAGGTCGGCGGCGGCCCCGAGCTGCCGATGCCCGAGGCGATCGTCGACGCCGTCGAGCACGAGGACGGCTCCTCGCCGACGCCCGACGCCCCGACGCCGGATGCCGTCTTCGAGGCCACAGCCGATGACGCCGAGATCGAGTTCTCGTTGACCCAGGACGTTGCGGGGCTCGAGGAGAACCCCGCTGGGCGGGGCCTGGACGATGTCGCCGAACCCTCGGTCGCGGCCGCCGCGGTGCATTCCGGCGCGGCGGATTCCACCGGTGCCGGCGCCGGCGAGGAGCCGGCGCCCCCGGCACGGCCGGGCTCCGAGATCCCGGCCCAGGGCCGTCGCCGCAAGGGCGCCGGTGCTGCTTCTGAGGAGCCGTCATCCCGTACCGAAGAGGAAGAGGAAGGAACGCCGGAGCCGGAGCCGATCGGGGACGAGGAACTGCGGGCGGCCCTCGAAGCCATCCTGCTGGTGGTCGACGAGCCGGTGGCCGAGCTGCAGCTCGCGCAGATCATGGAGCAGCCGGCCGAGCGGGTCGCCGCCATGCTGGAGGACATCTCGGCGCGCTACACGGCGGCCGGGCACGGGTTCGACCTGCGGCGGGCGGCGGGTGGCTGGCGTCTCTATACCCGGCCGGAATATGCGCCGTATGTGGAGCGGTTTGTACTGGATGGGCAGTCTGTGAGGCTTACCCAGGCCGCCCTGGAGACACTCGCTGTAGTCGCCTATAAGCAGCCTGTTACGAGGTCGCGCATCTCGGCCATCCGCGGTGTGAACTGCGACGGCGTCATGCGTACGCTTAACACTCGCGGCCTCATCGAGGAATGCGGCACTGAGGGCGAGACCGGGGCATTCCTGTACCGCACCACGGCGCTGTTCCTGGAGAAGCTCGGCCTCAACTCGGTCGACCAGCTCCCGCCGCTGGCCCCGTTCCTACCCGACGACGTGGAAGAAGTGCTCGATGCCTCAGGCTGACCAGGATGCCTCCATACGGCTGCAGAAGATCCTCGCAACCGCAGGAGTCGGATCCCGCCGTGCCTGCGAAGACCTGATCTTCCGCCGGCGCGTGACCGTGAACGGCCGGGTCGCCCAGCTCGGCGACAAGGTCGACCCCGCCACCGCCGAGATCCACGTCGACGGCGCGCGGATCATCACCGACACCAAGCTGGTGTACCTGGCGATGAACAAGCCCCGCGGCGTCGTCTCGAGCATGGACGACGAGAAGGGCCGCAACGAGCTCTCCGACTTCCTCGGCACCTTCGAACAGCGGATCTTCCACGTCGGCCGGCTCGACGCCGACAGCGAGGGCCTGCTGCTGCTCACCAACGACGGCGCGCTCGCGCACAAGCTGATGCACCCGTCGTACGGAATCGCCAAGACCTACCTCGCCGAGGTCGCCGGCCCGCTGCCGCGCAACGTCGGCCGCCGGCTGCTGGCCGGCGTCGAGCTCGAGGACGGCCCGGCCAAGGTCGACACGTTCAAGCTCATCGACGCGGTCGGCAAGACCGCACAGATCGAGATCACCCTGCACGAGGGCCGCAAGCACATCGTGCGCCGGATGATGGACGAGGTCGGGCACCCGGTGTCCCGCCTGATCCGCACCGCGGTCGGCCCGATCCGCCTCGGCGACATGCGCCCCGGCGGCTTCCGGCGCCTCTCGAACGCCGAGGTCGGCGCGCTGTTCAAGGCCGTCGGCGACTGAGCTTCGCGCGCCGGGCACAATAGGTTGTTGATTCTTCGGTCTTCATGGAGGTAACGGTGGCGCAAGCAGTGCGGCCCGAGCGGTGTGTAGTGGCCGTCGACGGTCCCTCGGGATCGGGCAAGTCCACCGTTTCCCGTCGGCTCGCCACCGCGATCGACGGCATCTACCTCGACACCGGTGCGATGTACCGGGCGATCACCTGGGCGGTGCTGCACGCCGGCGTCGACCCGCAGAACGTCGACGCCGTGGTGAAGATCGCCCAGGAGACCGACCTGACGATCGGTACCGACCCGTCGGCGCCGCACTTCGAGGCCAACGGCGTCGACGTCGACGCGGCCATCCGCGGCCCCGAGGTCACCGGCGCGGTCTCGGCCGTCGCCGCGGTCCCGGCGGTACGGGCGATGCTGGTCCAGCTGCAGAAGGACATCATCGCCGCCGCGCCGCGGATCGTCGTCGAAGGCCGCGACATCGCCGCCGTCGTCGCACCCGACGCCGACCTGAAGGTCTACCTGACCGCCTCCGCCGCCGCGCGCGCCCAGCGCCGCAGCGCCGAGGACGCGACCGACGTCGCCGCCACCGAGGCGGACCTGGCGCGCCGCGACAAGCTCGACTCGAGCCGGGCCGTCGACCCGCTCCGCCAGGCCTCCGACGCGACCACGCTCGACACCACGGGCATGGGCATCGACGAGGTAGTGGCGGAGCTCCTGAGCATGTTGAACAGCAAGGTGAGTTCGTGAGCGAGGCCCCTGATTTCGTACTGGATTCCCCGCGGGACGATGAGTCCCCCGAGGGTCCGGTCCCCGTCGTCGCCGTAGTCGGGCGACCCAACGTCGGCAAGTCGACGCTGGTCAACCGCATCATCGGCCGCCGCCAGGCGGTCGTAGAGGACAAGCCCGGCGTAACCCGCGACCGCGTGCCCTACGACGCCCAGTGGAACGGCCGCCGCTTCACCGTCGTCGACACCGGCGGCTGGGAGCCCGACGCCAAGGACCGCGCCGCCGCCATCGCGGCGCAAGCCGAGATCGCCGTGCAGACCGCCGACGTGGTCATCTTCGTCGTCGACACCACCGTCGGCGCCACGGATGTGGACGAGAAGGCCGTCAAGATGCTGCGGCGCAGCAGCAAGCCGGTCATCCTGGTCGCCAACAAGGCCGACAACCAGGCCATCGAGCACGAGGCCGTGGCCCTGTGGAGCCTCGGCCTCGGCGAACCGTTCCCGATCTCCGCCCTGCACGGCCGCGGCTCCGGCGACCTGCTCGACGCGATCCTCGCCGCCGTACCGCCAGCCCCGCCGATCATCGAAGGCGGCCCGCGCGGCCCCCGCCGGGTGGCGCTCGTCGGCCGCCCCAACGTCGGCAAGTCATCACTGCTGAACCGCCTGGCTCGCGAAGAACGCGCGGTCGTCGACTCCGTCGCCGGCACCACCGTCGACCCCGTCGACAGCCTCGTCGAGATGGACGGCGACGTCTGGCAGTTCGTCGACACCGCCGGCCTCCGCAAGCGGGTAAGCCACGCCTCCGGCACCGAGTACTACGCCTCCCTACGCACCGCCGGCGCCGTCGAGGCCGCCGAGGTCGGCGTGGTCCTGCTGGACGCGGCAGAGGTCATCAGCGAGCAGGACCAGCGGGTGCTGACCTCCGTAGTCGAGGCCGGCCGGGCCCTGGTCATCGCCTTCAACAAGTGGGACCTGGTCGACGAAGACCGCCGGAACTACCTGGAGAAGGAGATCGACCGGGAGCTCAAGCGCATCCCCTGGGCCATCCGGGTCAACATCTCCGCGAAGACCGGCCGCGCCGTCGACAAGCTCGCCCCGGCCATCCGCAAGGCCCTGGCCAGCTGGGAGAAGCGGATCCTCACCGGCGCGCTCAACCAGTGGCTGACCGCCCTGACCCAGGCCACCCCACACCCGGTGCGGGGCGGGCGGGCACCGCGGATCATGTTCGCCACCCAAGCGGGGGTGGCGCCGCCGCGGTTCGTGCTGTTCACTACCGGGCCGCTGGATGCGGGGTACCAGCGCTTCGTGGAGCGCAAGCTCCGCGAGGAGTTCGGCTTCGAGGGCAGCCCGATCGAGGTGTCCGTGCGGCCGCGTAAGAAGCTGGGGCCCGGTGGGCGGGGTAAGGCTCACGGCTGACGCGCTGGTATGCCGGTGTGTGGTCTGGTGGGGGTTGTTGGTAGGGTGATGGAGTTGCCGCGCACTGGGGTACCGGGGCGTGGCATCGGGCTGTAGCGCAGCTTGGTAGCGCACTTGACTGGGGGTCAAGGGGTCGCAGGTTCAAATCCTGTCAGCCCGACGCAGGTCAGGGGGCATATCCCATCGATGGATATGCCCTCTTGTCATGCCTGGGTGACTAATTGGGTGACTACGCCTCGTGAGAGTCGTCCGGGCCGAAGATGCGGTCCATGGCGACGGCGCCGTTGAGCAGCACCGGCCGGAGCTGGTGACGGTAGACGCTCTCGGTGATGGATGTGCCGGAGTGCCCGCACAGGTCGGCGATCTCTTCGAGGCTCATGCCGTTGTCGGACAGCAGCGACACGAAACTGTGCCGCAGTTCGCGTGGTGTCCATTGGGCAGGGTTGAGCCCGGCGGCTTTGATCACGGGTCGGAAGGCGCGCAGGACGTTGTGCCGGTCGAGCTGGGTGCCGGCTTTGCTGGCGAAGACGAGCGCGTCCCCGGTGGGTAGGCCCTGGCGTTCGTAGTGGTCGGTGAGGACCTGGACGCAGCGGGCGGGAAGTGCGAGGGAACGCCGCGATTTGCGGGTCTTGGTGTCGCCGTCGACGCGGACGGAGCGCCAGACGTGGACCGAGGGCGGGATCGGCGGATCGGTGTCCGGTCGCCCCTCGAGGTCGACGTGTGCCCAGGTGAGAGCGCGAAGCTCCTCGGTGCGGGCACCGGTCATCAGAGAGAGCACGACATAGGCGTGCAGGGTGCTGTGCTCGGCAGCGGCGAGCAGCGCCTTGGCCTGCTCGAACGTCAGGGATTTCGACGGTCGGCCGTCCCGCCCGTATGGCACGGTGCACAGGCTGACGACGTTGCGCATGACCTTGTCGCGGGCCATGGCCCGGTTGACGGAGCGGTTGAGGATCGAATGCAGCAGGCGCAAGGTTCGCGTGCTGAGGATCTTCGACTTGGTGGCCAGCCACCGGTCGATGTCGTTGGCGGTGAGGTCGCGGAGCTTCCGAGCGCCGAGGTCCGGCGCGATGTGGGTACGCGACAGCACGGTGTAGTTGCCGACGGTGTTCGCGGACTTCCCGCTCAGCCCGTAGGCGAGCCAATCGGCGAGTCCGTCGGCGACGGTGAATCCTGTGTGGGCGATCGATAGCCCGTCCTCGTACTCGCGGATCTTCGCGCGGAGGGCAGTGTGGGCTTCGGTCTTGGTCTTGCCGCTGGCTTTGCGGACGATGCGCTTGCCTGCCGGGGTGTAGCCGACGGTGACTGAGGCGATCCAGCGCTGTCGCGCGTCGTCCCAGTGCAGTCCGCCATCACCTCTGCTACGGCGTTTGGTCATGCGGCGACTCCTTCCGTGCTCTCCCGTTCCAGTAGGGAGACGTATTCGGTGATGGCCGACTCGGGGACGAGTCGGGTGCGGCCTTGCTTGACGGTCCGCAGTCGGCCGGAGCGGATGAGTTCGTAGATCACGGAGCGGCTGAGGCTCAGTTGCCGCATGGCTTCAGGGATGCGGTACAGGGCCTTCCGCTGGGGTTCGTTCAACGGCGTTCCTTCCTAGATGAGCGATGGAGTCAGGCGGCGGCTTGCAGGATGGGTGCCACGACGGAGCCAGCCTCGTGGGCGAGTTCGTCGCGGCCGGTCTCGTGTCGGGCGCGGGCCATCGCGGCGGCGGTGTTGGCGAGTAGTGCATCGCCGTTGTTGTGCCAGCCGACTCCGGCGAAGGACAGGGTGCCGACGATCAGGGTGGTTTGCTCGCCGTGGTGGTCGACAGCGCGGATGGTGCCGGGGTCGACTTCGGCCCGGTCCTCGGTGCGGCGGTAGTTGATGCGGGTGTCGCGCAGGGTGGCGAAGCGGACGACGCGGCGGCGTGTTTTGGTGAGGAAGTGGCCGGCGAAGCCGAACCGGTGTGCCCATCGGCGCAGCCGTGCGTAGGGATTGGTGGTCGTGCTCGTGTTGGCCGGTTTGGTGTCAAGGCTGGCTTGACGTTCGGCGACGCAGACGGGGCAGGTGCGGTAGCGGGTGTGGGTGCCGCAGTCCGGGCACGTCCAGGCCGTGTCGAAGGGCCGTCGCTCACCGGGTTCCGGTGCGCGCCTGGGGCGGTCGATCAGCCTCCGCCGGACGTACGTGGCAGCCAGGGCGCCAAGCAGGCCGAGGACATCGGAGAGCGGGGTGGCCTTGTCGGTCACCTGCTTGACGACTATGCCGAGCAGATAGCCCGTGATGGGCGTGGGGCGTGTCGGACGGCCGAGGCGCCAGCAGGCGGCGACGAGGCGGTCGATGTGGTCGCCGTCGGGGTCGTGCTGGCCGGCGGATTCGTCGGTGATGCGGCTGGACGAGAAGCCGGTGGCTTCGGTGCTCTTGGTTGTGTACTTGGCGAGGTAGCCGGCCTTTTGCGAGGCGACCTGTTCGCCGAGCATGTCGTCGGTGATGCTGCCGTCCCCGGCGAGGGTGAGCGGCTGGATGTCGAAGCCCTTGTCCGGGTCGCCCCACCGGATCTCCCAGCCTTGCGGTCGGTCGGGGTGCGCCGGGGTGGTGAAGGAGATGGACCTGACGGCGTGCTGGAAGGCGGCGATGATGTCGTCGACGTCGACCCCGGCCGGGGGAACGAGTACGGCGTCGGGGTCGTCGGGGTGCACGCCGTCGAGGCGGACCAGGGCGTGGAAGTGCACGACGGCGCGGCGCTGCATCTCGGCGGCCTTGCCGTGGGTGAGCTGCGCCGGCGGGACCATGCGTACCTTGCCGCTCTGGCTGACCTTGGGCACCGGGGGAAGGCCGCGGGCCTTGCAGAGCTGGGCGAGGTAGCGGTCGGCGGCTTGTTTGGTGCGGTGCCACAGCTCGGTGGAGAACAGGTTCCAGACGACGTGGTGGTCATGGTCGTAGCAGTCCAGGCAGAACGGCTGGCCGAGGGCCGGGTCGTCGGCGGCGTGTCGGGCCCAGCAGACGACCGGCTGATCGTGCTCGCACGGCCCGGGGGTGTCGCGGCGGGCGTGACAGGGTTCGGGGCGGCAGTCGCAACGCTTGCGGTTCGTGCAGGTATGGCGCTTGACGTTGCGGGTGTGCACGGTGCCGAAGCTGGGGGCGGTGAAGGTGGGGAACACGGCCGGGTGCTTCGCGACCGATGCCGGGATACCTTTGCCGCCGATCAGGAATGACCGCAGGATCTGGTAGGCGTCGCGTTGGTAGGTGCGGGCGCAGGAGGGGCAGACCGACGCGAGGCGGGTGCCGCAGGCTTTGTAGATGGCGGCGTCGGGGAGCTGGTCGGTGTGCCGGGAGTCGAGCAGGTTCCCGGCCGGGCTGTAGGTGTCGAGGGTGCCGGACAGGCGGATCGGTCGGGTGCAGCCGGAGGCGGCCTGGACGTGGGACAGCCAGTCGAAGTAGTCCGGTTGGGAGGCGCGGGCGAGGGCTTGTCCGGCGGCGGAGGAGTCGGCGGCCGGTGGCATCCAGGTTTCGGCGTTCGATCCCGTACCCCGGGCAGAGTGCTCCCGGGGTGCGAGGTCCAGCGTCGAACTCATCAGGCGGCAACCCGATTGGTGGTGGGGTGCTGCGAGGTGCGGCGAGGCCGGCACAGCAGGTGCCTGCCGGTCTCGGCGAGGGCGGCCGCGAGGGGCTGACCGCAGGTGCCGCAGGGGTAGGCGGCGAGTCCGCCCGGCATCGGTTCGGGGGCCGGGGTGTGTGGGCCGGTGTGGGTGAAGGTCACCGTGTGTTCGATGACGGTGGTCCGGCAGGCCGGGCACCGTTGTTCGCGGGGCACGTGGCGGCCGCAGTCGATGACGGTGGTGGTGTCACCGGATCGGATGGTGACGGGGTTGCGGCAGGGTCCGCCGGGGGCGACGGCGACGATGGTGCGCCGGGTGTCGTAGGGGTGTGGCTCCGGGTTGGCCGGGCAGGTGTGGGTGTAGTGGTGGACGTCGACCTGGACGGCGGTCATCGGGTACTGCCGAGGGCGGGTGTGTGGCCGTTGATCCGGGTTGGTGCCGGGTTGTCGATGGTGGCCAGGAGTCGTCCGGCGATGGCCGGAGAGGTGTTGAGCCGGGCCGCCAGCTCCTCAGCGGTGATGGGCTCGGTGGAGGTTTGCCGGTGCTGCACGGTGATCATGCGGGCGGCCGAGACGAGCCGGGCCGGAACGTCCTCGGTCGGGTGACGGTCGGTGTCGGCCGGCGGTGCGGTGAGTGCAGGCGCGGGGACGGTCGTGTTGCCATCGGCCGCCGTGGTGGTGGTGAGTTCGTTCTCACGGACTTCGATGGCGGCGAAGTCGGGCCGGATCTTCCCGGCGACCCATTCGACTCCGGCGACCAGGCCGACGATGAGGGCGAAGATGATCCGCAGGCCGAGCGGTCCGGGGGCGGCGGCGTTGACCGCTGCGCTGATGGTGATGACGACGATCAGCACTTTGAGGGCGGCGCGTTTGGCGTCGGCGGCCATGCCGATGGTCTGGGTGATGGTGAGCATGGAGACGATGCCGAGGTCGAAGACGGCCGGGACGATCCAGGAGAAGACGCCTGCGCCGAGGGTCAGCAGGAAGTGGGCTTGGTGCAGGTAGGACGCGGCGACCGCGCCGACGAGGATGCCCTTGTTGGCGAGTTTGATGGTGCGGATCGCGCGGAGCATGCCGGGTACGGCTTTCTTGGTGTACTCGGCGGCGAACTGCTGAGTCAGCGATGTGGTCATCGGATGCCTCCGTCGTTGGTGACGGGCAGGACGGCGGTGATGCCGTTGCAGTGCGAGCACCAGACGGCGGCGTAGCCGTCGGCGAGGATTTCGTTGATGCGGTCGTCGAGGGTTTCCCACTCGGCCGGGAAGACCGAGGTATCGGCGCATTCGTCGCACCAGCGTTGGGTGGGGCAGAGCCGCAGGACGGGGCCGAGGTCGGGGTGGATCCCGACGGGGGTCATGCCGTCGATGCACCACACACAGCTGGGGGCGGTTTCGGCGTCGTGCCGGTCGTAGAGGCTCATCGGGGTCCTCCGGGTTCGCAGACGAGGCACGCGCCGGTGGAGCGCGGGATGTAGTAGTCGCGGAGTTGCCCGCAGTGGCGGCAGGTCCGGCGGGCGAGCAGCATTTTGGCGACCACGGCGAGCTGGGCCGGGGTGGCGTGCCGCTTGGGGGCGGCGAGGTCGCGGCGGTAGAGGTACGCGATGCGGACCTGCTTGCGGTGCCGCCACAGGATTTGCGCGATGACGGGTTGGCCGTTGGGCCGTAGTCCGGCGGCGCGTAGCTGGCGGCGGGTGGCCAGGCCGTCGGGTGCGTACCGGTAAGGGAAAGTGGGGAAGCCGTGGTGGCTGCCGTCGGGGTCGTAGAACTCGACCTTGGTGCCGGTCCGCTGGCCGAGGGCTTCCAGGAACGAATTCGTGAGTGTGGGGGCGGTCATGACGGGTCCCCGCCCCAGCGCTGTTGGGCGGCTTGGCGGCTGATGCCGAGGCGTTGGCCGATTTCGGCCCAGGAGTAGCCGTGGGAGCGCAGGCCGATCACGGCCTCGCCGATGGCCTCATCCAGCAACGCGGACAGGGCGACCATGTCGGTGAGGGCTTCGACGTCGCCGGTGGCGACACGTCGGGCGTAGGCGCGGATGATGCGCCGGGCGAACGCGGCGTATTCGTCGTTCTCGACGACGTCACGGCGGCGCGGCTTGGATGGCCGGCTGTCACGGTTGCCGGGCTGAAGTGTCAAGGCGTGGTTGACGTAGGAAAGGCTCACCGGGCACCTCCGGTGGTGTGGGCACGGTCCCAGTTGTCGGCGGCGTCCGTGAGGGTTTCGATGACCTCGCCGATGGTGCGGTCGTCTTCGTCGTTCCAGCCGGAGACGATGTCGATCGCGCTGGTCATGTAGGCGAAAATGTCGACGGTGGTGCTGTAATCGGGGTCGAGGTAGGCGGCGAGTACGCGCATGGCCGTGATGGCGGCGTCGGTGTCGGCGTCCTGTGATTCGTCGTCGGAGCACAGGATCGGGCGGCCGTGAGCGCAGATGTTGATCGCGCCGAGAGAGCAGGCGGGCGGGAACGGCTTGTCGGACAGCAGGTCGAAGAAGTCGCCTTGCTTCCAGCCGTGCATGAAGAGGTAGCGTGCGGCACCGCGGAGCAGGTCGGCCGGTGTCATACCGGTGTCGAGGTCGAGGATCGGCGGGGTGTGGGTAGCCTTCATGGCAGCCACGTCCTTTCCTTATGAGGTGTGGTTGTTGGGTGGACAGGACCGGTCGTGCTGGCAGGCGTTGAGCCGGTCCTGTCGTCCGTCGTTGCTATGCAGTTGTGATCGGGGCACCCGGTCAGCAGCCGGGGCAGTGCCGACGGCGGCCGGAGTTGCGAGCCGCGAGCGCGGCGAGGACGGCGGCCAGGGCCAGGACGCTGCCGATCTGTGCGGCGTGTGCGGCGATGAGCTCGACGAGCTGGCCGATCAGGTAGGCGGCGACGGCGAGGAGTCCGGCGGCAGTGCCGGTGATCGCGGTGACCATGACCGCGATGCGGGTGCGGCCGGGACGCCGGGTGCGGGTGCGTTCGCCGACGGAGGTGACTCGCATGGTCGGCTGAGTGGGCTGGTACTCGCGGACCCGGATGAGGACCTGGAGGCGGTCACCGACTGGGCGGGGTGCGGTCATGGCGACGAGGTTTCCGGCGTTGCGGTGGTTCGCCACGATGTCGGCGAGCTGGGCCGGGGTGCCGGTGACGGTGTGGTCGCGGTTGAGGTAGTGGCCGGCGGCACGCTCGGTGACCGGTCGGCGGGGTCGGGTGGTGGTGTGGGTGGTCATGCGGCCATCTCCCATTGGTTGGTGGTGGGCGGTGCAGGAACGGTGATGCCGGACGGGCGTCGCATCCAGGCGGCGTAGTCGGCGATGTTGTAGAGGTCGGTGTCGGTTAGGTAGGCGGCCTTGATCCGGTACGGCAGGCGGCCTTCGGCGAGGAGCCAGGCGGCTCCCCGGTTTCCGGGGTCGATGTCGGTGGCCGTGTAGCCGAGGTCGGCCCAGCCCGCGCCGAGGATCACGTCGGAGGATCCGTTGGTGGTGCAGCGGAACGCGGCTCGGTAGCCGAAGAGGTCCCGAAGGCTGGCGGGGATGATGTCCCAAGAGGGCCGCTGGGTGGCGGCGATGACCGGCATGCCGCAGGCCCGGCCGAGTGAGACGAGGCCCCGCAGGAGGGTGGCGAACTCTTCGCGTTGGTCCTTGGTGCCGAGCACGGTGGAGAACATGGCGAGTTCGTCGATCATCGTGACGATCGTGGAGAGGTTGTCGTCGCGGTCCACTTTGCGGCGACGGTGGGCCAGCAGCCACAGGTAGCGGTTGGTGGCGACCTTGAGTAGGCGTTTGAGGACGCTGATGGCGGCCTCGATGTCGTTGCCGATGAACGCGTCGGCGATGTCGCGCCAGGGGCCGAGTTCGACGTACTTGGCGTCGAGCAGGACCAGGCGGGTGTTGTCGGACAGGGCCGCGTGTGCGGCGGCGAGGTTGATCAGTCCGGACTTGCCGCCGCCGGGCTCTCCGGCGACGAGCAGGTTGTGATAGACGGTGTCGAGGCTGACGTGATGGCCGAACTCGTCGATGCCGATGAACATCGGATCGAACATCGACAGGCCAGGAGCGACCGGTACCCGGTCTATGCCGAGAGGGTCGCGGGCAGCGATGGTGGTCATGGTGTGGGCCTCCGGTAGGCGATAAGGTCGAAGAGGCCGACGCAAGGGCCGTGGTCTTGGAGGCCCGTTGGCCCTCGCGTCGGTCCCTTGTGATCAGTCGTTGTCGGTGCAGGTGTGCTCGCGCTGCGAGCCGAGACAGCCGCAGGCGAGGTAGCCGCCCACGTGGAGAAGCGGGGCGACGCTGGCGGTGTCATCCGGGCTATAGGCGATCCGGACGCCGGAGATTGACATTCCGGACGCCTCGGCGAGGTCCGCCAGCCGGTACGGGCGGGGCTTGACGTGTTCTCGCGCGTAGGCGATGAGCTGCCGCATCTGGTGATCGATGGCGTCACGCTGACGACGCAGCTCAGTAAGGCAGTCCAAGAGCTGCTGAGCGTTGTGTGGGTCGTGCACGTCTGCCGGATCGATGCCGGGCGCTGGCGTAGACGGGTCGTTGACAGACGGGACGAGGCTCATGACGGTCTCCTTAATCCCAGGGGTCGTCGTCGAAGGTGTCGGCGGCCGGGGCCGTCTTGGCCGCCTTCTTGCCGTTGGTGTTGGCGGCCGACTTGACGGCCGCGGCGAGCGGGGATTCGGCGGGGACGTCCGGCAGGTCCAGCGCGGTCGGGACGTCGGTGGGTGCCGTGTACGCGGACGGCAGGTTCTCGGTGTCGATGACACCGGTCAGCGGCGAGCTGACCTTGGCGGTCAGGACCTCGCGGCGTTTGATGTCGAACCGCAGGTAGGCGGCCTTCTTGCTTTCGCTGGCCAGTTCCACCAGCACCGAGGAGGCGTGGCAGGTGACGGCGATCTCGTCGAGGCGGCCTTGTAGCCGTGACAGGGACAGGCCGGGCCGCAGGTAGACCCAGACACGTTCGCCGACCGGGGTCGGTCGTGCCCACAGGATCAACGGCAGGCTGCCGGACTTGTTGGCGATGATGAACTGCGAAAAGCACACGCGCAGTCGGTGCCGGACGATAAGGCACCATGCGAGGGCGGTGACCCGGCGGCGGATAGCCGGAACAGCGGCCGGGATCCCGGCCAGGGGTGCCACGACGGCGAGGGTGACCAGGGCCGGGGTGGCATTCGCCAGGGCGATCCAGCCGTAGACGAGCGCCATTCCGGCGCTGATTTCTGGCAGCCACCACCAGAGCAGCCGCAGCACTGGCCAGATCCGGACGAGCGTCCAGACGAAAAGGCCGGCTACGAACGCGATCGGGGCGGCCAGCAGAGCGGCCAGGATGGGGTGCATGTGGTCGGACGCCACGGTCATGGCGAGAATGCCGACGATCAGCGCGGTGATGATGAACGCCATGCGGGCGTTACGTGCTGAGGAGCGCAGCACCTTCTGTTCGATGACGGTGACGGTCCCGGACCTTCTGCCGAAACCGAAACCTCGGGTAGATTTGGACACGACTTGTCCTCCCTGAAAGGGGTGGGATGGGTTGGGAAGGCGTGGGGTCGGCAGGTTGGTAGCCCAGTTCCGACCCCGCGCGTCCTACCGGGATCTACTTGAGGTCACGCAGCTGCTTTGCGATCTGGCCGTTCCAGATGCGTTCGTCCTCGTCGAGGATCGTGACTGTCCAGCCCTGCGCCTCGAGTTGGCGCTTCTGGCGCACCATGTGGGCCGGGTCGACCTTCACCTCGTGCGTACCGTTCTCGTCTTCGGCGAACATGTACTTCTTCGACATGATCGGATCTCCGTTTCGTGGAGTGATGGGTGTGCCTTAGAGGGCAGCGATGAGCAGCGCGGCGACCCAGAGGCAGCCGTAGTGCAGGGCCTGATCGGCGAGATACATGCCGCACAGCGGCGTCGTGCGATCCGCGAAGTCGGCGGAGCCGGTGTGCTGCAGAATCCAGCGGACCGGCCAGCGCCGATCGAGGATCGCGTGCGAGACGGCGGAGAAGCCGAGCCCGGCGAACATGCCGACCATCGTGAGAGGCACGTCCAGGGCGACGGCTGTGATGACGAGCATGACCAGTGCGGTGGCGTGATAGGTGCCGACGTGAATCAGCAGGTGACGCCAGCCGGTCCAGCCGGGGGCGATTTTGGCATTGGCGTCGGTGTCGGTCTGCACGATGTGATCCGCGAGCTGGTGGGCGGCCACGAGAGTCGCCATCGCGACGGCGAAGACGAGAGCTGAAGTGAACATGGTCAACCGCCCCTTCTCATTGGGGTTTGGAGTGGTTGGGAAGGCGGCGAGGCCAGCAGGTTCGGTAGCCCAGTACCGGCCCCGCGCCACACTTCGGAAATGCTTCGGCCGTGATTCGGCCGGTGGTCGAGGATGCTGGAGAACCAGCGGAATTCCAGGACCGTCAGGTTGACTCAGTGGAGATGACGACCGCGATTGGTCGGGGGTTTGCCACGGACACTGTGGCTGGGTTGTTCCGGTGTTGCGGGAAGTGCTACTTGCTCGCTGAGGTACTCGTCAGGGGCTTCAGCGACGCCGCGCGAAACGCAGTGCCGTTACGACCGTTGGTAGCCCACGCCTTGGCCTCCAGCGCCTCGACAGCGACGAACTGACCAACCTCAAGCGACGGAATCTCTCCTACCGTCGTGATGTTGATGACCTCGCCACCCGTCTCGTCGAGCGCGACGACCTGGGTCTGCCACATCGGACGGCCCGTTCCCCTCTCGGACCGCTGGTTGCCCTTCTCGTCCACCTTCGCCTGAGGCTTCTTCGCCACCGTGAACGTGATGCCGGTGGTGTCCACGTAGATCTTCACGAGGGGTTCCTCCCTGGTAGTGAGCCCGTCTCTTTCGGACGATCGCTCTGGAGGAAATAGTCCATCGCCGCAGCCTGATCTCTCCGCACAGAAGTACGACCCGCACTTTTGTGCGGGTCGCGGCAGTACGAGAGTGCGGATTACCTAGTTCGGAAGCATCGCGCCTAGTGCTGCGAGGAGCCACGACGGCTGGAAATCGTCAGCCACAATATCGCCGGTCCCCGACTTCACCGGCGTCACGTCAATGCCGCCTGTCAGCGGATCAAGGAGCCGGACGTTGGCTCGTCGTAACGCGTTCAGGGAAGCACTCCATTGCAGGTGACCCCAAAGCTTCTGATTCACCATCGGTGCCATTAGAACAGGCATCCCAGCTCCGATAGCCTCACAAATGAGGCTCGTGGCGTAGTTGTCGGCGATCCCACCTACGACCTTGTTCACGGTGTTGAACGTTGCAGGACAGACGGCCACTACGTCGGGGGTTGGGCTGCTCTTCTGTTGGCCGGCTGTTCGAAAGTCGAACCGAACGCCGAGGTTGGTCAACACCTCCGCGTCGATCCATGAGGCGGAGGAGGGAGTTCCGACCACCTGGATCTCCCAGCCAGCCGAGACCATCGAGTCGGCCAGGTCGCCAACACGCCGAGCCAGCGGGGCACCGCAGATCACCAAGGCGGCTTTGGGCATAGCTGCAAATCTAGTCGATCACGCCAGCACGTAGAGCGAGGTTGTGCAGCGCGGTCGTCTTGGACCGTCGTGACCGAGACAGGATCTCTCTCACCATCTCGCGGACGACGACGTTGTAACGGACGGCGTTGGGTGCAATCCTCTCCGCCTCCAGGAGGTGGAGAATCGCCTCTGCGTCCCGCTTTCGTTGCGCTTGAGCCCAGGCCAGGTCGAGATAGATCTGCGCCTTCCGACTGTTCAACCCGGCAGGCAAGGAGTCCGGATTGACGGCCGTAGCCACTTGCAGCGCCTCGCTGGCGTCTCCGAGCTCAGCGGCCACACTCACGCGGTGGATGGCTACATTGGTTGGACCGAAGGCCGTCCACGCAAAGTTGGCGTCATGACCAAGTAGGTCAGCAAGGCGTTGAGCCTCTGACAGCCGACGGTAAGCCTCGCCGCGTTCGGTTCGACGGCCGGCGATCACGGCGCTGATCAACCACAGTGAGCCAGCCACAGAAACCAAGCTCGGCGAATCCGAGTGAGCCGAGCTGGTGATGCGGGTGGCCATCTTCATAGCAAGGCTCTCGGCATCCTCGGGCCGGTCACCCCGCAGGAGTGCGCAAACGACTTGATAGGCAGCCATCCCCTGAGCTTCCAAGGAGTCCGCATCAAGCGCGGCTGTAGCGCAGCGATCGGCCGCTAGCTGAGCAAGATCAGCGGCTCCCATCTTGGTCAGGAGCTTCGCCGCCACGACGTAAGTGGAGGCATAGCTGAGCAGCATCTCTCGACGCTCGGCGCTACCTGCCATTCGATGCAACGAGTCGGCAGCGAGTAGCAGCTCGGGTAGGTCCGTAACAAGATCTTCGTACTCGGCGGCTTGATAGCGCTTATGTGCATCAGCAGCCTGGACGCGAAGAGCCGACGCATTCAGGGATGACTCCAAATCATCGCCGAAGAGATGATCGTAACGAGCGAAATAGCGCCGCACTTCACCGAGGTCTGATGGCGTAGCCCCACCGTTAGGCGCATATTGCCACGGCCGTCCTGTCAATGACTCCACATCAACATGAAGCACTTTCGCCATGTCCAGGAGGATAGACATTCGATCGACCGACCGGACTCCGCGTTCGACTTGAGACAGCCAAGACTCTGACCGACCAATTAGACCGGCAAGTGCTGCCTGGCTTAGCCCTCTACGTCGGCGATAAGCAGCTATCCGTTCGCCAATCGATCCCGATACCATGCGCTCATGGTCTCATAGTCATCGTTACGAATGAAGATCTCCACCGATGTCTGATTCGGCACAGAAATCGAAGGTCCCGACCGGACGGATCAACAGCCCGTCGGCATCCGACGCGGGCGACAGGCACGGGGCGCCAGCCCGATTGCCTGCCGATGCCCTGCCGGTCGGCTGCCGATCGGCTGCCGATCTTGTTCAAACTTTCTGTACGTCTTCAAGGCGGCCCGAAACGGGCCGCTCACGCCGCCGCCTGGGCGCGTGCCCGTGCCGCCGCTATCGCTTGGCCCGGCCACGCAAGCAGCCCGTCGGCTGGCGTGGAACCGCGGAGTCGGGCCGCGCCGACGACAGGTGGAGCAGGGAGGTTAAGAGGTGGTCCGGCCAGGCGCCGGCCGTCACGGCCGTCGAGCTCCGGGTGCGGCGGCGCGCATGGTGTCCGGGCCGCCCCTCCACCGTCAAGGGCGCTTCGCGTCGCAAGCGACGGCCACAAACCGGCCGCCCTGGACGGCGGAGCCTCTGCGCCCCTGAGCGGTCAGGGGTTAAGCGGCAGGCCGGTGGCCTGCCCGCAGGAGGGCGCACGCCGCCGCACCCGTCATCGACTCAGCGGTGGGTCATCCTCTGAATGTCAAGCCATCCTTGACAGCTCCCACGAGTTCGTTCCAGTGGGGCGGCTGACTGAGCGACGCTATGTTGGAGGACTATGACTGGGCCTGAGGACGACAAACTACTGGATCAAGCCGCGCGAAAACGATTCGAACCGACCGTGAAGGCCATGTTCCACCAAGTCAACAGTCTTCTCGCGGAGAAGATGGGGCAAGGAAACGTCATACGACATAACCTCGAAAAGGGCCTCGGAGGCGAGAATATCCTACGGGAGGTTTTGGAGAGTTTCCTTCCGTCGAAGTACGGAGTTGCGAAAGGAAAAATTGTAAACTATCGAGGCTGGCTGAGTAGGCATTGCGATGTAATTATCTACGATCGCATCAACTGCCCGCGCCTCTTTGTAGACGAAAATGGCAATCAGATCATTCCCATTGATGGCGTATACAGTGTCATTGAAGTAAAGGCAACGCTGACAAAGAAGACGCTCGATGATGCTTTCCAAAATCTCGACAGCATCTACAACCTTCGGCCAGGTCGCCCCGTTAAGTCTACGAACGAAAAGGTGGACTATCGCCCCCCATTCTTTAAGATTTTCGGATATGGCGGGCTTTCGCTCAAAACGATCTCTAGCCACTACCAAGCGCTTTCGACAAAGTATCCTGCACGAAACTCGGGGTATTCATATTCGGAGCGTTCCCCCGCATATGTCGCCGATGCAGCGCACCATCTAGTATCCCAGATTGTTTGCTTAGGTCGGGGAAGCGTTTATGAAATGCTTGATGGCAGCATTCGAACAAGCAGTTACGGCCCTTATACTCTTGGAATGTTTTTGACCGGTCTTCTGGCAGATATGGACCAGGTTCCCTACGAGCCTGTGTCTATCTACCGATACTTTAATTGGATCATGGTCGAGAAGCCGGATGAATACTTCTCTTCGGACACCAAGATCCTGGGCTCCAACAGTGAGTGACTAGCTGGGTGACAACCGCCGAGTGCTCCAGCGGACGCCTACGGACCCCCTTGGACTAAAGTCACAGCTCAGAGCGGGTACCCGGCCTGGTCGGCGAGGCTTGTTGGTTGCCTGGGGGTCAAGGGGTCGCAGGTTCAAATCCTGTCAGCCCGACAGCGAGAGGGTCTCTGCAGGTCAGAGGCCCTCTTTTGTGATCTTGGAACGTTCTGCCGGGTCGAGCACGCCGCTTGTAGACCCCTTGACTCGGCAGGTGACCAGACATGCCCCTGTTCCACCTCAACTCCCTGTGCGATGGCCTCGAGGGCGGTGACTGGGCCGGCTTTCTGCGCGACTGGGACCGGACCCTGCGCGCCGCGAACCGCCCGGAGACGACCCGCTACAACTACCTGCTCGCCGTGGCTCAGCTGGCCCGGTATCTGCGTTCCGACGAGAGCGAGTACCAGGGCTCCGGCGCGGCGCTCGATCCGACCGCGGTGAAGAAACGGCATATCGAGGCGTTCCAGTCCTGGATGATCGAGACCCGTTCCGCGTCGACGGCGCTGAACAAGCACAAAGGGCTGCAGCAGTTCTTCAAATGGCTCGTCGGCGAAGGCGAGATGGACACCTCGCCCATGGATCGGGTGCCGCAGCCCAAGACGGAGAAGAAACTCATCCCCGTCATGCGGGACGAGGACACCAAGAAGCTGCTCGACTTCGTCGGCGCGAAGAAGGACTTCTCCGCGATCCGTGACGAGGCCCTGATCCGGCTCTACTACAACACCGGCGCGCGGCTTTCGGAGATCGGCAACCTCTTGCTGACCGACGTCGACATGAACACCCAATCGATCCACCTGCACGGCAAAGGCGCCAAGGACCGCAGGGTGCGGTTCGGCACGAAGACCGCCAGGGCAATGAGCCGGTACCTGCGGGCCCGCGCCAAGAAGCGGTACGCCGACGAGATTCCGCAGTTGTGGATGGCCGAACGCGGAAAGATTGCGCTGACACCGAACGGGATCAAGCTGATGCTCAAACGTCGCGGCCACCGGGCCGGGGTGGGGCACGTCCACGCGCACCGGTGGCGGCACAACTTCGCCCACGAATGGCACAAGGCCGGCGGTAACACCGGCGACCTGATGCTGCTGCTCGGCTGGTCGTCGGAGGAGATGCCGCGGCACTACGGTGCCAGCGCCGCCGCGGAGCGGGCGCAGGAACTGCAGACCCAGCTCGGCATCGGCGAGAACGTCTGAAGGATCGCAGGGAACTTGGCGGCTCGGCGGCCCTTTGCGCCGGGAACCGGGGGAGGCGAGGCACCGGTGTGCGGGTCGACCAGGGGTCGGCCCGCACCGGGATCAGCTTCGGCCCGTGGCATCGGCGGTGCATATCACGACGGCGGTCATCACCGCCCACACGGCACGGCTGGCGACCACACGGTCCGAGAACCTATCCGCCCCCATGGTCGTGGTGCTGTGCCGGCTCGGCGAACACTCCATGATCAAGAAAGGGGGCCGCAACGCCCGCGGCGGCCGCCTAGTTCCGCTGGTCAAGCATGCGCTGGTGCTGGCCCTGTTCGGCTCGGCGCATACCGCCAGCGTCTGGGTGACACCGCAGATTCTTCGTCTGGTCTGCCAGGCCACGGACTGTGTACCTCGCGCTGTGGCGGCAGCCGGCTGGGCGACGATCGCCGCTGTCCCCGCCGCGATCGCCTGTTGTGCTGGCAGTCTCTGTACCGGCGGGTGGTGGCACTGGCTCATCATTGCGATGACGGCACTGCTGGCAGCCCCGTGCGGCTGGCTGATACCGGGTCGCCGCGACTGCGATTCGTCCGGACGCCTTCGCGCACGGGCCTGGTCGGACACCTCCGCGGCGCGCACGTGACCCGCATGGCCTGAGTCCCGGCCGAACATCATTCGGGACACGCCGCGTTCATATTCATTGAAATCGATGGTTTCCCTCGCCTGAGAACACTGATAGGAAGAAACGGCGCTCATCGATGTTATGCGCCTGCGGGGTCGTGCCCGGCCCCGTCGGCGCATGCTCGGCCTTCCGACAGTCGGAGGGTCGGCGCGTTGCTACGGGGGAGGTACGGGCATCGTGCAAACACGTCTTCGACCGGGTGGCCGTGGACGGCGGATGGCGGCGCGAGTCGTGGTCGCCGTCCTGGTGGTAGGGAGCCTCGTCGCTGTTGCGGAACCGGCACAGGCTGCCACATCGGCGCCGATAGCCACAGGGGCTGGGGCGTCGACTGACGCCCGAGTGTGGGAGATCGTCGGTACGGCGGCGGCGTCACGCGTGCGGATGACCCCGTACCGGGTCGGTGTCTCCGGAGCGGCGGTCGACAACCAGCGGTGGCGGTGGGAACGGGTCGCCTCGAGCGCGACCGCGGGAATCACGTGGCGGATCAAGAACGTCGCTAGCGGGTTGTGTCTTGACAAGAACTCGTCGAACGCCGTGGTGATCTCCGCCTGCGGAACTGCTACGAGTCAACGGTGGCGAGCTCCGCTGGACGATCCGTTCGGCGGGTGGACGCTGGTCAACGGCGCCAACTCTCAGTGCCTGCAGGTGGTGGGATCCAGCACCGCCAACGGTGCGCTGCTGCAGACGGCGGCGTGTTCGGGCATCGCGTCCCAGGCGTGGCGGCTGCGCTCGGCCCCGCTGGACTGCACGATCCGCAGCCGGGACTGGACGATGACCGAGGTGTGTGCGTCGCAGTCGGCCGAGCGGATGATCGGCGTCACCGCGAACTGGCGGCACTACCCGATCACCATGTCGTGGCTGGATCCCGAGCTGTATATCCTGACCCACACCACCAACGTGTACACCCAGGTCAGGCCCCTCAAACCCGACTTCAGCCAGGGGGCGACGGGAGTCGAACTCGGCAGCAGGGCGCAGCGCAGCACCCAGCAGACGGGCACCGTGTCGTACTGGGCGTACTGGCTTGAATGGAACGCGAGCACCGAGCAGTACCACGCGTTGACGACCAGCCAGGCGCCCCGGTCGGACACCGCCGACGGACGCAACCACACCTACATGCTGCTCGGCAAGGGCAACGCCGGGCAGTGGGATGTGCTGTACGACTACAACACCGTCGCGACCTCCGCGTTGCAGGCCGGAGGCAGCACCCGTTCGTCGCGCAGCGGAATGGCGGTGCGGTATCCGCAGGCGACGACGACGGCGACCCCGTTCGACCTGCGTATGCAGCTGATGGACGGCAACGGCGTATGGCGGCGCCCGTACCTCGGGGAGACCGGCACAGGAGAGCCGAAGACGTGTGAGACACCGCCGCGCTACGAGGACTGGATCTACGACACGGTGAACATGCCACCGAACTGCTTCGCCGCCGCATACGCGACGCGGGCCGGCGCGACGGCGACCGACCCGGTGCAGACGGACGCCTTCACCGTCGGCAAACCGGCCACCAGTACCGCACTCACCACCGCTGCGGCCCCGGCCCCCGCCACGGGTCCGCAGACCCTCACCGCGGCCGGAGTTCATCACGGCGTCGACCAGCAGGCCCTCGCTGCCTGCCTCGACAACGCCGCGCGTAACTGCATCGAAGAAGTGCCCGGCCTCGGCGCCTGCGTCGCGGCCCGGGCCATCTGCAACGTCACCGGCCGCGTCTCGGCGGGGAAGCCAGCGTCGACCCCCATGACCGCTCAGGAGGCGGTCAAGGCCGCCACCGGCACCTTCGCCGTCGTGGGCCCGGCGCGCACCGCCACTGTGACCACCCAGCGGCAACCTGACGCCCGCCTCACCGCCGATGCGCCAGTGGACGGGCCGGTGCACGTCGTGAGGTCAACAGCGCGGGTGCGGTCCCTGGCGGCATCCCACGACAAGGTGTACGACGGATACACGGCGGTGTTCGAGGCAGCGTCCGGACGCATGATCTCCGCCTGCCTCGGTACCGGCTGCCGGGAGGCGTCGTGACCACGGTCAACCACCGGCGAACGCCTCCGCGAAGGAGCACACTTATGATCACCAGAACGCTGGCCCTGGCGGCCGCGCTCGCTCTCGCCGCGATTCCTTCAGCCTCGGCCTCGGCCCGCCCGTCAACGCCGCCGCCCGCGCCGACTCACGCCTTCATCGAACAGGGTGAACGGTCCGCAGCGCCGGTCACGATCCCCGTGCCACCACCGAACGCGTTCGTTGAAGAGGGCGTACGCACGCCGCCGTCGAGCCCTGCACCGGCTGGCGGCCCCGCAACCCTGCCGGTCAGGCCGCAACTGGGACCCGACGACCCGCCGCCGCCACCGACCAAGGAGGAGTGCCGCAGCCAGCCGGATGCCGAAACCCGGCCGGGTGACCTCAGCGGCTGGTACAAGAACCGGTACAGCTGGTGCGCCTGGGGCGAGTTCGCCGCGCAGGGCCGCGACGTCGGCACCGGCCAGGTCAGGGCGAACTTCGACGCCGACTTCACCGTCATCGGGTACGGCAACAACGGCGCCCGCCAATTCGACTACCTGGTCTATCTCGAAGACATCGACTACACCGGCGCCGACGTCAACTGGGTGGCGGCAACCGTCAAGGTCTCTTTCGCCGGCTGCAACACGTCGATGACCTGTCCCAACACCAGCCGGTTGGCGGCCGTACCGGCGTGGCAAGCGGCGAACACCGCCGCGTTCACGTTCACCTCCGCCGAGGTCGCCGGCGCCGGTATCCAGCTCGTCGGCGCGACGATGACGCTCAACATCGACTTCGCTACACCGACCCAGCCGGAATGGGTCTGGGGAGCTCCTGCCGGACTGGACGTCGCGACCTCACCGATCCGCTACGACTCGGCCAGCTATGTCGGACGGGCTCGCGGGGCGGTGTTCCCCGACTACCGGCTCGTGCTGACGGTTGACCTCAAGCAGGCCAATCAGAACGAGAGCGCCCTGCACATCCTGCAGGCATTCGACCGGCCACAGCTGACGTTCCCCAGCTGGGTAGGCAAGAGCGTACCCGGCAAGACCGAGCCGCTCACCCGCATGTACAACGACTCCGCCAAAGACAGCAACCGGCGAAAATCCGAAGCCATGTGCACCGCCACCTTCGGCCCGTGGGACAGCAATCTGGACAACTGCGACGAGTTCCCATTTGCGTCCACCTACGAAGGCTCCAGGACCGGCCCCGACACCTACCACTGGGGCGAGCGGTACTCCGTGCGACTCATCGACAGGATCGACAACCAGCACGTCGGCAACCAGCTCCTCGAAGTGGACCTGTATCGCGCGCAACGCGTGCTGGATGGCGACAAGTTCTACGTAACCGTTCTGCAGTAGCGCCTGACAGCGGGGTGCCGGCACGGCCAGCAACCGCGCCGGCACCCGCATCACTCGTCCTCATCGTCGTCCTCCCACCGCGGCTCGGGCGACACCTGCCACAGCGAGATCTGGTAGCGCTCGACTCCCGCCAAGGCCTCCGCGATGGCGTCGATGTCCTCCGGACCGCCCGGGCCGGCGCCCTGCTCCCGCAGTAGACGGGCGCGGGTCCGGCCATAGCCACACACCCGTACCCCGTAGGTGCCGGGACCTGCCGGAAGCTCCACACCCCGCTGGAACGTCTCGTCCACCGAGTACAGGACACTGAGCACCCCGCCGGGCATTTCGAGCTGCCCGTCGCGGAGAAGATCAGCGGCATCGTCGGTGGCGGGCGCCTCGTCGAACACCTCGACCTGCACCTGCATCCGAACCAGGTCGGTCGTCACCTCGACCATCACCGCATTGGCCGCCCAACCGACAACCTCACGACTGGCAGCTGCCAACGCTGTAGCGAAGTTCTCGGACTCCTCACAGGTTGAATCGTGAAACCCGAACATCCGGTAGTTGGCACTGACCGCCGTGCGCCATGCCCGAGTCGAACGTGAGTCCATGCCAGTCCCGCCCGTTGTCGTCCTCCGACGATCTACCACCACGACAGGCGGAGAGCGCCGGTGTTCTCGAACCAGTCGTAATCAGAGGATGTGGACACTTTACGACCATGTCGCATGGTCGGCGGTAGCAAAGCGCGTGCACGGAGGCCGAATCGGGCTGTCCCGGGACTGTGGATCTTTCGGTGTTTCCGGTCTGACCCGCCGGGCGTAGCCCGGCGAGGAAGGTGCCGTGATGACGACGACACTGGATGGTGTGAC